>CAYZPC010000005.1:62438-65512 GCA_964480705.1 uncultured archaeon | reverse complement strand
TGAAGAAGAAGCCGCTGCCGGATTGGCCGGATTATTCGGATAATTTTTTGACTTCAAAAATGTGGGGGAGAAATCTCCCACATTTTAGTTTTTTCTCATTCTCTTTCTGATTCATTTTATTTTTTCAAAAAAAATTATTCTTTAATCGTTCCAAATCGTTTATTTTTCTTTGTCATCTTGATGAAATAATCCAAGCGCGTTTTCCACACATCTGTTCGCGCGGGCGTTCGCACATCAAACCACCCAATGCGAATGCGTTTATAGTTCTCGGGAAACGCTTGAAAGTTTTTCCACACTTCCGGATCTTTTTTCAGCGCGCGCTCCACGTCTTTGGGGATAATTAATTTCTCATGTTTCTTTTTCAACTCCGCATGCGCGTCTTCATTGGACGTTTTTTCACTCCCTGTGAGGTGAATCATTCCCGCAGGCGTCATCTTTTTCTCGCGCAGCAATTCGCGGATGTGTTCCAAATTCAGTGGGGAAATAGGACTCCATTTTCGCCGCGGACCAAATCGTTGCGCGTATTTTTCGTCATCAATTCCTTTCGCAGTGGAATCAATCCATCCGAAACACAATGCTTCTTTCACCGCGTCCACGTATGGAATGCGTTTCTTTCCTGAATTTTTTTTGTAATAAATCAGCCACACTTCTTTTTTCTTCGCGTGATTTTTTTTCAGCCATGCTCGCCATTGCTTGCGAGTGGTAACGTAAAGTGTTTCCGTGATTTCCATATGTTCACGTTACATTTTTTCCTTTTTAGTCTTGCTTACTTTTTTCTTAATCGGCCACTTTTTGGAGGATTTTTTATTTTTGGTTTCGTTCCTGTTTTGTTTACTGTCCAAGATTGTGCTTGAAACCTTTGGAAGAGGTTTCGCCAAACCTGTTTTTGTATCATGCGCCCTCAATTCAAGATTGGCCCCGCGAAGCTCTTTCGTGATTCCGCGAAGCTGACTCTGATAATGAGTGGCCATTTCCGCGTAGGCCGTCTTAGAGAGCTCTCCCTGCTTAAAACGGTGCTCCGCGTGCCTCAAACCTTGCCGGGCAGCCATTAATTGGGCTTCCAGCTGGTCCACACGCATGAGGACAGGGAAACCGTGAGAGGGGGCCGTAGAAACCGCTGACAGCGGGGTTTCCAACACACGTTTTCCACGCTTGGAGATATAGGAAGCCACCACAACCACGGCTAAAAACAATGCCACCGCAAGCAGTATTCCCGTGAGAGGTATGCTCCCTCCATTCGCTTGAACCACGATGCTTCCTGTCCCGTCCGGCCCAATCGACAAGGGAATCGTCCCCCCGCTTGAACTTCCATTCGTGCTTGAACCATTTACACTCGCGAGGGGAGTAAATCGCTCATTGGGGAGTTGGTCGTAATAGTCCTGCACATCCTTCGTGACTTCGTACGTGTTTTCCGCCAGCAGGGCAAGCGCGAGTCCGCTGTTCAAATTGTTCGCCGCGGACGCTCCTTGAGCGGCGTTCGCATAATAATTAGCCGAGTTCAAATAGTATTTCGCGTGGTCCAAATACAAGCGCGGCCACGCATACCGAGTGGGTTCCATTTCCATTTTATCTTCCAATTCCGCAATGGTTTGTTCTAACACCTCGCGCACATCCGAGTTGGAATCATTTTGAATAAGGGTAGAGTTGATGAGTGCGAGCGAGGATGCTGAATTCATTGCCGCGGATAAGTGTCTCAATCCCGCTTGGTCGAGCACCGCTGCATCCAACCTTCGTCGAGCGTCTTCTCCTTCCGCTTCCGAGATAATATCTAATCCATTTTGAGAGTTTTCTAAAAAGTCACCATAGTAATCTACAAACGGACTCTGGCTCTTCAGTCCTTTCGTGCTAAGTTGCAGCGCAATCGCGTAAAATTCTTGGCTGGACTCATACCATGCGCGCGCAAACTCATAATCCTGCACGCGTGCCACGGCCTGCGCGTGCACCGCATCTTCGGTCACCACCACAATCGTTGGAGAATCCTGCAGCTTGTTTATTTCTAACTCTGCCCATGTTAGTCGTTGTTGCGCGGCAATATACCATTCCACTCCCTCAATGGGAACGGTGCTTTCGAGAATTTTTTGGTGAGCATCCACCATTTTTTCCAATTCATTCACGCGTTGCAATAATGCATCGTCTTCCAAATCCAATAGTTCAGGATTCTCCGCCACATCATGTACAAAGAACGCATTCACTTTTGACAAAAACGTGTAATTTCCCGCCGAATATTGATACCCATTCTGCACGAGCAATTCAGCTTCATTCACTGTTTTTTCCGAATCCCCGAGCGTGCGCGACAACACCTCAATGAGCCCCTCATCATCCAAAAGGGTTTGATTCAACGCCGCTTGCGCTTGCTTCAATTCGTCTCTCGTTTGCTCAATAAATTTCTGATTCAAAACTTTCATTGGTTCCACCACACCATTCGTGGTTATTTTTTCCGGAATGTAGGCAGGTTCCTCCGGCGGGGTGGTTTGTGAAATATCAATGCTGGAAATATCGGTGAATGCGTAGTGCAGCACTTCGTCTAATGTTCCTGTTTCCACGACTTTCATTCCCCACTCTTCTAAAGCATATTCGGGAAGACTAATGTTTTTCACTCCATCCGGAAATTTTACTACTTGCTTTGATTCTCCTCGCGGGATGAGAAAGAGTTTGATTCCATTCTCTGCGGCTTCTTTAGCTTTTTCAAAAATTCCCCCAACCGGACCCACTTCCCCGTTGTTGGTGATGGTGCCAGTGAGCCCTACATTTGTGGGAATTTTTTTGTCTTGCAGGGCACTCACCACTAACAATGCGAGCGCGCTTCCCGCACTCGGACCATCCACTACACTCGCGTCCGAATCGATGGTAAAAAAATAATCATACGAGTCCACTTCGCTTGAATAATTTTTAGCCACGCGCACAGCAATCTTTTCCGTGCTCTGCGTCGCCGTTCCCACTAATGGTCCGGATACGCTTGACCAGACTACTCCCGTTCCGGAAGTAATTTTGAGCGAAAGTTTAGCATCCAGCGCGGTTCCGTCCGGTGCCACCGCAAACACTTTGATGGAAGAGTCCGTCAGCACCGCGTTCAC
>CAYZPC010000005.1:55511-62338 GCA_964480705.1 uncultured archaeon | reverse complement strand
GCGAGTTCGAGTTTAGCCTCTTTCATTCTTTTCTCACTCACCGCGAGCATTTTTCCGTGTGTTTCGTGAACGCACCCCAGTGTTTCCTGTCCATAAATGGGATTTCCGCATTCTATTGCCCCTGCAATCGTGTGGGGGTTCTTTTTCACGGTAAAATGGATCGTTTTTTTCTCAAATGCATCCACGAGGGGGGAGCATTTCTCGGCTTGCACTCCAATTAATGCGGGAATTTTTTTCACCATTTTTTTTTGTTTCATTTGCACAAATGCCGCGTGCAAGGCTGTTAAGAGTGTGCCGTTTCCCACCGGCACAATAATTTGGTCAGGAACTTTTCCATTGAGTTGTTCAACAATCTCAAACGCAATCGTCTTCTGCCCTTCCATGCGCAAGGGGTAATCTCCCGTGAGCATGAACCCTTTTTGCCGGCTCGCAATCTCCCATGTTTTTTTCAACGCCTCATTGTAATCCCCATTCACATGAATGAGTTTTGCGCCATATGCGAGTATTTGTTTCATTTTATTTTCAGGCACATGCCTTGGCACACAAATGGTTGCTTCTATTCCTGCCCGCGCCGCATATGCGGACACGCTGGCACCCATGTTTCCCGTGCTCGCACACACCACTTTTTTGAAACCATTTGCTTTAGCATGCGATATTTCAACCGTCGAGCCGCGGTCCTTGAACGAACCGGTAGGATTTTCATATTCAAGTTTGAAAAAAATATTTTTACGATGCACACTCTCCACCAGCGTGGTGTTTCCTTCATTCATGGAAATGATTTTTCCACTTGGCTGCGGTAAAAAAGGAGAGTATTTCCATATCCCAGGGCGATTCATGCACTAGCAGTGCTTTTTTCGCCCTAATAAATCCCTTTCTCCCCCTACTTTTTTATATGAAAAAATAGCTAACCTCCGCATGCCCAACCAAAATAATCCTGGTCGCCGACCTCCAAAGCATCGCCGCGTCCCCCACCCTAAACCATCTGTTCGCGCCGCCAGTCGTACGCGCCGCGTGGAAAAAAAATGGGAGCCTCGCCTGACCGCTCATTCGCTCGCGCTAGGGGGAATACTCGAACGCATTCCCGCTCATGAGCGTGTCCGCCTCGCGAGTGAACTTTCCCGGTTGATGCGCACGCCCGGTGCCATTGATTTTTTGACACGCCAAAAGACATCGGCTGCGGGAGTTTTTGTTCGCGATGTAGTGCGTCTTTTCCCCAAAAAAGTCAGACTGGCGGAAGAATACCTATTCTTGCTTCCGCAGTACTACCCTGAAAAAAGATAAATTGTTCACGGGTGGGCAAACCAGAGTTTGATTTCTTTTTCTGTTTTTGCATCGACTCTGCAAAAACCAAAATGCGGGAAGTGCACGACGTCGTCCACGTGCAACGCGGCCAATTCTTCTTTCGCGAGGCCGAATTGTTTTTCTCCCGTGGGCAAAGTGATTTCCACATCCACGCCTTCTGGCAGCCAATTAATTTGAGCCGTGTTTTCTAATTTTTTAGTGCTCACAAATTGTGCATTCACGTGAAACTCATCAATGGAATTTATTTTGGCAATGTACGCGTTTCGCAATCGTATGAGTGTCCCATCTTTCCAATTTTTGGCATCATCTTTTGAAACGAAAAAGGCTTGTCTTCCTTGAGAGAGGTGCACCATGTTTCCATCCAGATTCACATCCATTTCTGGACTGAAATCCACTTCTAATGGAATGGGATTCAGAATCATTGGCACGTTGAGGGATTTTTCCACGTAAGGGCGGTTATAATTTCCCATGAGTTCCAAACTTAACTCGGTGTCGCTGGTTTTTACTCCCAAATCAATCATCATGTCAATGAATGCCTGCGCCCTGAATCCTTTTCTTCGCAAGGCGGAAACCGTGAAGAGTTTAGGGTCATCCCATCCCGAATAAGTACCATTCTTGATTCCTTCCACCATTTTACTTTTACTTAATTCAACTCCGGGCGCGGATAATTTTCCATGGTGGAACGAATGAGGATAGGTCCATCCGAAATGCGTGTATATCCACGTTTGTTTTTTCACATTACTTGAATGTTGCTGTCCGCGAATAATGAGAGTAATTCCCATTAGGTGGTCATCAATTGCGGTGGAAAAATTGTAGGTGGGCCACACGTACACGTTTTTCACTTTGTAATGGGATGGTTTGTCCACGATTCGCGCGGCCGCCCAGTCTCTTTCGGCAGGGTCTTCGGCGTTCATGTCCGTTTTGATTCGAAGTACGGCCTGCCCTTGCATGTATTCGTGTGTAAACATTTTTTTCAATCGTTCTTGATTTTCTTCCACACTCAACTCGCGGCACGGGCACGCAATTTTTTTCACACGCAATTTTTTCCATTCTTCGGCGTCGCACGTGCACACGTATGCTTTTCCCATTCCAATAATCTGGTTCATGTAGTCCGTGTAAATGTTCAAGCGGTCCGATTGGTAGACTATTTCATCGGGCGTGCAATGCACCCATGCTAAATCATCTAAGTACAGCTTTTCCACTCCTTCCAATGGTTTCTTGATTTTGGGGTCTGTGTCTTCAAATCGCAGAATGAACTTTCCATGATATTTTTTAGCATACAAATAGCTCAAAATCGCCGGTCGCAAGTGCCCCATATGCGAGGGCGCACTTGGATTAGGTGCAAATCGCGTCACCACAGGTTGTGCGCTTGCCCATTCCAAATCCTGTAATCCCACTTTTTTTTCAGGAATTTTTAATTCGAATCCTTCCGCATTAAATTTGTCAAATTCCGCGTGAATTTCATCCATTCCCATTCCATTTACTTTTTCCGCGGCAACTTTGGCAAAAGGAACGAGTTCTTTCACATTCACATCCGGATAAAGCGCTTTGAGTTTCCCAATTAACGCTCCCGCGTCGGCTTTTCCTTTGTGTTCGAAGGCGTTGCGAATGGCATACCGGTAGGCGTCTTTTTCGTAGGACATATTTTTCACTTTTTTTAGTATTATTCGTCCCAATTCTGGTTGAACGTGTGTTGAATCGTCTGTGCCATTGCCTCATTGTCGGGCCAAATGGCAAAGTGGTATTCCGATTGGTCTTTTTTCAAATCCGATAAAAGCATGACGACTTTTTTCCCGTCAATCACATACGCATGCATTCCATGCTGCGCGTCCTGCAATTGCACATTTTCCCCCCATCCTTTGGAGGCTTCTTGAAATCCTTCCGGGTGGCTTCCCGTGAGTTTCACGGAAACATTTCGTTGTGCGGCGCGCGATAATGCATCGTGCAGCAAATGGTGGTGCATGTCCAGCGCAGTAAGTCCTTGAACTTTTTTCTGCGCGGTGTCCACTTCTTGTGCGAGAATCTTGTAGAAATCGGTGCGTGATTTTACTTTCAAAATTTTTTCACTTGTTGAGAGTGTTCCCTGCGTTCGTTCCAATTCTTTTCCAATTTCTTCGGCTTCATCGCTCCATTTTTCCAAGTCTCGTTTCTTTTCATCCACGAGTTTGTGCAGTGCCTCTCTTGGAGCGAGTGCGCGGTATTTTTTGGGGCGGGTGGACATTTTGACCACGAGTCCTTTTTCCACTAACGTATCTAACACATCATACACGCGTGTTTTGGGCACTTGTGCCGCTTTGGCTACTTCAGGAGAGTCTGCCTCGCGTAAGTCAAAAAGTGTCGAGAGGGTTTTCACCTCGTACTCGGTGAGGCCTAATTTGACCAAAAAATCGTTTAACGAAGAATTCATCCAGTTACCTAACCCCGTGACTCTATGAATATGCCGTTCTGAGTGTATTTAAACCTGCTTTGCTCAGCGCATGGGGGGGTGTGCCATCTGCCCGGGGTCTTCTCCAAATCCCAAGAAGTCGCGTGCCGAGGTAACCATGATGGTGCTTCCCACGTACGTGAACACGATGCTCATGAACCAGAGGGAGAAGAAAATATCCCCATACTTGAACACCATAAAATACACCAATATTCCCGTCACTAAAAGAGCGAGCGTTCCATTGTTTTGGAGCATTTGCGTCACCGCAGAATAGATGGCAAAAATCAGCACGACGCGATACACAATATCAATCTGCGGGAAAATGAGTTCAATCAAAAATGGCAGTGAGGCGAGCGTGACAATGATGAGGAGTGTTCCCCCGATTAAGTTGTCTAAATAAAATACTCCCATGAGCCTGCGCAAGGGTGCTAAGAGTGACATATTATCTCCTCCCTCCCCCGTGTCCGCGCGAATGGAGCATTTGCTGAACCTGCTGAGGTGTCACGCGCGAGAGGCTGTGCGCTCCGCCATGTCCCTGATGCGCGTTTGCGGCGCCGCGCGAATACATGTGTGAACCATGATCCGAGTCTTCTCCACCATACTCGTGGCTTCCCCCCGCGCGTCGATTTTCTTCAGCGCGTTCCATCATTTCGCGTTCCTGTGAATCGCGCTCATACTCCGCTTGTCTCATTTGCTGCGCATTGGCTCGCTGCATTTCTTCTTTACTTGGTTTCTTGACAAACCCATGCATGAAACTCAAATCCACAATAGTGTGCAGTACTTGAAATGAAACCAGGATATACAAAAACAGCGCCGAGCCAAAAATTTTCCACACATCAAAAAGCAAAAATGCCGATAACCCAAGAATGGCAATGTTTGAAAATAGTGGGTCCTGAATGTGCTGTTTGACAAAGCTCACGATATAGAGAAGTCCGCCAATCTTCATGATAATTTCAAAGTCCGTGAAAAGTGACGTGAGTTGAAACACCATCAAGTAAAGGGGGAGCATGCGCAGAGTATTTTTTTCAAGTATAAAATGCTCCCCTCCTTCGTTGAAAAAAAGTGCACACTCAAGGGAAAATGAACCCCTTCAAAAAATTGTTATGTAGTTGATTGAGTATGTTGGGAAAAAGTTTCACGACGCGGGGCCCAAGCACGTCTGCCCGGCCACGAGTCCATTCACGAATGTACTCACATTCACTTGCCCCGGTGCCGAATACACGGCTGCTGGGTTCCAGAAGAATTTCGTTTGCGTCCCCGCGTTGCTCACACACACTTGGTTGTTTTTCACCAAATTGAAAACATCCTGGATAGTTTGAATAGATGACGAGGCATTGTTGAATGACATCGCCGACACCCCATTGAGTGATTGTACGGTGGATGGCGCAGCCGCATTAGGAGTAAATGCACGCGCATTCGTGGAGCGTGTTTGGAATGCGTATGCTTCACCGGTTGGCGTGTAGAAAATGGTTCGCAAATATTCATCTCCCCCAACGACAGCGCGGGGCCAGTCTATTCCATATGTTCCCAGCGTGGTTGGCAAGTGGTCCGCACTCGTGGCCGCGCGGTCGGGAGAAAAATTAAATCGCTGATACAAAGGAACACCCGTGTAATCGTAGCAGTTTCCTCCCGCTTCCCAATACGTGAGAGTATTTCCCGTGCTCACAGGAGCATTTCCCGCGTTCAATTGATAAAACACCGAAAAAGGTGTTTCAGTTGGTGCGTGAGTTACTTTGAGCACGAGCGGCGTGGCATAGGAGGGGGTGAATTGCATTCCGGCTTCATTTGTTTCAGGTATTTGTGATACCGTCAGCACATTTCCTCTTGAAGAGGGGAGGCTATTCAATTGCGCCGCAGTCGCTGGTTCATGAATAGTGAGTTTGCTCATCGCACTGCTTCCTTCGCTGGTTTGAATGGGTGCCTGCGTCGATAGAATACTCGTTGAACTATTTTCGGAGCGCGCATCCACATATTCTACACCATACCCCACACGCTGATATTCTCCTCCTAATTCACCCACACGTCCATTGAATGGCAAATCATACAGTGGTGAGTCCGGCGATGGGTTGGCAGCGTGGTAAAAAACGGTTCGCACGCGTGCACTGGGGGAGCCGCTCGCATCGATCAGTCTCCAATCATCCGTGAACGTGGCTTCTATATTCACGCGGTATTTTCCGCTCGTGGAAAGGGTGGACGAATCCACGTACTTTTGCGTAAATGTGAGTGCGTCATCGCTCCCATAATATGAATTCATTCCCGCCACTCCTCCGCCTGAACCTTTGAACCACGCGGGAGAGTCGGCAAATGCGCTCGCGGAATAATAATCTCTAAAATCATTTTCAAAATCGTGCGTGTATCCATCTTTCATTACGTAGGCATCAAAGTGCATGAGCTGTCGCAACGCATCCACGCTGGGAACATCATTCGTAAATGCCGGATTATCATTAATAGTTGCTCCCCACACCGAATCACTTCGGTCAATCCAGCGGTTGATGCCGGGCTTTCCATTGATGAGTGCAGTGGTCTTCACTAGTCCTTCGCATGTTTGTCCAAAGCTTTGGGAATATTCCTGCGTGTCAATCACTTTCGAGTTGACAATACTGGCAATGTTGCTCGTGCTCGTGCTCACCAAATCAAACACCAGCACATATGCCCCAGCAGGAATGGTTGAGATAACGCATCCAGCGGGCGCGGAGGTGTTTGCCGGAATGGTGATTGTTGCGTCGCATGTTTGCACACTCGCAGGCGGGGTATTTCCGCTTCCACTTCCCGCAATGGGAGTGATGGTCACGCGCATCGTGGCATCGTGTGCGGCAGCAGTCGCATTTTCAATCGTACTTGCAAATGACAAGGAAGTGGGGCTCTGGAACGTGTATCCGAAGGAGTGATAGCCCACAAACCCAGTGGGAACGGGAGTGGGTCGCACAAATACTTGTGAATCCGGCTGTGTTCCTAATCCTTCCGGACAATCAAACGAGTATTGGTTGGCTGCCAAAAAGTCATCCAGTCGTTTGAGTCGTTTTTGCATCATAATGTTGAACTGTGTCGCGTCGCAGTACACGGCTTCCGGGTTGCTGGCATCGCAGAAGTTCCACGTGAC
>CAYZPC010000005.1:0-55411 GCA_964480705.1 uncultured archaeon | reverse complement strand
TTTCCCGTGTGAAATTCATCTCCATGAATGTGTTCTGTCGCACGCAGCGTCATCACACCAAATTCAGATGGTCTCGGAGTAGTGTTCGTTCCGATAATTCGAACTCCTACATGTTCAAACCATTTTTCATCTACACGTTCAAGACTCGCATCGTCTAACACCCATTCAGCCGAAAATGCGGTTGAAATGTTCGAAGACAGTGTAATATCAATCGCATCTCCAGGCAGTTCAACGCGCAGCCCGTCGGGTGCGGCAAGTTTGATGATGAAGTCAGTGAGTGTTCCATTCTCATAATCATCGCACGGGTCATCGAATAAGTCCCAGAATGCTTTCCAGGCATTTTCAATGTCAAAATCGTGGAAAGCAAAGTAGGTGAATATTCCCGTCGAAAAAACAGCAAATTCTTCTGCCACAGTATCGCTGTCTCGTTTATTGGAATCATCCCAGTCGCATATACTCGCGCGCACGGTTATTTTTTCATCCACTAAACGGTTGGTCACTGCCGTCGTATCGAGGGGGTTTTCAGAGAAAAGGGTGAAGGCTACCTTGTCGAGTACAAACGCATAATCCTCGCGCGGCTGTACATGCAATGGCAGCGCTGCCACCCTTCGCAACGTCGTTCCGGGCACGCGGGCATCTACCGTAATATCGTATGCTCCCGGCAGCGTGGATGCTTTTCGTTCGACGCGAATGGTTTTTTCGCCCTTCAGCGCGGTAATGGCATATTGTGACAAGTATATTTTTCCTTGCGGTGCGCCCCCGGAGCAATTCACGTTGGTGCTTCCCGTGCAGAATGCAATGTCAATGGGCACGTTTCCGCATGCAGTAGTATCAATCGAAAATTGGGTTTCATTATCTTCTGCATTCATCACGAGTCCCGCGTCGCGGTCAATGTCATACGTGATGCATGTTTCAAAGTTTGTTACAATGATGCGCATGTCAAATGATTCGGATATAATTTGCGTGTCATTTCCTTGCCCAGTTTGTGCGGAAAGAGTGACCGTGAACTCGGCTTTTTCTCCTACATGTCCAGGTTGAGGGGTGAATGTGAGCACGGCATCATAGGGTGTTTGCTGCGCCGTGTTTACGGTTTCAAACAGCGGGGTGGAAAACCCATTCTGCAATGCTTCGGTGACGCGTTCTCCCGTTGCGGGGTTTTGAATCGACAATTCTACGTTTCCAATGGGCGTGCTCTTCCAGGCTATTTTAGCCGTGAGTCGGTGCAAATCCACGGGGTTTCCGTTCACTTCGCACACGTTTAATAGTTGAAATGGTTTGTCCACGCGATTTTCAAACGCGCTTAATTCAATCGTTCCGCTGTTTGAAATTCCTGAAAGTTGGAGCGCGGACTCATCACATTGGGTGGGAATGGCCAATGTCACACTCAGAGGAAGGGATTGCACCCACGTTCCCGCGTTGAGGGAGTTTCCCCAAATGGTAATAATGTTTCCGGAAAGGTTTTTTCCTGCCAAGAGAGATAGTGAAGGAGTCGTGCTGACTTTCACATTCATTCCCTTTGTTTCTCCGGGCAAAATGCGCAGGTTTCCATGATACTGTCCCAGCCAGTTTTGCATATCATTTAGGGAGAGCATCCCTTGGAAAGACCCCGCGATTGCTGTCTGAGTGAGTGTGAGTTCTTGCTGCGCGAGGCTCGTGGCATCGAGTGCAACAAACGTGTCCGCGTTTGGCACCGCATCAAGAGTAGCATCAATTGTTGCGGGGGAAAAGTCCACGACATTGGCTCCCACACTTACAAACACTGGTGATGCGGATTCGCTTCCGCGCGTGGCATCAATTTGGAATCGTGCATTGGGAAGGGAGGCTGGCACATCTATGCGAACGTCTCCCATATTATCCGTGTATTTTTCTTCAATAAGAGTATGAACATTGCTCGCGTCTATTTTTGTCACGCGTACGCGCACGCCCGCCATTCCAAATCCTTCCGTATCATTCACACGAACACTCAACGTGGAACCGGTGAACGCAGGCACGGTTGCAGGGCTTGCAACAATGTGCATGTTTTGAAATCCCCCCACCTCAAATGAGAGGGTGCGTTCAAACACAATATCTCCATTAGAAATAACCTGCATCACCATTTCGGATGATGCATCGCTGGCACCCAAAAAGTCAATGCTTCCGCGAATGGTTTGAGTAGATGAAATGTCCCCCACTCCTATGCCTAATCCCGTATTCCCTTCTAAGGTGAATGTGGACAATCCGCTCTCTTGAATGGTGTTTCCGGGCACGTTTTCAAATGAATATGATTCAATCACGGGCCCCCCGCTCGTTCCATTTTCTCCTAGGGATACCACTCGAATGTGCGCATGGGAAAGAGTTTGTGTTCCATTGCTATTTCCCGCGAGCACAAAATCATACCGATAGGAGTTGAGGGGAATAGCCGCATAGGGGGAGTCGCGCTGAATCAAGCCCGTGTCCAAGTTCGTGAGGGTTTCTCCCGCGTAGCAAATCGCATCCTCGCACGAGAGGGGTTTTCCCACCACGAATACGCGGGTAAATGTGTTCGCATATAGTGATTCTTTTCCCGCATTATTTTCATTTTCTCCCAACACGGAATCAATTGGTGTTCGCGTCCAAATAGTTCCTTGTGTTCCCCACGCACGGTAGTACACATTTACATTTTCCAGCAGCGCGGCAGTATTTTTCACATGCATTACCGCCGCAAACTCATACACTCCAGCTTGCACGGCCAGCCATTCCACATGAGCCCATTTAGCATCTCCTTCGGTGAGATTTTGTTCATCTTCCACCCATCCGGAGGAGGGTTGATAACTGCTCCCCCTGGTGGTGCGTGCGCGCGGGGCGTTGATGGATAGGATGAGCGCGCGCTCACTTTCCACTAATTCCTCATCTCCCACTCGCACGTGCGCTCCTGCGCGTTCCAATCCACTCAATACATCGGGGATGGCTAATTGAAACGTGACGCGGTAGCTCTTTCCTTTGTCTATTTGCGCCGCGGGCAATCCTGTTTGAATGTCAACAATAGAAGCAATCGTAATCGTAGGAGCGTTTCCCGGAATACTTCTCGCCAAAACCACCGGGATGGTGACGGGCAGTCCTACTTTTAGGGCATGTGAAATGGTTTCATACGCAGCATATCCTGTTGCGCTCACGCGAGCGAATATTTTTCGGTCCGCTTTGAACGTGTAGGAGGCCACTCCCCCTGTATCGGTTTCCACGCGGCACTTTCCTCCCGCGCACTCCGTTGTTCCTTCAGCCTCGAATGCCACGCTGGCGAAGGGGATAGGTTCTCCTTGCGCGTCCAGCACGCGCACGCGCACGGTGGCGGTGCCAATGGTCATTTTCACCGTTGTTTGAGTCGCTTCATTCACGCTGCTCGAAAAATTGGGGGAATCGCTCGGTCCCGCGGGATATTTGGTGACGCGTGCAAAGTAGTTTCCGGTTTTTACTCCTGTAAATGTGGCTTCGCCATTTGCATTCGTGAATTTGGGTTCATACCCGTGCAGAATGAATTTGGATGCGGCATCATACAGCACGACGCGTGCACTCTCAACCGAAAATCCATCTTCATCGGTGACTTTTACAATCACTCGTCCAGAATTTTGTGCGGTGAGTTTTTCCAGGGGCACATTTACACTCGTATTTCCCGCAACGCTGGGGATTTGCTTCTCCGCACTCAAATAATTTGGATGTAACACGTACAAAATGAAGGGCCCTTTTTCATTTACCGCAAGCAACGCATCTTCTCCCGTTTGATTGGTTAGAAATGTCTGCACCACGCTTCGATTGTCCGCGCGTAATAATTTCAACGTAACATTGGAGAGTTTTTCTCCTGTGGCTTGGTCCGTCACGCGCACGGATAGTGTTCCCTGCGTCGCGCGGGAAAGAGTCACTGTCATTTCTTCTCCCGAAATGGTGTTTAGTGAAATAGTGGATGTGGTTTCCGCAGCATATTCACCCGTTGGAGTGGACACACTCGCATAGTATTCTCCTTGGGGGATATTTTCAAACAGGACAATGCCTAATCCATTGGTGTATTTTCGCTCAATGGAAATTCCTTCGGTGGAAAATAATTCCACTTGTGCGCCGTCTATTCCGCTATTTTCTTCTTCGCTCATCACGCGCACTTTCAATTGGCTTTTTTCCAATATGCGGGAGTCAAGTGCAATGATGGGCGCATCACCGCGCAGGGGAACCCCTGAGCGTGTTTCAAACCCTTCTCCTGAAATCGTTCCCAATAGGGTGCCGCATTCGCGCGGGGGAGTAGTTGTGAGTATTCCATTGGTTGTTTGCTGGTTTCCTTCGTCGAGTGGTTTTCCGCTGGAGCATGATAATTGTATCGTGAGGGCTTTTCCTTCTAAACTCATGCCTGTTTTGTCCACGAAATAGAATGTGAGTGCGCTCGGTGCGACGTGTGCAAGGGAGAGAGTCAGTGACAGCGTTAGGTTGTTTTCTTCAATCGTGTACGTGCTCATTTTGGTTGAAAATGAGGGATGTTCTGCCCTTACCTGGATGGGAATATTTTTGGGCAAGCTGTTGAATGTTGCCTTCCCCACACCATTCGTCACCGCGTCTTGTTTTCCACTATTTTCCCATGTTGCTTGGAGATTAACTCCCTCCACGGGCTTTCCATCTTCATCTAAAACAAGCAATGTGGCTGCAGTGGTGTTTCCCCCAGTTAGGATAAAATATCCCCCGCCGAGCAATAGCACGGCAATAATCCCTAGCAGAATGGCAAAAGTAGGCACGACTCGTTCAATAGGGTCCACGACCGCATACACGGGTACTTTCGTGTCCACCGCGTCAAGGAGGTTGTACCATCCATCCTCCAACCGGTGATAGGTTTCCTGTATGCTCACCGCAAGGCCCCCATCGCATTACCCGTTCACAGGCGGACCCACACATGTTTGTCCCGCGACGAGCCCATTGGTGAATGCACTAATGCTCGTTTGGCTCGTCTGCTTGTACACGGTTTCCGGGTTCCAGTAGAATCGCGCCTTGTTTCCGGAGTCTGTGACACAAATCTTTCCATCCGAAACCAAATCAAACACGTCTTGCAGAGAGTCCATGACCGTGCTCGCATTATTGTAGGGCATCGTGGACACTCCATCCAATGATTGGCTCGTGGATGGGCTAGCGGCGTTGGCCGTGAAGAACTTAGCATAGTCCGTTTCAGACACGATGGAATAGCTTCCCTGCGCGGGCGTGTAGAAGATGGTGCGCAAATACTCATCGCCGCCCTGTCGGGCAAATGGCCAGTCTACTCCATACGCATACTGCCACGCATTCAAGCGATCCGTATTATTGGCCGCGCGGTCCGGAGAATAGTTGAATCGTTCATACACGGGTACGGATGTAAAATCATAGCACGTTCCCGCTCCTTCCCAGTATGTAAGAGCGCTTCCCGTTTCGATGGGAGAACCATTTTCAGCAATGTGATAGAATGCGGAGAAGGGTTGCGTTCCCGCAGTTTTGGTGACTTTTAACACCGTTGGAGTAGCCAAGCTGGGTGTGAACACGATGCGTGCAGGCGCATTTCCGGATGATGCGGTTATTTCCAAAATATTTCCTCTCGTGGAGGGCACGCTGTTCATCACGCGCAAATCATTTTCATATTCCACATTGGCTTGTGCAATCGCGGAGGATTCTTCTCCTGAGAATGTTTTCACCAAACTATCATTCACCTTAATGGGATTTGTTTCATTGATGAACTCTAACCCATATCCCACGCGATTGTACTGCGTTCCCACTAATCCCACTTGTCCATTGAATGGCAAGCGATAGAATGGCGAGTTGGGCACAGGGTTCTTGATGTGGTAGAAGTCCACTCCAATGGTAGAATTCAAACTTCCATTTGCGTCTAATAATCTCCAGTCGTCTCCGAAGAATACACTAATGTCCACGCGGTACTTTCCTGCGTTTGGAAGCGTGGTGTCGTTGAAATATTTGTTGCTGAACACTAAAGCGTCATCATCTCCATAGAAGCGGTTGAGTCCCGGCGAAGTAGGGGTTCCCTTGAACCACACGGGGGCATCCGCAAATGCTTGCGTGGAATAATAGTCTCTGAAATCATTCTCAAAGTCTTTGGAATACCCATCGCGGATTAAGTACGCGTCAAAGTGCATGAGTTGGTTGAGCACTTGCACATTGGGCACGGCGGGCGTGTACGTGACGCTCGTGTCATTCACATTTTCAGCAAATCGCGGGTCACCCGCGTCAATCCACATATTGATTCCGGGAACACCGTTGAGGATGGCAGTGGTTTTGAGTAAGTCTTCGCATGTTCCCTTGGATACTTGCCCATAGCTTTCAATGTCAAATGGCACTGTGAGTTGCGAGAATGAAATGCTCGTGGTGGTGTTGCTCGTGAGCGTCCATCGTGTTGAATATTTTTGTGCGGGCAGATTGGAAATGGTGCAGGAAACGTCGCTGGTTCCTCCGGCTGGCACGCTCGTGTTTGCCGTACATGTTTTGATGCTCGTGTCCGTTCCCGTGAGGGGAGTCATTTCAATAGTAAGTGTTCCATTTTGGGGAGTAATTGTCTTGTTTTCTATTTTTCCGTTGTATAAAATACTCGTTGGAGTTTGGAAGTCATATCCGCTCGCAATGAGTCCGATGAATCCGCTCTGCATGGTTTGCTGGGCGGGGAATTGGGCATTGTCCGGCTGCGCCGCGGGGTTGGTGGGGCAGTCAAACGTGTATTGGTTGGCTGCGAGGAAGTCGTCCAGCGCTTTGATGCGTTTCATGATGTCAATATTCAATTGCGTCGCATCGCAGTAGATGGCATTCGGATTGCTCGCGTCGCACGCGTACATGGGTATTCCCGTCGTGTCGCTCCATGACCAATTGAATGCGACTTGCGGCACGGAACCATTTCCAGTTGCACCAAGCGTAGTTCCGGAAACGCATGCCACCGAATCAAAGTTTAGTTTAGGAAGTGTTTGGTTGACGTCTTGTGTTCTGAACTTCACGTGGAATTTTTCTTCGCGAACCTTATTGTATGCTGGGCTGCAGCTTCCTTGTTCGCTCCCGGGTCCCACGCGGAACATTCCAAACGTACTATCGTTACACTCTACTTTGGCATTTCCTCCGTGGCCTTCATCCCCATGAATATGTTCGGTGGCACGCAGAGTGGCAACTGCAAATAATGGATTTGGATTAGTGTAACCCGTCATGTTCGTGAACACCGCGCCCACCGTTTGGGTCATGACATAGTTCTGGGCATCCACCACCGTATAGTTGGACGACGTCGTGTTCCACTCTCCCTTGACATGGGTGGAAGCGTTGTTCGATAGGAGAATATTGATGGCATCAGGCGGCAGTTTGCTGAGGTTCGCTCCCCCGGCTAAATTAATAATATAGTCCGGCAGGAATGCAGTTATATCATCGGTGCACTGATTTGCCTCTTCAATGACCAAATAAACGATGACCGCCACCACAGCAACAACGATACAAGGGATACATCCATCGGACACCGCTGCCCAGCCAGTCAATGTTGCAGTCCCGGTTGCCGATGCTACAACAACAGTCCCCGCCACGCTAGCCGCATAATAGGCTGTCGCGAGATAAACTCCTGCACCCACACCCACTGCCGTTGCATAATCGCCATTCGTAAGATGGTCTGCCGCTTTGCCCCAGTCACATTCATCCGCTTTCACTGACACCTTTTCCGTGACAAGAGAATTAATGATGGTGGTCGCATCCTTGGCATTTTTTTGATACAAGGTAAAGTCGCTCTTCTCCATTTCAAACGCGTATGATGAGTCGCTTTCTACTTTCACGTTCAATGAGGCAATGCGATACGGTGACACTCCCGGAACAGACGCATCCACCGTCAAATCATAGCTTCCCGGAAGGGTTCCACCTTGTCGGTTGATTTTGATGGTTTTGGTTCCGGACAAATTGTTGATGCTATACTGCGACAAAAATAATCGTCCTTCTGGGGCGCCACCAGAGCAGTTGGAGTTATTGCTTCCTGTGCAGAAGAAAATATCCACGGGCACGTTTCCGCACGCACTCGTGTCTATTTCAAACTCCACATCATCTTCATCGCTTTTCAAAACGATTTCTTCTTCCGGCTCCGGGTTGAATGTCACGCACGTTTCCAAATTGGTTACTTTAATTTTGACATCAAATGATTTAGCAACCGTTCGCGCGTTGGTTCCGGAGCCAATTTCTCCTGCGATGGTAACGGTGAAATCAGCCGTCTGTCCAATATTCTGCGGGAATGGAGTAAATGTAAGAATACTTTCGTAGGTGCTTTCCTCGGCCGATTTGAACGTGTCAAAGAGCGTGGTGTATGTGCTGCTGCGCAGGACTTCTTGCGCTTGCTCGCTTCCTTCAATGTCCGTCACGGCCAATTCGGCATTTCCGATGGGGTTGCTTTTCCACACGACTTTGGCTTTGAGGTTTCTCATCTGGTAAGGCTGTCCTTCCACCGTGCAAATATTTGAAATCTGGAAAGGAGTTTGCGAACGGTTATCGAATGCGGTCGTTGCGAGTGTTCCCGACGCGGGGGTGCCTGAGAGTTGAATCGCTTCCTCGTCACAATCTCCAATCACGCGCACATTAATCTGCAGAGGCACGAGTTGCACCCATTCCTGGTTGGATTGCGTGTTCTTGAATGTGAGCACTAAATCTCCTTTCAGCGTTTTGTTTGCCACTAAACTCACGCTCGCAGAGGTGCTGGCTTTCACTTGAATCGTTTCCGTGTCCAAGCTTGAAATGCTGGTGGTGTTTTGATACTGTTCCACGTAGTTTCTCATTTCTCCCGTGGACAAGAGTCCTTGGAAGTCTCCCGTAATGGTGGCGCGCGAAATGATTATTCCTTGTTGGGTTTGATTCGTAATATCCAATGGTAAAAATTGTTCCGTGTTGGGTGAGTTGGGCAAGTTAAACGTGAGTTGAACGGGCGTAAACGTGGCCACATTTTCATCCACGACAATGCGCACCGGATCCGAGGCATATCCTCCTTTCACCGCATCAATCACAAACCGCGTATTAGGCAGAGAAGGGGGCGCGTTGAGCGTGGTGCGTCCCGTAATATCAGTGTATTGTCTCGCAATAATTTGTTGGATTTGATTAGGGTCAATCTTCAACAAACTCACGAGTGCATCTTGGATTTCAAATCCTTCGCTGTCGCGCACGCGCACATTGAATGTAGTGGGAATGAATGCCGCAGCCGTGGTGGGGTCCACACTCAAGAGAATTTGCTTGCTGCTCGCAATGGAAAATGGAACCACTTGCTCAAACACTATTTCTCCTTGGTTGATGAGCTGCACCACCACATTCGTGGCAGCGTTTTGTTTCGCGGTGAACGTAAATTCTCCTACAATGGTTTTGAATTGCTCTAATCTCCCCACATCCAATCCATTTCCTTCTCCTCCGCCTGGAATCTCATACGTTGACAAATTGCTTCCCTGCAATTCTTGTCCATCCGGTCGTGTGACAGTATAATCGTTCAATTGAACTTCCTGCGAGGCCACTACCGCGTCGTTGGACACGAACACGCGGAGTTTGGGGGCTTGATACACCGTTGTCGCATTTGAGGTTAATACAAAGGAATACGTGTAACGTTTATTGATGGACAAATCATACGGGCTTTCTTCCACTAGCAATTGGTCATCTTCATTCAGGATGCTCTCCCCTGAATAGCAGAACGTGTCGTCGCACACAATGCTTTTTCCATTGAAATAAATTTTTTGATACGATTCAGCGTATTGTCCTTCTTTCAGCGCGCTCGTTTGACTCGTTCCCAAGGTTACGTCCGCGGGGTCGCGTAAATAGGTTGAACCATCTTCTACCCACGCGCGATAATAGAATGGCAACTCATCCAAGTTACTCGCTTCCTCGGACACGCGAACAAGGGCAGAAACTTCATACACGCCTGGCACCATCGTGTTCCAACGCAGCGTTGCCCATTTGGCGTTTCCATTCGTGAGGTTTAATTCATCTCCATCCTCGAAATTGATTCCGGGTTGATAGCTAGTGCCCTTCACCACGACCGCGCCGGGTGCGTTGATTCCAGTAATGGCAAGAATGTCATTTTCGATGAGTTCTTCGCGCCCCACGCGCAGCATGATTCCTCCCCCATTGAGGGATTGCAGGGCTGAAGGAACCTGTAATTGAAACACGGCCAAATAGGTCTTGCCTGATTTCATATCTGTTGCGCGGGCATTGGTAACAGGATCCCTCACGTCCACAAAACTGATGCGTGGGGTTTGTCCCAAAATGGTTTTGGGGAGTTTGACTTCAATCACGCGTGTCTGCGCGGGATAGAGTTGGTAGGACGCACTAGAATACGTGGTGAATCCGGCTGCGCGTGCGCGCACGTATACTTTTCGGTCGGCTTTGAATGAGCGACTCACAACACCCAACGCATCGGTTTGAACCGCACATTTGTTAGCTAAGCATTCATCCGTGCCATCCGTCAAGAATTCCACGGTTGCAAATGGAACGGGGTTTCCATCCACATCTTTTACAATGGCTTGCACAGCTGCTTGTCCGATAGTAAGCGTGAGTTTAGTTTGGGCAGCAATGCTTTTGTCGGTTTGAAACGCAGGCGAGTCACTCGGACCAGCAGGATATTTGGTGGCGCGCGCGAAATAGTTTCCGCTGGGCACTCCCATAAATTTGGCATTTCCATTGCTGTCGGTGATGGCCGGGTTTGCGGCGTGATACAAGAATCCGGATGCGGCATCATACAGCATGACGTGCGCGTTGTCCACATTCAAATTATCCTCATCCACGACATTCACGACAATTCTTCCCGAGTTTTGCGCGGTCAGTTTTTCGAGTGCGAATGCAACCGTTTGTTCTCCCGATACTGCGGGAATTTCTTTCGTCTCACTCAAATAGTCCGTGTGCGATGCCGTAAGGAGAAATGGTCCGCGCTCGCTTACATCTAATGTAATGGGCGTATTTTCAGTAGTGGTTGTTTTACTCGCGAGTAATTTGTTGTCGCTCTTTCGAATGAGTTTTACTATCGCATTGGCAATCCACGTATTGCCTGTTTTTGCCGTTACACTAATGCGCAGGGTTCCTTGCACTTGTTTGCTTAGGGAAACATCCACGGGCGTGGTTTGATTCGCTGAGAGTGAAAATGTTCCCGTTGTTGAGAGTGCGTATTCTCCGGCTCCATCATTCACGCTCGCATAATAATCTCCAACTGGAACATCATTGAAAATGGCCACTCCAAAAGAGTTGGTGGTAATGGTTTGAATACTGTTTCCTTGGGCGGAAATTAATTCCACATCCATGTTTTCAAGCACCGCATCATCATCCGCGCTTCGCACCGTTATTTTTGCTTTTCCTTTTTCCGTGCTTAATGTGGAGAGAGAAATAATCGCATTCGCGCTCGTGAATAATACTCCATCTTTGGTTTGAATTCCATTTCCACTAATGGTTCCCACGTACGTTCCGCATTCTTCACTCGTGTTGAGGGTTAGAATTCCATTGGTGATAGTGTATTGTGCTTGTTCAAGTGGTGCTCCGCTCGCGCACGCGAGGGAAACGAAGAGTGTTTTCCCGCTCAAGCTTTGATTTCCCCCGTCCACGAATTGGAATGTCAGTAGTGCGGGCACGACTCGGCGAGGCGTGAGAGTGAATGAGAGTGTTTGGTTTCGTTCGCTGACTTTTTCCTTTGTTGAGAGTGTTTGGTATTGTACATCATCCACTTGCACCAAAATGTCTGCTCCTGTATTTACTCCTTTGAGCACAATTTTTCCAACTGAATTTGTTACGCGAGTAGTGGATTCGTTTCCAATCGTAATATCCGCGCTCAATCCTGAAATAGCTCTTCCTTGCGTGTCGGTGAAGGATAGTACGACATCGCTTCCCCCGCCTATTCCAATGAGGGGGAGAATGAATAGCCCCAGCACGCCGAGGAGTAAAACACCCGCCACGAGGAGGCTGGGCACTACTTTGTCAATGGGGTCAATGACGTGATATACAGGAATATTTTTCTGGTCTAACGAGTCCAGCATCGCATACCATTTGTCTTCCGCGGAATGATAGATTTCTTGCCAGCCCATAGCGTTCAACTAAGGGAAAACGCGTTTTTGGCGTATTTAAAGGTACGGCTATTCCTGGCAATATTGCCACTATTCCTTATTCTGGGAGGAGTTCTCCGAATGTTCGGAAGGCATCTTCATAGATTTTCAGGGCTGCCGCGGCTTGGGCCATTTTTCCTTTTTTTCGTAAGACTCGTTCGAGTTCTAGTCCTTTTCGAGCAATCTGCAAAAGGGTAAGCGCATCCTTCCTCTGAGACAGGGATAGTTTAGCGAATCGACCAGGCAATTCAGCCAATCGCTCGTTGATTGTTTTTGATGGCCTGCCCAAATGGACCGTAATTTCCCGCGCTGCTTTTTCATTAACGATTAGTTGTTTGACACGCTCACTCATGACGCGCAGCAGCTTCGCAGAAGGCAGGGCAAGCAGTTGAGTAATTTCCCGCTGATTAGCTAGTCGTATTTTTACGTTTCCTTTTTCCAGCTGCTCCACTCGAGCGTGCAGTAATTGTATTACTTTTTCTTCGGGCGCTCTCAGCGCGCGCACCATTCGTCGTCGTGTTTTTCGTTTATCATTTTTAGTATTCGCTTTCATCAATAATTGAATTGACTCCGCGGGCGTGAGTGGCCGCTGGAATGACATGAATTCTTTTGGAGAAAGAGGTGCCAGCCCTAATTTTTCGCGCTGGTAATTAATATCATCCAATAGTTTTCGCGCGTGCACTAAGTTGTTGCGTGATTTTTCAAGCAGTCCTTTATCTTTCAGCACGCGAGAATCTTTGATGATTTGATTAAATCGAAAATGAGCTCGTTCCGTTTCAATTCCAAGTAAATCGTTCGGGCTCATTGAAGGTTTTCGTTTTGCTTCTTGAATTAGTTCTCGCGCGCGGGAGCTGGCAAAGAGCAGTCGCTGCGACACTTCCTTTCCGCCGGGAAATTCTTCGTGAAGCATGGGCACGCGCACATGTTTTCCATCGTTCAATCGAATCATCCACACATTTCCAACGCGAAACGTGTCGCGGGAATTCGTTTTAGGCGACCCTTGCTTATTCATTGGGCTCTTGGGTGAAAGATTAGATTTTTTTGGAGCAGTTGGTTTTCGCGGCAAGTGACACCCCTCTAAGATAGTAATGTTTCAAATCAATTATTTCACAATACACGCGGCAGCGGCAGCCTTTTCCTGGTTTTCAATTGCATTCAATACTTCTTTGGGGTTCCAGAAGAATTCTGTTTTGCTTCCACTGTTAGCCACACACACGGCTTCTTGTTTGACGAGTTCTAAAATGTCTTCAATACTATTCAACTCATCTCCCGGCGTGTTTCCGGGCAATGCATCTGTTCCATTCAAGGGGATGTTTCCGCCGGATATTCCTTCTCCCACGAAGGTTAAGTCATCTTTGTACGCGGAGCGTGCAATCGTTGAGAGACTTCCTTGCGGCGTGTAGAAGATGGTCTTCAAACTCACGTTGCCCGTGTGAATCGTGTTTTCGCACCACTCAAATCCGTAGGAAATATTCTCCTGCGGTCCCACGAGTGCACAGCTGGCATTAATGGCACTTGAATCGTAGCGCGGAGAGTACTGGTCAATCATTCCTCGGTCTTCAAAGTCTCGGCAGTTCGCTCCCACACCATACCAGGGGTTGCCCTGCGCACCAATGTACGATTGAGCCGTGTCGCCGTTGATTCCAATCGAGTAGAATCCGTACGCGTTGCTTTGAGCATTGTTTCCTTTCACCGTCATTAATACCGGCGTCGCATAGCTTGGGCTCCATTTCAGCGCGAGGTTGTTGCTTCCGCTACGTGTGAGGGTGAGAATGTTTCCTCTCTCGAGGCTGTTGAGGATGGCATATGAATCTACTTTGCTTGTTTGCACGGTGGCAACAGGCGTGGAGTTCACTAAGTCAATGGTTGATACTTGCGCTGCCGAATCTTCATTCACCACGACCTTTTCTCCGGTGTAATTGACGCCGTATCCCACGCGTCCTTGTCCATCGTCTGTTCCAATGAGGCCATTGAATGGCAAGGAGTAGAATGGGCTCATTTCTCCTTCAATTGTACTGGTTTTTTCCACATACACATTTACCACCGCGTCCGGTTCGCCATTCTTGAAGAATTTCATCGTGTCATCGCTGAAATTAATGTCCAGCGTCACATCATAAATTCCGGGTCCGGGAAGCAAATATCCTGCGGGGTTGATGGGCGTTCCCTCGCGCGTAACAATCCAGTGTTCGCGGTCGGTGAAAAAGCGATACAGTCCATCGGTTTGATTTAGATAGTATGTTGGAGCGTTGAAGAAGCTCACTTTTCGAGCATACCTATCAAAGTCCGTGAAGAAGTCTGGAGAGAATCGGTCTTGCATGAGGTGCGCGCGGTAATTCACGAGTTCAACCATCGTGTCGCGGTCAAATCCGGCCGGATAGATGAGTGTTTTTCCCGCGGCTTCGCTGGCTTCAATAAATGCATCCAATCGTTTCGTAGTAAACGGTTCGCACGCCACTAATTCGTTTCCGCTTCCAATGAAGAATGTGCTTGCTATCGTGTCCGTGTTCGTGGTGGAGTTGGAGCAATTCTCGCACGTTTCAGGAACAAGTTGCGCATCCACTGAATATGTGCCATTGGCTAAGTTGGAAACCACGAATCCTACATTGATGCGACTTCCCCCAATGGGAATCAGCACATTTTTGGTGAGCGTGACACCGCTTCCCGTGCTTCCTTGGATTTTGTACGTGACTTTCACTTGAGCGTTATTGGGTGCAGGGGATTTGTTTTCGATTCCCACAATCATGTTTACATCCTGCACTCCCACTTTGTCAAATCGAATGGATGCAATTCCAATGTCTGCTGCAGGAATAGGCTGTGTCTTGATTCCGGATTGTGCATTCTCAATCGGGCAGGAGAAGGGTGCATTGGTTTCCACAAATGTTCGCAGGGCTTGCACGCGCTGGATAGTGGAGATGGAGAACTGTGTCGCGTCGCAGTAAATGTATGCGGGTTTTCCTTGTGCATCCACCGTGCTCGTGTCACATGCATCGTGGGAAATATCATTGAAATTCCACTCGAATGAGACGCGCGGCGCGGCGTTGGCACCTGTTTTACCATTCTTTTCAGAGAAGGTGTCGCAGCTCAATGCAATGGGGGGCACCGCAATGCTCGTCAAGCTTTCCGGCGGGAGTGTGTTAAACTGCAAGTGGAATCGGCTCGAGAAGTTCTCCTCGTTGTTTGATTTCAAATCATTTTCATCCGGAACGTGGTTTTTGTATTTTTGGTTGGGCGCATACTCATATCGGATTCCACTCACGAGGAGGTTTCGGAACAACACTTCATTCATTATTTTGGAAATATTGGTAAATGTGAGGGTGGTGGATTCAATTCTTCCGGCAATTTCTTTTTCGATGTTTATTTTGGGGTTTAACGCCACACCGCTTTCCGTGACGCGAATATCCGCGTCTGAAACACTTTCATCGG
The DNA here is from genome assembly GCA_964480705.1 of uncultured archaeon. Lineage (GTDB taxonomy): Archaea > Iainarchaeota > Iainarchaeia > Iainarchaeales > VGJJ01 > VGJJ01. Next base: position 39,959 of record CAYZPC010000005.1, on the reverse strand, counting down.
CGCCTTTTTCTCCACCAATTACTCTCAACGAGCGCACGTCCACGTCTTTTCCAAGCACGGTGGTGGAGTATTCCTTGTCATCGCTTGAAAAATAATCAATCGCCGCCACTGCGAGAGTAGTGATTCCAAATGCAATGAACGGGTTACTTGTTCCAAACAATCCTTGTCCGCTAATCTTACTGATGAGTCCGCGTCCCACACCTTCAAGAACGCCTTGCTGGACTTTCTCAGTGGTGCTCGATTCGTTGTTGGACTGGAATAGGATGGCGAAACCTGTAACAGGAGCAATGGGTTGAGGCGATACTCCTGCAGGCGGAGTGTATGTAAATGTCCAATTTCCTCCTGATTGGGTAAATAGTGTTCCTTCGGGGAGGTAGATGTCTGCTTGTGTAGTTCCTACTGGGTTTTCACTTGTCGCAGGCATTCCAGCATTATCAAACGCTGTTTTTGCATTATCTCGAATAGTTCGATTTGGATACACTAATCGCACTCGTCCGTCATTTAGTACAGTTGGAATATTTGGAACAAGTGTCGAGCTCACAACAGCCACAATGGGAGCGGGGTCATAGAGTATGTCCACATACCACACGCCCCCCACGTCGGCAAATGAGGCGTTTGTTGCAATAATAAATGGTGTCGAGAATTCCACACCAGCGGTTCGTCCGCGCGCGGCAATGAATGCTTGAATTTGCTCAAACACAAATGTTCGTTCTCCCAAATTGGTGAACAATAGTTGCACGCGCGAGTTTCCTAGTGAAATAGGTTCAAGTACATCGGATGATGCTTTGATGGTCATTCCATTTTCTCCGCGCGTGTCGAGTGTAATGAATTGATTAAGCACTACGGCTGAGCTCCCTGCCACAGGAGATGGAGTTGCAGTGTTGGTTGGTGTTGTTGAGTTAGTGGGTGCACCCGCAGTTGCATTGGCTGTACAAACAGTTTGTATTCCCTGAATAACTTGGCACGCTGCACCTCGGATGAAATTCAGCACGAATTTTCCAATTTGAGTGGTGGATGGTTCCACACTCGTAGGAATGCCTGCTGCATTAGCCTCATCAGCTATTTTTTCAGCCGTATCCTCGTTGACAATAATGGGCGCATCGCTCCCGCCGGTTGATTCGACCCCTGCTACAATGGCGGCGGGCAAAACCAGTTCTCGTGCGGACCCCCCTTCAGTGGGAGATAATGTAACCGGCCCTTCGGGCAATTCGAGAGTGGAAATGGGAGCGGTTGCGGTAAATGCTCCTTTTGTGCTTCCCTCAACAGTGGGTGTTGACTGGCAAAATCCTTGTGTGCATACATATTCCGTCCCTTGTGCGGGGGAGCCGTATTTTGTTTGACAGTCCAATGGCGCGCTGCACTCGGGAGATGTTGCGGCGGGGTTAACGCGCACGGCTTGTGGCGGCGCGGCTGCGTTTGCCGGGGCTGCTGTTCCACCATATTTCTTTCCTAAGAATGGTTTGTCGTTGAACACGTTTTCTAATCCGGTCGTGATAAACATTCCCAATCCCGCAACGAGTCCGGTGCGTAAACTATCAATGAATTTCTTTTCAATGACCACTTTTACTTGCACGCGCTGGTTGACGCATAAATTATCCAATCGTGCGGTGTCAAATCCATCCGTGTTGGACCCGGGATCATCGTACACGTCAAATTCGTATCGATTCAACTGCACACACGCATTCGGATCGCGTATGCGTGCGCGCAATACTTTGTTTTGCACCGAGAGTTTATTCTCCTGTCCTTCTAATTCAACGTAAATGGGATATTGTCCCAAATCGAGTTGGTTGTCTCCCACATCAATAATTTTTTTGTCAGTTCCCTGTAACGTGAATTGTTTCGTGTTCAATTCTAATTCAGATGTGAGAAGCACATCAACGGGCGCGCCGCACCCTTTGGTTTCAATCACGAATGAGTCTTTCTTTCCTTGCACCAAATCAATGATTTCTTTGTCATACAGCACACAATCGGACAAGTTCACTACGCCAATTTCTCCTCGGATTTTGTCTAACAAGAGTTGGGGTTTTCCTTCCAAAGGATTAGTGGCTTGAATTTCCACATCAAATAATCCCACACCCTTCACTCCCCCATACGGTGTAAAGTCGAGTCGCGCGATTAACTCATCTTGTGCGGGAATTGTAGTGAGTAGAGTAGAGAAATATCCTCCGCGCACTTTGGCGGCGCCAATTGCCGTGGGATTGTTGAGTTCAAACACGCTCAACACCATGTCTCCTAACTCGTTTCCATTCCACGTGACGCGAGCAGAGAGGTTTTGCAGCGAGCTGGGTGTTCCGGCAATGGCACAATTGTTTCGAATCGTAAACTCGTACGTTACACTTTGTCCATCCGTGCTCGTGTTCCAGGATTTGGGTGCCACACTAAAACAAGTAGGATCGTCCACTTCCGAGGTGGCGCCTAACGCATAACGCACAGGTAGTTCAAATGACCAGGGCGCACCATAATTAGTGGCTTCAATGGCGATGACTGCATCCAAATCTTCGTGTTCACTAATCGCCAGTCCTTCCGGAGATAGAATGCTCGTCAGTTGTGCGTCCAGTTTTCCTTTAGGAGAAATAGTCACTCCCACATACGGCTGCAATGCAGAATTGATTCGTTCCACATCCAAAAATCCTTTCAAATTTCCTTGGATTTCCATTTTGGTAATCACAATAGGCAGGCTTGTTTCATTGGTGAGCGAAAAGGGTGTTGTTTTGCTCGCGGTTGTTTTTACATTCATTCCAACGCCCAACGAAACAGGTTGAATCGTGAGAACTTTATCCGAAACATCCAAGGTTTGCACGTACGGATTATACTCTGCCTTTTCCACGCGCAGGGTGAGTTTCTTTCCAGCTTGCTGGGCGGGCAGTTCGATTTCAGCATTTCCGGCTGCATCTGTTTTTTTGCTCGCGAGCACAATTCCGGAGACGTTTTCAATGGTCACAAGGGCGTTGGCTTGTTCTTCTCCCGATGCCGCATCTTCAGCGTGAATCATGATGGGCACGGCCACGTTGCTGGGGAATGTGTCGGGGCTCACGCTCACAGACAATTCTTTGTCTCCTGTGATGTTGAATTGAATCGTCTGCGAAAACACGCTCTGGAAGTCCGACACTAATTCGAGGGTAAGCATGCTGGTTCCCGCGGTTTTGGGTCGCAGGATAATGGTTCCGCCCACTTTCTTTTGGGGAGTAAAATTTCCCACGTTTAATGGACTTTTGAACTCATTATCGTTTACCGTTCCCTGCAATCGCAACGCGTCCGCGGTGAAAATGTCATACGTGACAATGTCCATTCCTTCTCCGGCTACTTTTACGCGCAAGTTTGAGTTCGTGTGGAAATCATTTCCATTATTGAGCAAGTTAAAGGTGAGTTTGTAGTCCGTGAAAATTTTTCCATTAAATTGTTCGGAAACATCTTCAATTCTTCCCTCATCCACATCTAATACACTCGCGTCAAAGCAAAAATTTGAATCGCATGCCGTGGTTACTCCCACTTGGTACGTGGCGCTTTTCGTGGCAGCATATAGTTCATCCACCGGGTTGGCATCCGTGGGGTCGCGCAACTCTTCTCCATTTTCCGCGTAGAGTTTGTAGAACAGTTTCAGAATATCCTGCGCCGCAGCGGAGTCGCGCACGCGCAAACTAACTTCAAACTCGTACACGCCAGGGTTAGGCCCCCCGAGTGAAGCATTAATCCATTTTCCCGGTCCATTCGTGGCAGAGTCGCCGTCCACATTCAACCCATTGGCGGGGTCCCATGAGCTTCCTTTGAAAACCGTTGCACGGGGGAACTTTACTACATCAATATACCATTCATCTTTTTCCACAATGTCTTTTTCTCCCGTTCGCACGTGCACGTTGAGCGTGTCTAATTCATCGTGTTCTTCGGGAATATTCACGCGAAATTTTGCAGTGTATTCTTTTCCTTTGCTCACGCCCGTGACAATTTTTCCATCGGGAGTGTACACTCCAACCAGTTCAATTGAAATATTTCCGCTTGGGTCGGTGGGGGGCAACACCACGTTGAATGCTTGCACTGTTTCTGGGAGCACGGGCTTTTGACTCGTGGTCACCGTGGCATAATTGGTTTTACTCACCACGAGATACACGTCTTTGTCTGCTTTGCTTCGTTGTTGATTGCGAGGCAGCACGTATGTTCCATTTGTGTCCGTTAAATCAGCTCCAATGAGTTGATTCTTGAATGCATTATACACTGCGACGCGTGCAAATGGAACAGGGTTTCCTTGCGTGTCCACCACGCGAATACTGACCGTTCCATCCGGCACTTCGATTCGAACTGAAAATAAGTGTGTGCTCGGGTCCGTGATGTCAAAGAATTGCTCGTTGGAAAATCCCGTGAGGCTGGTCTTGTAGGCGAATGCTTGATAGTTTCCACTCACAACAGAATTGAATGTGGCAATTCCATTCACGTCACTGATGACCGCATTATAGGGTGCCAAAAATCCCGTGTCGGCGTTGTACAACACTACCTTCGCATCCGCGACGGGTTCATTATCCTGATCTAAGAGTGTGACGCGCAATTTGGCTGCGTTGCTGGCAGTGGCTTTATCCAATCCGAATGATGCCGTCGTGGCACTTCCCGAGATGGTTTGTTGTTGGGGAATGTAACCATCTTTGGATGCGGTGACAATGTAGGATTGTGTTTTATCGGAGATAGGGAGCGTGGCTTTTCCTTCGGTGTTGGTGGACACCGTTGAGAGGGTGGTGGTGCCGCTCTTGAGTTTCACCGTGGCATCCTTCAATGCATTATTTGTTTTTTTGTCAATAACCGTAACCAAAATACTGCTCGCCGCATTTTTGTTCACATTCAATTCAACTTGAACGGTTTCTCCCGTGCTCACATTCACGGTTTCGCTGGCGCTCGTGTACACGCTATTCACATTATCCGCAGCCACTACCGTGTAGGTGCCCGCGGCCACTTGGAAGAGTGCGCTTCCCGTTGCATCCGTGAACGCGTTATCCACATCAATTCCATTCGTTTGAATGGAAACATCCATTCCGGAGACGTATGCTCCTGTATTGTCGCGCACACTCACCGCAATGCTCGCGTCGCGCACAATATTTTGGGTGAGAACAATATTGTACACGTCCTTGTTGGCAGTGATGGGAAATGATTGCACGGGCAAAAATCCTTGCACATTCACATTCACAACGAATGGAATACAATTCGCGTTGGGCGTAACCACAAATGTTCCGCCCGTTCCGGTAACGGGACTCGGTGCGGCGCCGTAAGCGGTGGAGCAAGCAAATGTGAGCTGTGCTTCATTGTAAATGGGCTGTCCCACTTCATTCACGAGTTTCAATGTTTTGGACAAATTGTTTGTTTGCAATTCTGAGAGTTGAATCACTTCCAGCGTGTCTTCTTTTGCGCTTACACTCTTATTCACAATTTCATATTTTTCCACGTCCACGCGGTAATTGACTCGCGCTCCCGCGGGGGCGAGTAGTTCTATTTCTCCCACCGTGTCACTGGCAAGCGTTTGGGTTTTTCCATTAATGGTGAATTGTACTTCCACATTGGGCAGGGGGTTGGATTGTTGGTCCACGACTTGGAATCGCACACTCACATTGTCTCCTTGCAGCAAGCCCCCTATCGAGAAAAAAGCAACGATGAGTCCGAGCAAAATGAGTCCGCTCGCAAGGGCAAAACTGGGTATTTTGGTGTCAATGGGGTCAACGGCTTTGTACACGGGAATGCCGTGTCGATCTAGCCAATCGAGGCCCGCGTACCATTTGTCTTCCATGGCGAAATAGAAGTCTTTGATTACATCACTCATACCAAGCCCAACACGGAAAAAGGCGTTTCGGCGTATTTAAAGCCATCGCCAAAAGCCCACTCAAATCAATTTTCCGGTTCACCATAGAGGGGATTATTTTTGAAATTCTAAACGCCCCATCCAATGAGGGGGAACCATTGGATGAGCTGCTCGGCGTTGGGCAGAATAGGGAAAAGAAACCACACCACTAAAACAAAAATAACGATGAGTAAAAAATTCAAAAATGCCGCAAACGTATACCCGGGCAGGTGCGTGTTTCCATTTTCATAAAAATCATCCAGTGCTAAATCGCCAAGTGTTCGCCCATACAGCGAGGAAGCAATCGTGCACGCCCCCAAGAGTATTCCCGATAATGGAAATGTGAGAAATAGTCCGGCTTGCGCAATTCCTAAAAAAAAAGTAGTGAGTGCGGAGAGTTTTCCAAAGTACAATACACTGGTCAGCGCGGCAATGACCATGAATCCAATGAGTGTGATTAAGGTTGGAATGCTACTCGCAGGCGCAGTGCTTTGCACTCCCAAAAGTATTCCCGCTGCCCATGCGAGGGGGAGCAGGATAATAGGATTCGTATTCATGCGCGAATGTTACGCATTCACATTAATAGGGCTTCCGCACTGTAGCGTTTTGGGAACCACTCTCTCAGAGGATGCGTCCCAAATGGCCGTGAGTCCGCCATCGAGTTTTCCGCACGCATCTCCGCGAGTGATTAGGTTAATCACGTCTTGCAGCGTGTCCACACTCTGCGTGGTGAAGCGACTATTATTCAAGCGCAGCGGCTCTCCGAGTCCTTGCACGGTTCGTCCAACTTGAGTGGGGGATTGTCCTTCTCCCAAAATGACTGCGTTGTCTACCGCGCACGCGGGCACCATGGCATACGTGTTGTCTGGCACGAGTGCGATTCCTGTGTAGAAGTTTTCATTGCCCGAAATGCTTCCCTGGATGGTGGTTTGATTCGCAATGGCCGTGTTACACGTTGCTTGGTCGAGCGTCGAAACTAATTGACTCGTGGAGCGTGTACAATCCGACCACAGGATGGGTGAAGCATCAATGAAGTTTGTTTCGGCTCCCACGCGCACGAATCCATATTGCATGGAAGCAATTCCACTTGGATTCGTCACGTCCGCGCGCACTCCGACAGGAATGCTCGGGGCTAAGTTAATCGTGTAGGGTTTGCTTGCTCCTTCCACACTCAACAACACCGGCTGCTTTCGCGTAGTAACAAATGCAGATAATTGTTCGAGCGTCGTGTGTTCGTTGAGTGAAACGCTCGTGTTCGCGGAGGTTGCGCTTCCTTGTACGAGTTCGAGTTTTCCATTCGCGCGCATCGCATAACTTGTTCCGTATCCATTTCGAACAGTGGTGAGTCCCGTGCTACCATTGAATGGGAGGTAGAAGAAGGGGTTCTCCGAATACGCAAGGGTGACGCCCGATGCTGATTTTTCGGCTTCTAATTCATCCAGTGTCGCGCGCGATACTCCTTCTTGGATAATGCGTCCGCTCTCTTGGATGGTGAGTGTAATCGTTCCCACGCCGTCGCTTCCTTTGTCCCAGGTGGCTTCAAATGCCATGGGGTAACGTCCCGGTGTCGCGATGGTGCGGAAGTCATCCGTGTTGCTTGTTGAATAACTTGTTTTGAAGCGCAGGCGTTTCATCACATCATTTTCATTCGCTGTTGTTTGCGGGTGATTAAAGTTAGTCGAGTATTCGTATCCGGCTTCGCTCACGGCGCCTAAATCGCTCATCAAATCTGTGTTAATCGTGTCAGACATGAGGTGTCCGCTGAAGAAGAGGAATTCGCTCGTTAAGCGATCCATGCTTCCATTGTACGCTTCGAGCGTGAACAAGGGTTTCTTGGTCGCGCGCTCGAGCAAGTATTTGGTCAAATCATTGGTGAGTTTGTCCGCTGTTGGAACAATGAGCGCAACGTCCACGCGCTCAATTCCCGTGTACATGGCTTTGAGCAAGGCGGGTGTGACCACTAAATCATTGTTTGCGATGTCCGTGACGAACACATCAACCGTATTTGATGTCAAATTATTTGCGGTCAGTTCCGCATGGAATCGTTTGTATTCGTGAATGGTCATCACGTACTTGTTTTGTCCGCCCAGCGACAAAAGGTCAGCGCCCAGTAAAGGAAGTGCTGTCTTCGCTTCTGCCGAAAGTTTCTTGGGGTTGAAAATAATCACCACTTCTCCAAGTTGAGCGTTATTTCCGGTTGGGGCGAGGAGTGTTTCAATCGTGTTTAATTTTTCACTCATGAGTTGCACGTACGCTTCATCCGTTGTTCCATCGGAGGATTTGGCGAAAAGTTCATCCATGTTTAGAGTAATTCCTTTCTTGAGTTCGCCATACGCTCCCGTGTCGGGGATGGTTAAGAAGGATGTTCCGGCTTCGGCGAATTGGTATTCTTTCACAGGGCTAAACGACTGGTCTTTCACCGCGGGAACGGTTTTCAACACGTCGAGGGCCAATGTTTGCGTTCGGTAGACTTTTCCAGAGACCGCGCTGAACACATTCGAATTTTGCATGAGGAACTCATTGAATGTTTTGATTTTTTTGTTCAACCAGATGGATAATTGGGTAGCGTCGCAGAACATGGTTTCGCACGAAGGAGAATTGGCATAATCCCATTTCCATGAAATCATGTCAAATCCATATTTGCCTGAGAAGCCAGCTCCCTTTTCATATCCAGAGAGTGACCCTCCGGATGAGGGGTCCGTACACACCAGTGGAGTAAATTTGGAAATGTTGGTGAGTGTTCCCGGCTTGGCGACTTTGAAGGAAACATCCACGAATACATCTTGGGTGCTCGTGTTGAATGCCGTGCGCGTGAGTTTCATGCGCAAGCGTCCTTTGATAGTAGCGTCTGTTTGCAGCGTGAGGGGTCGCGTGACCGTGACTTGAATATTTCGCGAGTCCACCACTCTAAATTCCGCAGTCACATTGGGGTTTTCTGCTGACACGAGTCGGTCGTTCACGATGTTGCTCAAATAATCTTTTCCGCCGCAGTGGTCGTCATCCGCGATGAGCACAGTGCGCGGTGTCGCAGTGGTGAAAACGAGTCGCGTTCCCACGACTCCGGCGTCGGAGCGGAAGTCATCATCGTCGAACACGTATGTTCCGCCGGCGCTGGTTTCAAATTGCAACACATCATTATTGATACATTGTTGGAAGTCCGTGAGGTTGGGGTTTCCATCTCCAATGTCTAATACTCCCGCGATGCGGAATAAATTCTCGAAAATAACCGGGAAGGGTTTCTGTTGGCTTCCTCCGTAGGCGTCCAAATATTTCACGGAGATTGTTCCATACGATTCGGCGCGGTAGTATTGTCCTTCGAGGAAGAATTTCAAGTCCAAGATTTGCTGTCCCAATCCCGCGTTTTGGGTGAATGGATTGAGCACGCGTTTGTATGTTTCAAAGTCTGGGAAGATTTGGAATTCTAATTCTTGGATGGTGTCTCTTCCTTCTCCTCGTGTTTGCACTCCAATGAGTTGAATGTCGTGCGCCATCGAGTTGGGTCGTGATTTAGCAGCCCCTTTGTCAGTGAGGGTGATTTGGTCATCCACATTGAAGTAGGATGCAATCGTAACCGTGTCCGCGCTCGGAATGAGTCGCACGCCTGAATTGTAGCACTTGTTGATGACTTTTCCTTTGACTGGTTTTTGGATCAATTCTTGGAAGCGGAATTTTGTCGTGTTGAGTCCAATACAATCCGCGTTTACTTCCGTGGGGGATTTGATGAGTACATCCACCGAAGCCACTTCAAATGAAGCGTCTTTGCTTCCCGCTGCGCGCGCGTTCACGAAAATAGGATACTTTCCAATACGATACCCGCTTCCCACGCGGATGCGTTCATTTTGGTTGGGTTTGAGCACCACGCTTGTTTTGCTTACTTGCACGTTGGGATCCGCGTCTAATTGGATTTCAATGTCAGACTGGCAGCTGTTTTCGATTCGAATCTCGCTGTTTCCGCACCCGAAGAATGCCCCCGCACCGCTCACGGAATTATAGCGGTCCACAAGGGGGTTAGCGTAATATCCTTGCATCGAAGAGTATCCTCCAACTCCGCTGAATTGGGCTCCTCCTTGTTGGAACCCTCCGAATCCGTCGTATCCGGATGCACCATATTGGGGTGAAAAGGGCCCGCTTCCAAAATTGTATGAACCAAACATTCCACCCGAGACGCCAGATGGAAGAAGACTACTTCCACTTGGATTCGTGGTGTTGTTGAGCGTGGAGTAGCTGGGATTGTAATACGGGACCCCCGTGGGTCGATAGACTTGATTGTAGTAGTTGCCCATCTGTCCTGCGCCCGTGTTGATAGCACATGAGTCTATTTCCAACACGCTCGGGGCGTTTATTTTCACGCAGGAGGATAAGTCGTTCACCACTAAATTTACTTTGACATTTTCTTCCACAAAGTCAGGAATGCCCGTGCTCGTCATGTTGGTGGCTTGGAACACTAATTCTGGCGTTGCGAGGCCGGATTGAATCACGTCCGGAGAAAAGCTCACCGTCACAATGGTTTCTTCTCCCGCGGGGAGTGAATTGAGAATATTCTTGAATCCGCTCGATAATTCAACGGTTTTCTCACTCGTAGTGGCGGAGAATGTTCCTAATGGGTCTCCCGAGAGTTGTTTTATTTTGGCCGAAAAATTGGTCAAGCGCACGGGAACCGCGTTCACTGTACACGTGTTTTTGATGGCAAATGCTTGTTGTTTGACTTCCTGCGGGTCCGCGTACACATCCCATTGCACGGGTTCCACGAGCAAGCAGTCTTCCACATCCACTTCTCCCCCGAAGCCTATTTTGATCGTCAACGGGAGAGCATTCGTGAATGTTTTTCCGCTCGTGTCAGAGGAGAGTTTGACAAGGACACTTCCCTTGAGTGTTTTTCCCACGAGGAGGTTTTGTCCTTTGTCCGTGAGGGAAAATGCCACCGTGACATTGCGGTCTTGATTGACACCCAACACTTCTCCCACGAGTTCTTCATTCAATAAATCGAATCGCACCAGTCCTTCAAAGTCTCCCGATAATGAAACTTCTTTGATGGTAAGGGGAATGCTCGCGAGGTTGAGCATGTGAATATCCTTTGTCTTGCGCGTGGTGCCATTCACAATCAGGCTTTCATTGAGTTGCGTGGGCAAAAAGGCCACAATGTCCGCACCAACTGAAATGGTTTTCACAACCGGTTTGAATCCTTGTTTGCTGGCCGTGATTTCCACGTTATCGTTTACATTGGGTTCATTTAATTCAAATGGAAATACTCCTTCTCCGTCCGTGTAGCCGCTCGTGAGCAGTATTCCATTGAGTGTAATATTCACGCTCGCATTTTCCAATGCAACATCATCACCGCTCACGCTCTGCGTGACGTGAACGAGGAGTTGGTTCGTGAGTAAAGGTAAAATGGCTCGTGGAACAATTTCCACATTCATGATTCCGGCAGCATTCACGCGCACCAACACTTCGCGCGTGTACACTTCTTGTTTGTTGCTCACTAATGAGAATTTCACGCGTGCCGTTCCTTCTTTGGCCGCGTCCACGTTCACGAATCCGAATGCCACATTGTTTTTCTGAATCGTTCCCAAGGGGATTTCAACTTTATTTCCGCTCACCACGCCTGTTTTTTTGGCTCCCACGGCATTCGTCACATCATACGCTTGCAGCGTGGCACTGGTGGAGGTGCTTTGTAAAATCAAGCTCGTGTCGGCGAACACGCTGTCGGAGATGCTTGTGAAGGTGAATAATAATTTCTGTTTACTCGAAATGTCGGCTTCCACATCATCCGCAACATTATTTTGAATGCCCGTTGACAAGTCTTCGCTCACTAATCCTAAGCAGAAGTCCTTCGAGCACACATGCGAGCTGGCGCCGGGAGAATAGAGTTTCACATTCGCATTGGCATACAATCCCTGCTTCTGTGCCACACTCTCGCTTCCGCCCAATACGGCATCAACTGGAAAACGAACGTATGAGCCCGTGCGTCCCCACGCGCGATAATACAAGGGCAAATCCGCTCCTTGCGCAGTAGAGTCCTTTACCGTGACATCGACTTCAACAATCGTTAATCCTTCCCGCGCGGGCGTGAAAATAATATTCGCCCATTTTGCATCGGAGCTTGTAACATGTTGAGAGTCAATTCCCAATCCCGCCGATGGAGTGTATGTGGTTCCTTTCTGCAGTTTGGCATACGCACTGCGCACGTCGCGAATGTACCATCCATCATTCTCAATGGGATTGGTTTGTCCTTCAATGGAATTTCCGGTACGAACGTGCACGCCCGTTTCCGAGTACGCGGTGTTGCGCGGCACTAATAATGCGAATCGCACCGTGTAGGTTTGTCCGGGGGCTAATCCCGATTCTTCTAAAATGGGTTTTCCATTCACACTGGTTGAGAGTGTTTTGATTTCCAATCGGGCAATGTCTCGCACTAATTCCGCGGTGACATTTTGCGTAATGCTTTTTCGCACTTGCACCGGCAATGTGACGTACGGCAAGTGGTTGGGTTCGCTAATCACAAAATACACAAATCGGTCAGCTCGCAATGTGAGTTCGGCTTTTCCATCAACACCAGTGGCAATTTCATTTCCCACCGCATCGTGCGTGGTTCCATCAATGGCTTGAATGGTGGCTCCTGCGAGGGGTTGTCCACCTTCATCGTTGACTAAAAATGAAACGGTTCCCGTTCCAATGACAAGTTTGATGGTGCTCTCCACATTTTCGCGGGCGCGCACACTAAATAAATCGGATTTGATTTGATCGGAGAAACCCGGTTTGTATGCGGAAGCAAAATACGTTCCTTCCTCAAGTGAGGTGAACTGCACCGTGCCGCTGGCCCCCGTAATTTTGTTGGTTCCAATGCTCGCTCCGGAGGGGGATTTTTTCAACGCCACATACGCGTTCTCCACCGGCTGATTCAACTCATCCACGACTTTCACCGTGACAATTTGACTATTGTTGAGTGTTGCTTTCGCGAGGGGAATTTGAGTGTATCCTGCGGCTGACACGCCCACACTAATTCCGCTGCGCACCAAGTACGTAGGATGATCCACCGCGACTGTCAAACTGTTGGGGGATGAAACGGAGAATGTGACTTGTCCGCCTTCATTGGTTGTTTTGGTTCCCACCACTTGATTTCCGCGTGATAATGTGACTTTAGCCCCGCTCACCGGAGATAAGTTTCCTTCATCCACCAATTGCAAGCGCACTTCTCCCACGCTCGCTAGTGGCACCGTAAATGTTTTCACAACCGGTTCGGTTTCGCTTACTTCAATGTTTCCCGAATCTAATTCACCATACGTTCCATCCGCGGCAACAAACACCACATACGTGTCGGGAACAATTCCCGTGTATTCTACAAATCCGCTCGCGTCCGAAAATTTGGTGGCAATGACATCTCCGAATTTGCTTTTGAGATACGTTGTCATTCCTGCAATTCCGGTTCCGCTATCATTCACGAGTGTCACGCGCAGCACACCATTTCCCGCAGGTTGTGCGTTCACATACACGCGTGGATTCGCGTCATCCACATCAATGACAGTATTTTGCAACGATAATGTGTTGTCGAGCGATTGCACGCTCAACGTGCCGCACGCAGGGGGAACATCAATCGTAATTTGTCCATTGATGACTGTGCTTGATTTTGAAAACGCCGTGTCACCCGAGCATGCAAATGAAAGAGGGATGGCATTCACGAATGATTCAGTAGAATTTGCTTTGTACAATTGCAGTGAAATCGATTTGGTAAGTGCAATGGCAATCGCCGTGAGTTTTCGTTCATTTTCTCCTTGGTCGAGCACAATGCTTCGGTCATCAATCGCATACGTATCGTGATCCGCCGACACGGTTACACTTGCACCAATTGGTAAATTAGTGAACGTGACAACTCCTTCACTATCCGTGAGGCGTTTGGACAATGCGTCTCCGCTCAATCCGCTTCCGCTTAATTGCACCGCAATTCCCTGCAGCGGCGTTTGCGTCTCATCCTGCACTAACACATTGAGCGTGGCGCTGCCGCCAAAAATACCTGGAAGGATGAATGTAAATAATCCCCCGACCGCGAGCAACACAATAAGTGCGGCGATGGGGAAACTTGGAATGTTTTGTGCTTCAATCGCATCCACGACGGAATACACGGGAATCCCATGCTTGTCGAGCCAGTCGAGTCCGGCATAATACTTGTCTTCCAACCCGTGATAAAACTCTTGAACGCCCATACGGTGCACAACCCATGCTTCAGTAGAAGCGCGTTTTGCCCCTTTATATATGTTGAGGAAACTCACGACTAAAATGCCCCCTGCGCGTGTTTTTGTCCCCAAAAGAGGGAACTAAACGCACGTACATGCGGCGGGTGCCCCGTTGGGTGCGCATGTTTTTCCTTGCGCCGAGCAAACGGTTTCAGGATTAATTCCCGGGTCGCATGTTTCGGCTCCTGTAATTTGTCCATCCCCGCATGCAGGAGGAACACTGCACGACGAAGCAGTCACAATTCTACACTCATTCGCGCTCCCCGGCGCACCGCAGGAGAGGTTTCCGCTCGCGGAGGGATTGTTCAAGTAGGCGCTGCACATGTTGACTCCATCTCCAAACGCCGGACCAAAGTCAGTGCCGTCGCATTCTTCTCCCGCGCCTGCATTCATCACACCATTTCCACATGAGGGGAGCGGTTTGTATTTACTGGGTGCTGCGCACGCGGTCTGCGGACATGTTGCTGCGTCCGGAGATAAGTTTGGTCCAAAAATAAATGTTCCCAACACGCCTCCCACTGAAGTGTCTTGCAGACAATAACTAACGCACGTTGTTTTAGTCAGTTGAGGAACAAATGAATCTACGATGCGCACATCATAATGCAGCGGCCCGCGCGAATCCACCACCACATAGTTCAAATTTTTTTCTTCAAAACGCAGCGTGACATTCGTGTTCACGAGCTTGGAGCATTTTGCTTCTGAGTTAGTAATGCCTGCAATTCCTTCAAACAAAACATCTTTGGTTGCAAAACTACTAATGCTGGGTTGAATGTCCAATTGATTGGTGAGTAAAATAAAATCCGGCGATTGAGGAATGTTGTTCAGCGAGACCACGACATGATTGTTGATGATGTCCTGCACGACGCGCGACAATGCAGCGGCACGCGAGGGTGCTTCGGCGGGATTGTAACTAGTAATCGTCGCGTTGAGCGTGCACAATCCTAATGACGCTGCAACACTATCGCACACCAATGGAACCGTCTTAGGGTATTTGCTTTCCAGTGTAGAGAGTCCGGTGCTTTCCGCTGCGCACAAATTTCCTCCCGTGATGGGTGTTACAGGAGGCGTCGGCCCTACTTGCGTGGAGGCAACAGTGAAAGGTGCCGTGCGGTAGCCGCAAATAACTTCTCCGCTCGTTGAAACACCATCGCACGTTCCCACACCCAATTCAGACAAATGAGAATGAAATGCCGGCGAGAGCAATCCTCCTCCTTGCGCGAGTTGTCCTTGTGCAATTTCATGCGCGTATTTGAGTGCTTTGAATAATCGCAATGGAACATAAATGCGGAATTTTCCCCGCGGAATCACCGGTTCCACGAGTTCTCTTCCCGTGGCTTCATCGTACACGTGTATCGCGGGAAGTTTTTCAAAATCGGCATCATTCAACAACGAGAAATCCAGATTCACGTAGAATGTTCCCACACAATCTTTTGGGGATGTTGTTTCTTCACAGCTTACTACTTGCAAAAAATTTTGTGCACCGGAATTTGTTTGCGCTAGCACATTTTGGATGGCTTGTCTAATTTCAGGTTCCTGTCCCCCCTTTGTTGTAATTGTGTACCCACCAATTTTTCTCGGGTTGGATTGTACAATCACATACAAATTGGCCGCGATTCGTCCGGCAAGAATGCTTCCGTTTCCTTGTCCGAAAAAGAAGTTGGAAAAATCATCTTGCACGGATTGCCATGATAATGTTTGCGACGAATACGGGTACGCGTTTCCCTGGTTTTGCGAATATTCTTCAATCGCATTTCGAATACCATAATTGACTACTTGCAGTGCATCCGCGCGCGTGAGATCGGCGAGGCTTTGCATGCGCGATTGGGCTTCCACTTCTAAAATAACTTCATTGCTCGTGCGTTCGGCATTAATCATCGTGTTGACTAAAAGTCCGGCGAGGAGGATGAGAATGAAAGATAGCAGCGCGGTGAAGAGCGTGAATCCGCGTTGATTCGATGGAAAATGATTCATCATGAATGGCAATGTGCACGTTGTTTTTATGCGTGCTCTCGTGCGCACCTTTATTCGCATTCCATCCACGCGGAAGGGTTCACTTGCGCGGTGGGCGAAACAATATCCACACTCACGCGGTGGCTTTTTCCCTCTCCAGGGGTGGGGGACACGGAGAATTGGTAGGTTTGTCCTTTTTCGAAAACCATTTCTTGGGTTTGGGCATCCAGCATGGCATCGCTTCCCGCGACTAATTCAATTTTGTTTTCCACTTCATCCGTAATAGTTCCTCGGTACGCGAAATACCCGGCAACGTTTCCCGCGCCCGCGCACACGAGTCCTTTGGCCACGCTCTTAACGAGTCCTTTCGTTTTGGAGCCAGCTACTGCATCGGGGATTTTTTTCTTGGCTTTTGCTTCTTCGAGCGCGGCTGTTGCTTTGGCGGTTGCCGTGTCGCGTGCTTTTTGCGCGTCTGCGAGTTTTTTGGCAATGTCTGCCTGTGAGCCGCCGAGCTCATTGTATCGTTCTCCCAATTCCTGCGTGAGGGTGTTGAACTCGCTTTGGGCATCGCGCATCGCATCTGAGGCTTCTAGTAGTGCCAATCGTGCTTCCTGTCGTGCTGCCGACAATTCCGCTAATTCATCAGCAGCTGCTCCCGCCGCTTCTCGTGCTTTTTCAAATTGTGTCACAGCCGCTCGCGCTGCATCATCAGCTGCTGTCGCTTTAGTCGTTAAATCCGTTAGTCCAGTGGAGAGTGTATCCACCTGCGCGCGGGCTTGAACCATTTCTTCTTGCAATATACTCAATCTTCCTTGTGCCTCTCCCGCGTTGAAAATGAGTTCATCCGCCTGTGCAGCTGCAGCTTTTTGGATTTCATCGACGCGCGATTGCACAATCACATCTAACCCATTGGAGAGTGCATTCACTTGTTTTTTGGGCAAATAATTTATGGGAATTCCTTTACGTGAAGAAATTGACGACAGCACTGTTTCTTGAGCCGATGTTGCAGTGGCGCGGAATTGTTCCATCTCGGCGATTCGCGCGTCAACCAGATTGTTTACAGCCGGGGAAATATTCTGCGTGCGAATGGCAGAGAGTTTTTGCGTCGCATCCTGTATTTCATTTTGCAGTAACGCGAATTCATTCGAAAATTTTTGCGTGTATTCTGCTAATTCGCTTGGATTCAGCACGCGATAGCGCTCGGCCACTTCTTGCATTCCATAATTAGGCAAATCGGAAATAGAAACATTCTTGAATATCTCTCGACCGTCCGCCGTGTAGACTTCCAAATCGAACACGAATGAATCCCCCTCACGTCGCACGGCTTTCCAAAAAACATGATCCTGGTAATCGGTTGTGAGTACAGTTCCTTTCACAAATCTCTTTCCAACATTTCCTTCGGCTTTTATCTCGGCTTTTTCCAGTCTCGCCAAGCCGTCCCATTCTTTTTTGAGTGTTTGTAAATTGGCATAGCGCGCGTTCAGGTTGCTTGAAACGGTGTCAATATTTAGTTGTCGCGCAATCGTAGCCGCATCAGGTGTCGCCGTAATGGTTTTTTGCACGATTGAGAGTTCGCGTGTAATATCTTCCACGATGAGTTGTTGTCGCGCCACGGCTTGAGCAGTATTTTGCGCAGCGAGTTCTCCGGCAGCAACCGCTTCGCGGGCACGGTCAACCGTTTCTTTGGCTGCTTGTGCCGCACGCGTGGCTTCATCGGTTGTGCGTTGAGCACTCGCAAGAGCGGCTTGTTTTCCCGGGTCTTGTTCTGGAAGAGTTTCGAGTGCTTCTTTTATGCTTTCAAATTCTGCTTTGGCTTGCTCTCGTGCAGCGACTGATTGGGAGAGTGATTCTTGCGCCTGCGCAAGTTTTTCTTCCATGGGACCGAGTTCTGCCTGCACGGCATTGAGTTGTTCGGTGAGTTCTCCCACGACTTTTTCTCCGGATTCTTTTGCTTCGGCGAGTGCCTTTTCGGCTGTTTTTATTTCGCTGGAAATGGTATCATTTGCCTTTTTCACAGCTGCTTGTGCTTTGTCAAATTCGCTGTTTACTTTCGCGGCTGTTTCTTTATACGTTCTCGCTCCCTTGAGGGCGCCTCGTCCCGCGGCGTAGGTGAGTCCGGTTCCTAATGCAATATCAGCCGGCCCTTCTTCGTCTTGCAGAGTGGATTCCACGAGTGAAGCGCCTCCACCCACCAGCGTGTTGGCCGTTCCCTCCAAGAATGTTCCTTCTGCAGAGGATTGGATTTCTTCCGAGTACACTCCGGCGGCTGCAATTCCAGTGGGGAGACCGCATCCCACGACACAGTCCCACACGATGGCGCTTCCGAGCCCGGCGGTTATTCCGGTTACTCCGGCGGCGCACACTCCACACGCGAGAGCGCATGCAGCAGCATACCCTCCGAGTGCATTGAGTTGTTTCTCTTTGAATTGCTCTTGGTAATAGGGGTTATCGTTCGCAAAAATTCCTTGCCCTTGGTAGGACACGTATGCATTCCCTAATTTATCTCGCTGTGTGGCTTCTGCGAGCGTTTGTAAAATAGTTTTTCGCGACACATCGTCGTCCCAGTCCACTGTCGCATACCACACCCCATTTCCTTTTTCATATGCTTTGGCAAGTGCGTCATCCGCGTCTAAAGTGCATGTTCGCAATTCTAATGCAAGCGGTCCCGCGCGCGTGTCATCGAGTGTTCGCGTCGCAATGGTTTGAACGCTTTGTCCATTGGCCTGCTGCATCGTGTACGCATCGGCTGTTCCGCAGAGCAAAATTTCTTTTCCATAGGTTTGAGTAGTCGTGTTAAATGCGAGGGGATACGCTGCGCCGTAGGAGATTTTTTCGCCGGGCTTGGCAAATGCATTGGTATTTGATTTGGGCTCTCCCACGTCATACAAGTCAAGCGTGTTCACTCCCGGAATAGTTTGGGTTCCGCTTGGATCGAGTGTGTAGGATACATCGCTCAAAATATCCGACCGTGTGGTGAGGGAACAGCACGCCATGTTGGGTCGCACGATGAGTCCGCCTTCCGAGGCATTGGCGAGCGAGCACCCTTCATACGTGAACTGTCCCACGTCCGCAATCGAGTATATTTTCCATGTTTGTTCATCGCGCGTAATACAACCATTCACATTTTTTCCTAGCGAGGTGATTATTTTTCCCGCTTCTACCACGGCTTCTTTTTGCACGCTTCCTTGTGTCTGTCGCACGACCGTAATAATGTTTTTGGCTCCCTCTCCGCGCGTGCGGGAATCAAGCGTGAGTTCCACAATGCTTTGAGCGAGGTTTCCCACGTTGAGTGTCATTCGGTTGCTCGAAGAGTTTTGCGTTGCGCGCGTGCGTGAACCAAACACGGTTTCGGCTAACCATTCGGCGGGTTCTTTGAGCGCGGCCGAAGCATATTCCACCACGCCCGCGCGTGTTTGTTGGTTGTTTTCCACGCTCAGCGAGCGGTCTTTGGGCAAAAAGTTTGCCGCGTTGTAGATTTTATCCTGGCATTCGGCGGTGTTTGTTTTATTCTGCGTGAGTTTGATGCCAATGCTCACTTTATCGGATTGCAATTGGTTGGCCACTACTTCGACTCCTCCAAGTATGGAGAGCGTGTACACGCCGCACCCATTAATTTCAGGCAAATACACCGCGTTTCCAAATCCTGTTCCGAGTCGGGAGGAAAATGCTCCATCCGCCGCATCCCCCACCATGCTGGGTTCGGCTTGCACGAGCAGGCTGGCGAGGCGTGGATACGTTCCTGAGCGCATGACATACGAGAGCATGTTAGAGGTTAATGCGTCGTTTTGCAAATAGAGCGTGAGCTGCGGGCTCGTAATCCCGAGTTGAGAAAATGTACAATAACGCTTCGTAATATCGCACGCGTCAAATTGGGTGGCATCATTTCGTTTGGCTTGCATGATCTGCGTGGCTTTGGCAATTTGTTTCTCAATCGTTTGCGAAAGGAAGTGTCCGGCTTGTTCGGCGTCGCAGTAGGCGTTGGAGCATTCATCTTTTTTGGCGAGAATGGGAAAACGTACCGTGATGTTTCCTCCTTCACACACGTTCACTTGCACCGGGTTGGATGCTTGGGAGAATTCTAACTCATTGGTGCCCAACGCAACAAGCACGGGGAGCGTGTTGGAGATAATGGCGCGCTGCGTGAACATGAGCAGGCCGTTCAGTTGGAGCGTGAATTCATTCTTGAATGCTTGGCTCTTTTCCAACACTAAATTGAATTCGGCCTCTTGTCCCATTTCCACAATATCGCTTCCTTCGGCAGAGGCAATGCTGAAGCGATTCGTTCCTATTCCAGCAGGCGCCACCACTTGAGTCACGCGTACGGGTTCCACACAATTGTTTTTCACCGTGATGCGTTTGGATATCGTTCCAATGATTTCGCTCGAAACAAAACTCACGGGCGTGTCAAAGGCACTCAACTCTAAACACGAGCTGCTTCCCGTGCGCACAAAAATGGGAATTTCTCTCAGGGTGTAGCGTCTTCCTTCAATGGTCCCTGAAATGAGGAGTGTTTTGCTTACCGTACTTGTTTCGTCGCGCAGGGATTCCGCAATAATAGAAATGGGTGGGTAGCGTGTTTGTCCTGGAAGTAGAATGCTGGGATTATTGGTGTTTCCAACGCCTGTTCCCGCATTTGCTCCTGCATTTTCGAGTTTGATGGTGACATTGGGAGTGTTTTCTCCTTGCAACGTGGCAGCGAGTTGCGTGATGGGCGCGCCCCCAATGTTGGTGATGGGAATGTTCACGCGGTCCACTGCTTTTTCGGTGCCTGTTTTGATGAGCGTGAGTTCAACCGCATCTACAGTTTGAATCGCGTGGGTTCGGTCGAGGAATGTGATTTCAAATGGCAGAGCCGCATACAACTGCGGTGAGGAGAACGTGGCCACGTAGTTGATTCCCCCTCCCATAAAACTCGCTCGGAATAAATCATTGGATACTTCAAAATCAACTTGTTTTTCTTGTCCATTTGTCAGCTGCAGGGAAGAGTCAATGACCGCAATTTTGAGTCCATCCACCACCACTTGTCCATCTTGCTGTGAAATACCCGGAACCAAGTTGAGTGTTTCGCCGCAGTTGTTTTTCACTTTCACATTCACGCGTTTTGTTTCAGCGTTTTGGTATTGCCCCGCGGCATTGAATCCGTATGAATTGTACCCCTGCGTGTTGTAGGTGTTGTACGCCGGCCCCTGCGCGGTTCCATAGTAGTTGTTTCCCGTGTACGTGGTTCCATCGTACATGTTTCCGTACGGTTGAGAATCTCCCACAAAGGATACGGATAATTTTTCTTTGGAGAATGTCACGCAGGATGCGTCGAGCTTTGGATTGTAAACCACACTGAGTGCAGAGGATGCGGCGACGGGGAATGCGGCCGCAGCCGTTCCGTGGATGCGCAGCGTGGCGCTGCCAGAGAGTGTTTGCGTGGTGTTGGAATCTCCTCCATAGGTAAGAGTAATGGGAATGGTTCCGCTCGCTCCTGGAGAGAGTGCGGGAATGGTTCCCACGCGCACGGTGAGTTCCTGGGGGAATTTTCCGAGTTCAATGAGTTCGCCCGTGATGGTGGAAATGGCGTAGTTTGTCGTATTCGTGATGGGCACTTGCTGCGTAATCGTGGTTTGTCCAAAGGGCAGAGTGAGTGTTATTTTTTCCGCCATTCGCAAGGGAGAATCAACACCTACGCGCAAAAATGTTTGCGCATCCGCGTATCCTTCCGCACTCACGCGCAGGGTGTACAATCCCGCTTCGAGGGATTTGTCAATAACATACGTTCCTTGTTCTCCTTTTCCACTCGTATTCGTTCCCTTCACGCTTCCTGAAAATTTTCCTTTGGCGTCCGTGAGCGTGAGCAAGGCATTCGTGATGAGGGCAGAGTCTTCTCCCTGCACGCGAACATTCATTTTCTCTCCACTCTCAACAAATTCGTCTGTGGTTATGAGCAATTGTTTAGCGCGTGTTACGCGGAGGGGAATGGTTTGCGTGTACGATTCATTGTTGAAAATAATTTGCAGCGTGATGAGTGTTTCTCCGTCATTTTCAGCAATGAAATGCGCGCGTGCAGATGAACCATTTGCTGTTTGTGTTCCCGGCAGGGAGAATGTGATGCTCGTGTCTCGGCTTCCCGTGTCGGTTAGTGTTCCAAAGGTGTTGATTTCCGATTTGGTGAATGCGAGCAGGGGGTTTTCAGCAGGGGTGGAAATTTTGACGGTGGCCGATCCGGCAGGAGTGTTTGTTACACCCGTTCCTGTGTTTACACTTCCAGGGGGAACGAGTCCTTCTCCGCTCGTGCTTCCCGTTGACGCAGGAGCGGTTGCTTTAGTGGTTTGCACCCCAATTTGAAGTGCGTAGAGTTTTCCCGCGAGGGCTGAAAAATTTCCCGTGTTGAATGTTCTGTTTTCGTTGTCCACGAATTGAATGGTGGTGCAAATTTTTCCTTGGCAAAAAGGGAGGGCGTCATACACGGACACGCTTGTTGAGAGTGTACTCGCGTACAATCCGGATTTTGTCGTGTTGAACGGAGACGTTCCCAGCGCGGCATCAACGGGCGTGCGCAGGGTTTGGTTTCCCACGTTTACAAATGCCCTATAATGAATGGGAATGTTTCCCGCTTTCACACCCGCGCGGGCATTGATGCGGACATCAATTGTTTGGGTTCCCAGGGGTTTTTTCACATTCAATTCAATCCACTGGTTTGGGGTGCCGGCTTTTCCATTCGTTGCGCGGTCTTTGGTTTCTTTTCCCGGCGCAGGAGTGGGGGTCCAGGAGCGACCATATACAATCGTGTCCGCGTCCCCATTTACTCCGAGTATTCCTACAAATTGCGAATCCGCGGATAATACGGCGTCTTCTCCCACGCGCACAAATAGTCCTCCCGATTGGGCTCCCACGCTGGCCGCGGGCCATGTTATTTTGAATCGGGCAAATGCATCTTGGCTCGTAGAAATTCCAGCAACGGGGTTTCCGCTCGCGTCAAATAATCCTTCAAATGCAATAGCGGGAGCATTTCCCGCAGGTTGAGTTCCATCAAGTGCGAGTGTTTTTTCGCGGGCGGTTCCCATGCTAAATGTTTGTGTAAATTTGTTTCCGCTCGCATCAGTTGCAATGAGTGTAATCGTTTCATTCTCTGGAGCGGCAAAAACAATTTCTCCATCGGTTACGGCGCCGGAGAATAATTCATTTCCACTCGCGGTGAGGAGCTGTACATTTCCAATGAAGGGTTTTCCGCCCGTTGTGAGTGTGAGCGTGTGGAGTTGCGCGTCATCATTGAGGGTGAGCACGACTTTGTTTAATCCCGTGGTGATGGTGAGTTCTTCTTCCTCGCTCACGCTTCCTTTTTGAGCGTTCACGAGAATTTTCATTCCTACGGGAAGGCGAATCGTGAAGCTTCCCACACTATCGGGCGTGCGCGCCGCGACGAGCGGGAGATATTCTTCTCCCGATATTTCAGTAATGGATATGCTTGCTTGCGTCGCGGCTTTTCCATCTTTTTCGCTGACAAAAATAGTGAGAGTGCCCGCGTTTCCGCTCACAAAAGGATTGAGGGGGAGTAAGAGTGTTTTTCCGCTTTCACTGGTTGCAAGGGAGGACAAATCTACATTCATTCGTTTGGGGAAAAAGTTGCTTGAGTAGGCGAGCAGCGTGTATGTGTTTGTTTCATTCAACCCTGGAAAGGCTGCTTCTCCGGAGAAGTTGCTCGTTTGCGAGTCTATTTTTTCCGCGTCATCGTCGAGCAGCGTGAGTTCGACTCCCGCGAGGGGTTGTTTGGATGATTCGCTCTGCGTCACAATGTTGAGTGCGGTTCCCCCAAAAGAGAGTGGGGCGAGAATAATTTCTTCTTCATTCCGCAGGGTTTTTCCTCCTGCATATTCGGCGTTGCTCGAGTAGGATGTGTATCCTTCTTTGCTCACGCTCACGCGCACCACTAACCCTTTAGTCAAGTTTTCCGAATGAACACCGGATGTAGAATCCAAATCTGAAATCGTTTCTCCTGTTTTGGCGTGTTCAATTTTGATATGCACATCTTCTAATGGGAGTTGTGTCTTCGCATCAATGGCTTTCACCACGAGCACACTGCTTCCTTGCGTCGCGCTCGCTTTAGGAGTGAGTTCTTTGAGTTTGACATCATCATTGGAGAATGTAATCACGTCAAACAAATCTTCATAGTTGTCCGCGCGCACGCTCAAGGATATTTCTTCATCGAGTGGAACATTCAGCAAAATGATTCCATCGCTTCCGGGAGTAGCCGTTAGAGGTGTTCGTGAACCGGTCCATTCGGCGGTGACAATGGCACTGGTAATAGTTGTTTGCGTTTCACTGTCCACTAGTTTTAGTTTTCCCACAATGGCATCATTGCTTCCTTCGAGAGAGAGTCGGAAGCGGTTCTCTCCTACTAAAAGAGTTCCTTTGTTGGTTGAAAATCCCTGCTTGGTGGCCGTAATGGTGAGTGTGTCATTGGGCGCAATTCCCTTGAGGGTAATTTCTTGTCCATTTGATGCCGACAACTCGTCTAGAATTCTTCCTCGAGAATCCGTGATGCGCACACTCACGTCTTGGAGCGCGCGCCCCTTATCATCGGTGAGGGAGATAGTGAACGTCACATCCTGCGGCGTGCTGGCGGAGAATGCGTAAAATAGTCCCCCGGCAAGTACAGCTAGCAGGGCAAGGGTAAAGGGTAGGGCTGGAATTCCTTTTGTTTCCAAAAAATCGTTATAGGTCCAGGGGAAACCCACTCCTTTTTCCTCAAAAAAGTCCAATACTCCATAATAGGCGTCTTCGACCTTCAGGTAGGCGTTTCCCAATGCTTCGCTAATTCCCATGGCAACCACACTCATCAAACGCCGGGAATTTATAAATGACCGCTTCCGTTGGCACTACTCCCCCAATAGATGCGAGTAAATCCATTCAATGACTGGCTTCTGCGGCGGAGGCCCATTTCAACCAGCACGCATACGCCGCAGCAAATCCCACTATGAGAATGAGTCTGAACAACACATCGTGCGTGAGTTCGGCGAATGAAATGGGTGTGTGCACAATCTGTTGTACGGTAAAAACGATTCGGAGCATATTGAACACGTACAATGCAATGATTCCAAATGCAATTCCCTTTATTTTTTTTCGAACACTCACATCACGCGTTGCTAGAATGGCGGCAGCGAGCAAAATCATTTCCAGCAAGCCCGCGCACAAGGGAGAAATTTCAATCAAATGGTTTTCGGCCCAAAAACGAATAGGTGTTTGAGAAATGACGCGCGTGCCAATTAGTTCAAGCACGCGCTGCGCATGCATGGAGAGGAGTGTCTGCAGAAATATTTCAAACGGTCGCAAAAGCAAATAGAGAATTCCCCCGACCACGCCAAATGACGCAAGGAAGAGTATTCCTTCGCGCAGGAGGGCTTTTTCACGTGTGGCGCGGGTGTGAAGCATTATAAACTCATTAACGTTGGGCTACTTAACCCTTCACGAGGCTATTGCATGAAAAAAAACCCCCATCATTCAGAGACACCGTTCTCGTACAGCAAGCTCTTCAGCAAATCCATTTCCAATTCGCTGAATGTTCATTTGCTCATGCTGCAAGGAATGCTCATCGCACTCTCCTTACTCGCGTTTGTCGCGTTTTCATCATTCATGGTTTTGATGGTCTTCCTCACGTCCATGCTTTCCATTTCATCCGGATTCATGCCCTTTGCCATGTTCGTCGTGTTATTTGGTTTTGCTATTTGGGTGTTGGGCATGTTGGCCATTAATGCATTCATGAATGGGGTGCAGTTTCACTTAGCCATGCAAGCCGTCACAAAGCGTCCATTGGATTTGAATCTCGCGTGGAAACTTTCATCCGCACGCTGGAGAGATGCGTTTGTAATTCAGGGAAGCATGCTCGGTTTTTTCGTAGGATTATTTGTTCTTTCTCTGATAGTGAGTTTTATTTTTTCAGGAAATGCACAAATTTGGTCGCTCATCAATCCATTTAATTGGGCGCAAGCGGGTGCTCCAACCCTTGTCACCATGGGTTTGCTCCTCGTGGCGTTGCAGCCATTCCTCTTGATGATTCTCCCCCTCACATATTTTGAGAATACACAGCCGCATGATATTGTTGGAAAACTACGCCGGCAAATTATTCCGCATTATTTTCAGTTGTTGGGAACCATTGTCTTGCTCATGGTGTTGAACATTGTCATCAATTCCATTGCCGAATACGCGACTACCATTCCGTTGCAAACTCCTCTCGGCGACCGCGCTTTGACGTTTGTTATTTTTTCAGGATTTGCATTCCTAATCCAGGTAATCGCACTCTTGTTTACGTTCACCAATAATTTGAATGCGCAGACATTGTTGTATTTGCACATTGGAAAGCCTCAAGCGAGCACACAGTTTGTGACCACGGGAGCATTTTCCACCGCGCTCTCCAAACTCGCGCATTCACACCCTTCTCATTCGGGAATGCTCCCGGTGAAGTGGAAAAAGTTGGGTGCTAAACGCAAAATTCGCTGATGGCTTCCCGCCACCTTTTTTAACGCACGTTCAATCCATTACGCATGGTAATCAGCAGCAGCAATTCAGTTTGTCTGGGTCCTTGCGAAGCAAGTGACCCTAACTTCCGCGCGGCCGCAGGTGAGCGGCCATGAAGATCGGCGGTTTCGAAGTTGGCCCCTACGCGTTGCGCGAGGAAGGGGGAAAGAAGAATCTCATTTACGCGTGTAAAGATTGTGTGTACGGTGCGAGTTTAGCGGATGACCCGCATTGCCGTTACCACATCGTGAATGTTCTGCAAAAATCCGATGCGGATTTGATTGTGCTCGCGGACGTGTATGAACGAGTATACAATGAAGAGCAAACAAAACAGTGGAAAGAAATTGCGGATTTGGCCAATGAGTTTAAAGGAAAAGAATGGTGGGCCTATTCTCATTTAGGCGACCCACAAGCGGAAAGTGAAAGCGAATTTGGGGCGCGCCACGATGAAGTAATGCAAATCACGTATGAGCTGCTCTCGTATGAACCCATTAAAGCGTATTTGCGCTGTTTGTCCGCCATCAAAAAAGAAGCGGGCAAAATAAAATCCGGCGGAAAGCCATCTAAAGTGTATATTCAAACCCTTCAAGAAATTCGCGAGGCGTTTGAGAAAACAAAATTCATTCAACATGTGAAAGAATACTTGCTGCGTTTAGATGAGCTTCCGGACACACAGGAATTGTACCGCCACTTTTTCGAAGCGGAAGTCAAACCTTCTTTCATTGGTTCTCGTTTGATGTTTGGAAATGAAATTGAAAATTTTGAGCTCGTGGATGAATATTCGGTTGGCAAATCAAATGTGCAAATTTTCAACCACCCCAATAAGGTTGCTAAATTGTATTTCATCAATCCTCCTGAATATTCGCTTTCTCCGGAGAAATATTTTCTCTTGAGTAAAACCAAAGAAGTTGTTTCCGGATACAATCCTGGAAGATCTGGTTTGAGTGACATTGCGGCATCGCGGAATTATTTTACCCGTGTTTACCAGGCAACGATTCGCGACCTCGCGCATCGAAATAATATTGCCATTGAAAATGAGGAAATTGAAGAGCTCGCGGAAGTGGTTTCGCGTTACACGGTTGGATATGGCATACTCGAATTACTCCTGAGCGACCGAAAGATTACGGATGTGTATTTGGATTCTCCCATTGGGGGAAAACCCATCTATTTGACGCACGCAGATTATGGGCAGTGCACCACCAACATTTTGTACACGGACAATGAGGCAGAGGCGTTTGTTTCCAAAATGCGCGCCATGAGTGGGCGGCCGTTTGATGAAGCGCACCCCGTGTTGGATTTTGATTTGCCGGGGCAGGAAACGCGTGTCGCGGCCATTGGTAAACCCCTCTCCACGGATGGGTTGGCGTTTGCGTTTCGTTTGCACAAAACCACTCCGTGGACACTCGAACAGTATATTGACAACAAATTCCTCACGCCCCTTTCGGCGGGAATGCTTTCGTTTTTCATTGATAGTAAAGCCACCATGCTTGTCACGGGTTCGCGCGGCTCGGGAAAAACCTCTTTGTTGAGTGCACTCATGTTAGAGATTTTGCAGAACTCCCGTATTATTGTGCAGGAAGATACGCTCGAATTGCCCGTGCCCTACATGAAAAATGTTGGATTCAATGTTCAGCGTTTGAAAACGCGCTCTCCTATTGGAGTAAGCAAGAGCGACACAGAAGTGGCACCCGAGGAAGCGCTGCGCACCGCGCTGCGTTTAGGTGACTCGGCACTCGTTCTCGGAGAAGTCCGCTCGGAAGAGGCGCGCGTGTTGTATGAAGCCATGCGCGTGGGTGCGGCAGGAAATACTGTTTTAGGAACGATTCACGCTGACTCCGCCTACGCGGTGTGGGACCGTGTCGTGAATGATTTGAAAGTTCCCACCACTAGTTTCAAAGCCACGGATTTAGTGGTGGTTGCGCGTCCCATTCGTTTTGGTGGCTCTCTCAAGTCGCACCGCCGTCTCACGCAGATGACGGAGATTAAGAAGCATTGGTCCAAAGACCCGGAGAAAGAAGGCGGTCTCTTGGATTTGATGTTGTATGATGCTCGCACGGATGCGCTTGAACTCATGGAAGATAATTTGAAAGAAAGTGAAATGTTTGAACGCATTCGCCGATTGTCCGGTCTCACGTTGAATCAGATTTGGGAGGATATTCGCACGCTCGCCAATGCTAAATTATTTTTGGTGGAATTGAAAAACCAGTATAAGATTCCTGAGCTGCTGGAAGCCGAGTACACGACGAGCGCGCGTGCCAAGCTGGCATTGATGAAGGATTTGCAGATTGAGGAAAATGGTTCACCCGATTATACTGTTTTGTTGAACGACTGGAAAGAATGGGTGAAGAAAAACACGCTGCAAAATGTGTTAAAGAAAAAGGAAGCGCGCGAGCGAGATAAAACAACTAAAGATGATGAGTGATTTTCATGCGACCCCGCCCAAAGAAAAAAGGAAAGCCTGTCGATTGGATGAAAACGGGCAGAACCATTCGTCGGAATTTAGAAGAACATGATGCTAATTTGGCTAAACGAAAAATATTGATTCAGATTCGTCATTTGAAAAATCGGGTGCGGGAAAAGCGCCGCTTATTGGGAAGAGTGGCTGTGATGACTATTGAGCAGCTTCTCGAGCACAAGCGCATTGCCATGAGTGCAAAAGACATTCCTTCTGAGCGTAAAGCAAAACTTGCGGGAATGGGTCCGGAGACATTTCGAAAAGTATGGATGGCCGGCCTGCGAAAATCCATTCGCGAACTCAAAGAACTTACGCCTGATGCTCCCGACCAATAGTATATTGCCCCTTGTTTTCCCTCGCGTGGCACGCGGAATTATATAGCGTGGCCGGGTTTTTGCATCCATGCCCCCCAAGCGTTTTTCCACGCAGCCCGACGGCGCCGCGCCACCGCAGCGGCCTTTTTCGCAGGGGAGTCCTTCCATTGGAAAGTTGTACAGGGATATTCCCATTGAGAGCGATGCCCTATTTGCCAAAGAAGATTTTGCGATTCCAAAAGAACACCCCTATTTGCGTTTTTGCCGCGCCATGCACAAGCGTTTTCCCACCATGGGAAAAGGAGCCTCATTTACGCCTGAGTTCAAGGAAGCAATTGTTTTCTTGGGATGGAATTTGAAAGCCGAGGAGTTTTCCGCCGCCGTGAAGGGCACGATGGTCGTGGCCATTGCCGCGGGCGCATTATTGAGCGTCGTGCTGGGATTGCTCCTTGGGGGATTCATCGCATCTGCGTTAGGTGTCGATGAGGGAATTGCTCCCATTATTTACTTATTTTTCCCCACCATTTTGCTGGCCGCATTGTTGGCAAACTATGTTCAACGATATCCATTAGGCGAAGCGCGCAAAGAGCAGATTCGCGCCCTCACGTATGTGCCAGACATGATTGGATACATGATCATGTCCATGAAACTGGTTCCTAATTTGGAAAAGAGTGTGGAGTTTGCCTCCGACCATGGAAAAGGCAGAATTGCCCAAGAGTTCAAACGCATTATTTGGAATACTAATTTGGGCGTGTACAACACGATTGCAGAAGGACTCGATGAGCTTGCCTATTCGTGGGGAAAATTCTCGAGCGAATTCAAGCAAGCCCTCATGAATATTCGCGCATCCGTTTTGGAAAACACGGAAGCCAAACGCTATCAACTGCTCGATAAAACCATGGATGAAGTGTTGGAAAGCGTTCAAGCCAAAATGGAACAATACGCGCGCGAATTGTCCGGGCCCTCCACCACATTGTTTTACGTGGGAGTTCTTTTGCCGCTAATTTTGATTATTATTCTCCCGGTGGGGAGCGCATTTTCAGGTTCTCCATTGGCACAAACAGGAATATTGTTTTTCATTTATGATATTTTCATCCCCTTCCTAGTAATTTGGTTTGCGGCCAATTTACTTTCCTCGAGACCCCCCACGTACACTCCTCCTGAAATCAAGGATTCGCAGCAAGGATTACCCCCCAAAAATACGTTTAACATTGGAAAATCCCGCATGAGCATTTGGGCACCCGTCGCAGGCATTCTTATTTTTGGATTATTGTTTTCCGGATACGTTCATTTTTTCGGGTTGGGTGTTGGAGACCCGCGCGAGGGAAATTCCCTCTATTTGCTCCAGCCGGATAAAACACTGGAGAATGTTCTCGCAGAGGATCGCAAGCCTGCGGATTATTATGAAACCGGGGGCACGCGCGAGAGCCAGTTGATTGCATTGGGCTATCAAGAGGAAACCATTCGCAGCACCATTGCAACGGAGAAAGCAAAGTTTTTTGCGCAAGCCGAAAATGATGTAACACCCTACAATTTTATTTTTGGTTTTCTTCTAACCGTTTCGCTGGCAGCCGCTGTTTTTGTTGAGCTTTCATTGCGTGAGAAAAGAAAAATTCAGTTGCGCTACATGCAGATGGAATCCGAGTTCAAGGATTCGTTGTACGTCCTTGCCTCGCGGTTGGGAGAAAACAAACCCATTGAAGATGCCTTGCGTCACACCCAGACTTTTTTGCCTAACAATATTGTCTCGCAGGAAGTGTTTGGAAAAACGGTTGATAATATTTCCATGCTCGGCATGCCTCTCGAGAATGCGGTGTTCGACCCTGCGTATGGGAGTTTGAAAAATAATCCGTCGCAAATCATTTCTTCTTCGATGAAAATTGCCGTTGATTCGGTAAAATTAGGTGTTCAAGTTGCCGCGCGTACGCTCATTTCTCTTTCGAGGCAGTTGGGCAATGCAGAGCGCGTGAGTAAAATGCTCACCACCCTCATTCGCGATATTACAGGAACCATGAAAACGGTCTCCATCTACATTGCTCCTGTCGTGCTGGGCATTACCACGAGTCTCCAGCGCATTGTGATTGTGACGCTCGTGAGTATTAACGCGTCAGACGTGGGAAATCAACCCCAGGTTGACCTCACCTCCACGGGCATTCCAGGCGCGGACTCGTTCGCCAATTCGGATATTTCCTCCTTCATCAAGCCGGAGGTTATTGCCACTCTCGCTACGCCGGGAGAATTTTTGATTATTGTTGCCATTTATGTGATTGAGCTCGTGCTCATTATGAATTATTTTGTCACGCTCATTGAGGAGAATAATCCCCTGCTCGCCAAAATGAATGCGGCGAAAGCGTTGCCTATTGCCATTGCCATTTTCGTTGCGACAGTGATTGTTTCCAATATGCTGATTGCCGGCAATTTTGGCTAAAAAAAAGTGTGATTGGATGAAAAAAAATAATTCAAAAAAAATCAAAGCGATGAATCAGCGCGGGCAAGCGTTTGAAGCGTACCGGCTGCTCATTGCAATGGTGATTGCTCTCGCTGTTCTGGTGATTATTCTCTCCGCGGTGGCGTATTTTGATGATTTGCGCCGAAAAGTCAGCCAGGACACATTGTACGCGTCCTTCAAGTCTGCCGTGGATTCTCCAAACGGTAAAGTGGTTCAAGCCAGCGGTCTGGCATTCACCAAAGCCACCACGTATTCGCGCACGCAGTTTGCGCGGCAAAGTAGTTTAGATGAAGCGTGCATTCAGTTGGATGCGGAGAATGATTTTGGTTTTGTGTTGAATGAAAATACTCCCGACAAGCCTTTTGTGACAGTCACTTCAACTGTACAAGGGAGTGTTTTCTTTCAGTGCCAAACAAGTAATTTTATTATTCCTCCCGGCCCAGATAATTGTTTTGTGTATTGTTTGATTTCATTTGGAAAAACAATCGACACCAGTCCGTAGGATAATGTAATGCTTGAGTGATTGGATGAAAGACCCTGTTCATGAACGCAAGATGGCATTTCGCCGAATTGTTGAACAATTGGACCAATTCACGCGTGAAACAATAGAGTCTGGTCGCTGGGCCCCCACCTCCCAAAAGCTGATTCTCCTTCGAAAGGTGGCTATTCTTCTGAATCAAAACAGCGGTCACGCTCCCGCATCGGTTAAGCGGGCGGTGCACCGCCTGCAGGAGGCCGAAAAGAAGGTGGCCGAAGGCATCACCCCTGAAGAACGCTTAATTTTCATTCGAAAAACCCCTCTTCCTCGTCGAAGAGTAGGCTTTCGGAGGAAGGGAAAATAGTCGCGTCCCGGCAACCTTTTTATAGCCGGTAAACCTCGAATGTGCGGTGATTCCGCATATGAATAATCGTGGTCAAGCTTTCTCAACGTTTCAATTACTCATCGCAGCCGTGGTGGCGTTGGCCATTCTCGTGCTATTGTTAAACATCATTGGAAGCCTCCCCACACCGGGAACCACCAAGCCGCAAGCTGAAGCAGTGAACTTAATCAAGAGCCAAGTCAACTCTCCTTCCGAGTTGCGCACGAGTTCAAATGCCGTTATTTTTACACGCGAAGATTCGCTTAACTCTCGCGCCATTGCCACTTCTTCCGGAGTATTAACCTCGAGTCAGGTTTGTATCTCCATGGGAGATTTTGCTAATGAGCAAGATAGTGATTTTGTGGACACCAACCCCAATGCATCGGGAGACATTGTTCAGTATCAGGGTTCAGGCCAGTTGCGCGTCAAGTTGAGCGTGATTTGCGACACGGGAACAGAATTAGCTAATGATTTGCAGAACAATGGAATTGATGATTCAACATGGATGCAGTCCGATAAGTGCCAAAGCGTATTGAGCTTGAGTCAGACGGCATGTGTGGTCGCCCTTCGCTTCGTCTAAAGTGAAGGGGGATTTATTAAGTTCCAATCGCGAACAGTACTAGTATGATTCGCCCTTCCCTTTGGAAAGAATCCCGCGCGCAGGGAGAGTTTAATTCATTGTACATGATTCTCGTCCTCATTATTGCCGCACTCTTACTCATTACGGTGGTAAAGCCCATGTTCCGCCAAGCGCAAAGTTTGGGGAGCAAAACCCCTATTATTGGGAAATAACCCCGCATTCCTCGCCCCTCATTTTTGAACATTTCCCCCCATTTTAGGGTATGGCAACCCCTTTACACGCTGAACTCGTCCAAAATGTCTCGGACATTGTGTTCAAAACCATGAAGATTACGTCTCAACAGACGGTCATGGTGATTTATGATGAGGACACGCTCCTCGCCAAAACATTGGTGGAAGGGTATCGCGAAGCCCTCGCCAGCCATGCGTTGAAGCAGTTTGTGAATTTTAATGCGCATAAAATGGAAGACGTGGAAGCGTTGGCCAAAACACTCCAAAAAGATGATTTGGTGGTGATGATTCAATCCATGAGCTTTCGTGTCTCCGTGTATCGGTGGAGATTAGAGTTATTTGATCACGGGTTGAAAGTCGTGGAGCATGTTCGCTTATCCCACAATCTCGAAAATCAAATTCCAACCTACATTCGCTCGCTGAAATATGATTATGCATTTGTTTCTCCGGCCGCGCATGCGTTGAAAGAACTTTTGTTGAAGAGTGAGCACATCAAAGTAGAGTGTGAGAGCGGGTGCGTTCTAACGATTGATTCGCGCATGGAGAAGCCGGTGTTAAACACGGGGGACATTGCCACGGAGCAGCGCGGGGGATATTTTCCCATTGGAGAAATTTTTTCCGAACCCATCAAATTAGACGCGATGAATGGGGAAGTGGACGTGTACGCCTACCCCGGAGAGGACCACAAAATGGTTTTCGCAGAGCAGCCCTTTCGCATTCGCATTGAAAACGGTTGTGTAGTTGGGGGAGATTTTCCGGAAGATTTTGTTCCGCTCATGGAGATGTTAAAACTCGAAAACGCGGATGGTAAAGTTCCCATTCGAGAATTTGGGTTAGGGTTGAATCGCGCGCTCTCGCAAAAGAATATTCTCACGGAAGCAACCGCTTTTGAGCGCGTGGCCGGGCTGCACCTCTCATTAGGAATGAAGCACGGCGCGTATTTGAAAAAATTCAAATCGCAGAAAGAGCTTAATCAGAGATATCACGTGGATATTTATCCTTCGATTAAGCGCATGTGGATTGCCAACACCCTTGTTTTTGATGAAGGAAAATTCGTAATCTAAAAAAAGTATATTGCGACACTTCGCTAAATTACCCGCGCACCAATCTCCCTTCACGCGTGTAGGGGCATGCTCCAATTGCAAAGGGAGGCATCCCTTCGAGAGTGGATTGAAAGACGTAATACTCCTCTTCTTCGTGCTCCATAAATGTTGGAATGGGCGACCATTTTCCTTCGGAGAATGTTTCAATGTGAACCTCGTGAAAACTTCTTCCCGTGTCGTGCAACCATTGCTTGGGCACGCGAAAAAACACCGTAGAATAGTAGGCATTTTCTCCCCACGGGAATGTTTGCTGAATGTGAATCGTCTTATACACGTCCGAGATGGGCGGGAGCGTATAGTTTGGAGCGTTTTCAAACTCTTGGTGGATAACAAATGCATTGGCGCGCAAATCACTTAGAGAACGCACGACAATGCGTTCAATTCCATGCACATTTGTCTTGTTGTAGCGCAAGGAGATAGTGTCATTTTTTTCAACTGAAAAACCAATGAATGTTTTTTCTCCCAGCGTGTCAGAGGCATGCCCACCCGCGCCACCCGTACATGTTGACTCATACTCGGCTTCCGTGTCCAGGCTCGCAGGAAGGGGGGAGCGCACCTCATATGTGTTCACGCTCGAGGAAACAATTCCTCCATCCACGTCTTGAGAGGTAATTATCCAATAATACACGCCATCTTCCCACGCGGGGGCGGGAACGTGGGTGAACGTGTAGGTTTGTGTCCATCGCACGGTTTTTTCATCCACAAGTTCATCTTCTTCTCCGGGGGAACCATCTTGACTAATGTAGAGTTTCATGATGTATGTTCCCGAATTCAATCCATTTCGTGCAGTGAATGTGATGGCTTCTTCCGGACGAATTGTCACTCCACTTGAGGGTGTGAGCAGCGTGACCGTGTTCTGGAGATCGGCTTCATCAGCTTGAAAAAGTGCAGTCACCCTTCCGGTTGGGGAAATCGATCCGAAGTATATTCCAAGGATGGCGGCTGCCATGAGCAAGGCCACGAGCCACGCGCTCCATGCATGCGGGTGGTTTCGCGTCGAGACGGGGGAATGGGTCTTCATGGCAGGGAGAATAATCCCGCCCTTTATATTTTCTCGGGATTATTTGAGCAAATCCGCGGCCCCTGCGCCAATATTAGAAAATAAGCCCACAAACACAATGAGTTTGAGCGTGGGTTCCCATCCTACAACTTCATACCCTATCACACCCAAAATGGTCAGCATGATTCCCGCAGCAGAGTAGGACACCACCATCTGGGAGAATAAGCGGGTGGGGATTATTCCAAGAATGCGTTCTTGCTCCAC
The DNA here is from genome assembly GCA_964480705.1 of uncultured archaeon. GTDB lineage: Archaea > Iainarchaeota > Iainarchaeia > Iainarchaeales > VGJJ01 > VGJJ01. The sequence goes on along the minus strand of CAYZPC010000005.1, from coordinate 4,214 downwards.
GACCTGGTATTTGGCATAATACATGAGGAGGATGTTGAATAGCAACGTAAGCAGGACAATGGTTCCAATTCTCCAAAAATCCAGTTGAGCGGAAAGGTGCCACACTTCTTCCGTTACCGCTAGCGGTGCAGCGAGCACGAGCGCTCCCACAATTTGTTGGGCTAAATCATCCCATGCAAACTTATCCGGAAGAGAAATTGGATTTCGCAACAAATGAAAAGGATGCTTCTTAGGCAGAGTATGCGTCCAGGGCTCGGGTTCTAAGCGCACATACTTAGGATGCTTCCGCTGCGGATGCGTTCCGGATGGTACTAGGAGCCCCATTTTTTCACCTAAAATTTTTCCTGAACGTTTACGTAGAAAGTACTATAAAAATGGCATCGAAAAAAAAGAGAAAAAACAACCTCACGTGGAGGTTGTTTTCAAAAAATAATTAATGCGTGCAGCACATTTCTCCGTGCACTCCGCATCCGCCGCAGGACTTGTAGCCCCACATTTTTCCATACATGACTAATGCAACACCAATCACATACCACGCGGCGACCATCCAGTCAAAATTTCTTCCTGTGATATTAAGTTGAGTCGCGAATCCTCCAGCGAGGAACCAAATTCCTAATGCAATCATAATCACCGACAAGACGCCTCCGCCCCAGTCGCATGAACATTCCATTGCTTTTGTTGACATTTTCATTCCTTTCATATTTTTTTCCTCCGAACCTTTTGAGAAAAGGTCGAGCAAACCCTCGGTTTGCGTGCCCCGTAAAACCTGATGGTTTTACTTGGTCATCAAAACCCTTCCTGCATAAACGGAGAAAAATTCCCGGGTTTATATATCAGCCCTTTTTTCCCTTTCCTCGTTTAGAGCGCAGACGCAGGTTTTTGGTGTGCTGCGTGGGAGTCACGTTAATTTTCACGTTGTACCCTCCCCCCATATTTCCAAAAAAAATCGAATCCAGCGTTAAGCGTTTTTTTCCATCCACAAAATAGGGTTTTCCTCCTTTCAGATGCCATTTCAAATAACGTAATTTGTTGGCATCTGTTTTGGCTTGCACGTGGATGGTTAGAATATTATTTTTCCGAGAAAACGCAATGAGCCGGTGCACGAGTCCCGTGGCGATTCCTTTTCGTTGAAATGCAGGGTCGACGATTTCCAATCCCACTTCTCCCACCCATTGTTTTTTCACATTCGTAATGTTGTATTTCACCGCACCCACTACTTTTCCACTGGAGAGGCACACCACAAAAGGAGAAAGGTTTTCGCGCAGCACCGCATCCACAAAAGCATGACTCGCCCACGCCCGCATGGCAAAGGGAAATAAGTCCGGGTGGTTTTTCAGCATGCGCGAAGCAAAATCATTCAACCCCTGAATGAGAGTTTGGCGCTCCGCCACAGGCATGGAGCGAATTTTGTCCGGCCAAATCCAGCGGTAGGATAGTCCATTGTCTTTCAGCATGAATGAGCGAGAGAGCATTCCCCTATTTTATTTAGCGCGTTCAAACGCGCCCAAGTAATGCAGGGTGAAGAGCATGAGAATGATGCTCACCGCGTTCAACCATTCCGCATATTGTCCAAAAAAAGACACCACGCTAATGGGAAGGAATAGCGCTCCTAAACTAGCGCACGCGGGGCATTGGGCCACGAGAAAAATTCCAATGGTGGAGAGACCGCTCGCGCCTGTTCCTTTGGCTTGTTTCTGAACCGAACACGTGCGCGGCCCCCTCCAGAGGTCAATTTGATACGTCATCGTGACACCGAATAAGAGGACAAATCCCCCCAAGAGTGCGGCGCGCGGCCACACGAGGTTTCCCACCCACACGTCCACGTTTTGGAGGTTTCCTAAGACTTGCGAATACACGTACACGAGGAGAATCCCTGCCATTAGAAGAATGGCCAGCGCTGCATTAGCGGGTTGGCGGAGCACGTGCCAGATTTTCCACGTGTTAAAAGCAGCCATACACTACACTCCAACCCGCACGCCCTTTAATCTGTATCCCTTTTTCCTCTGCGAAACGGCAACCCTGCCTATTTCTTAAAGAAGGTAACGCCCCCGTTTCACGTATAACACCGCAAAATGCAATGGAAAGATAGGGTATGGATATTGTCATCAAAGGCCTCTCGATTAGCATGGGTAAACAAGACCTGTTTCACGATGAGAGCTTCGGCATTGCATATGGGGCTAAAGTCGGGATCATTGGCCGGAATGGCGTGGGAAAATCCACCCTTCTCAAAGCCATAGTGGGAAAAGTAGATTACAATGGTCAGATTTCCTGCAACGCGCGCATTGGATACTTTGCCCAGCACATTGATGTTAACCAGGATTTGACGTTTTTGGAGGAGTTGGAAAAAGGTCTCAACCAATCCGCATACACCACGGAAATTGAAGAAATTGAAGCCCAGATGGCCAACCCCGATGTGTACAACGACATGAAGAAGCTCACCGCCCTCACGGAAAAATATTCATTGCTTCAAGCCAAAGCCGCGCAGGAAACGCAGAATGCCAACGCGGCAAACGTGAAAGATGTGTTGAAAAAACTCAAAATCCCTGAAGAATTGTTTTCCAAAAAAGTTTCCGAGTTGAGTACGGGGCAAAAGGCCATTCTTTCTCTCGCCAAAATTTTTTGTGCCAATTGTGACGTGATGCTCCTCGATGAACCCACCAATCATTTGGATTTTTCTCGCTTGAATATTTTAGAAGAATATGTGCGCACGTTCAAGGGAACCGTTCTCGTGGTTACGCACGATCGTTACTTTTTGAACCGCATCGCAGACACGATTTTGAAAATTGAAAATGGTCGCGTAATAAAATACAATGGAAATTATGACACTTACTTGCGTGCGCGCGTGGAGCAGTTTGATGCGCAGCAAAAGGCATATGAAAATGAGCAAAACTATCGACGCATACAACTTGAAAAAATAAACAAAATTGGCACGGCTCCCAAAAACGTTCGACAAAGCGAGTATCGGAGAAAAATGCTCGATGAGCGGGATGAAATTGAGCGCCCAGACATGGATAAGAGTGATTTCTCCGTGCATTTTTTCGCGCGGCCGATGAAAGCCCCTTACGTGATGGAAACGAAGGAGTTGGAAGTCGGGTATGAGGAAAATGCTCCCTTGTTGAAGCACGTGAATCTAGCGATTGGAGCGCAGCAGCGGTTTGTGATTATTGGAGAGAATGGCTGCGGAAAATCCACGCTGTTGAAGACCATCGCAGGAAAAATTGCTAAACTAGATGGTGAAATTGAATTCTCTTCCGATGCTGCAATAGGATACGTGGACCAGGATTTGAAAAATCTGAACATGGACAAAACATTGTATGAGGAAATTTATGAAATTTTGAAAGACAAAGCCGCGACGCGCGCCAATCTTTCCATGATTGGATTTCGCAGCACCGAGGATGTGGAGCGGTCTATTTCCTCTTTGTCAATGGGAGAAAAAATGCGCATGAATTTGCTGAAAGTCCTCCTCAACAAACCAAACTTCCTCCTCCTCGACGAACCCACGAATCATTTGGACATTGATGCGCGCGAAATTATTGAAAATGCATTTCTAAACTACGATGGAACCATCCTCGCCGTTTCCCACGACCGTTATTTCATTCATAAGGTTGCTCACCGCGTGGTGAAAGTGGAAAACAAACGCATTGTGAACACGACTAATTTCTAATTCCCGCACGCTTTTCCTAAAGTGTGTGCGCGTTGGCGTGTTCATGAATGATGGTGGTGTTTCTCCGCTTCCACGGCATCTTTTTTGGTTAAATGGATGGTTCCATCCGCATGTTCGGGGGGCGTGTAAATGGTGTACAATTTCACTGTTTCGGTTTTGGAGCGGTTAATCACATTATGCTTCGTTCCCGCGGGCACCACTGCCACATGTTCTTTAGGCACGCGGTGTTCCACCCCATTCATGACAATAATTGCTTCTCCCTGCTCCACGCGGAAAAACTGGTCCGTATTTGCGTGCGTTTCCAAGCCGATTTCCTCATTTGGAAGGAGTGTCATGACCACGAGTTGAAGTTTTTTTCCCGTGAATAATACTTTACGAAAAGCCTCATTATCGAGGGTTAATCGTTCGATGTTTCCCGTGTATCCATGCATAGTCTCATCCTCCGAGGGGCAGTAATAGTGTAGTAAACGTCAAACTCCGTATTAAGGGGTTTGAAAAAGTAGTGAAATAGGAGCGCCCGCTGCGGGAATCGAACCCGCGCCGCCACCGT
>CAYZPC010000004.1:0-66246 GCA_964480705.1 uncultured archaeon | reverse complement strand
ATTGACTCCTTTTCCCGCGCACCCAGTATTGCGGCTTCTTCCATAGCGCAAGCGAAAACCGCCCCACGCGGAAGGATACGCAAGCAATGGTCTTCCAGCCGCCACTCCTTCTAAGTATTTCCAGTTTGGTTTCAATTCAACCACTTGGTCGGCTTTTTTTTCAACCTTAATTATTTTTTCGAGAAAACTCCAATCGAGTCCGAGTTGCTTCGCCCAGGTGAGTACTTTCAACGCTTTCAACCCTAATCCTTCCGTAATCACGAGCGCCATTCCTCCGCGCACGCGGTTTCCGGTTACACGCGGGAGGTTTCTCCACGCCGTCACTTCCAAGTCTTCGGTGGGAATCCCATTCACACACACGGGACACCCCGTCACCAAAATGCGTGTTTCGTCTAATGTCATTTTGATTTGTCGCGAGACCACGTCGGTTTGGTATATTTCTACTTCCTCTGCGTATCGTTCAATTTCATCGTGCGTGGGTTGGTATCTTCCAAGCTTGAGCAGGTGTTGAGCATAGTCTCCTAAAATAAGGGGCAGCACCGCTGCACTTGCTCCCGCTGCTCGAATGGGTCCGGCGAAATAAATGTCCACGTATTTAGTTCCATCCGCATTGTCGGCGAGCTTCACATAGGGAAGTCCATCCAGCGGCGCTACAACGACTCCTTCGGTCATAATCACTAAGCACGTTTTGATTCCTTGTTCGATTCGTTTTTCCATGGAGGGTTCGTGATACCAGTCTGCTTCTTCGAGCACAATTTCTTTGAACAATTGAAAGAGTGCTTTCATTCGGTCTCCTTTGTTTTGTTCTAACACCGCGCGGAAGTGTGCCGCGACACCGATGGGTCCGGCTAGTTTTTCCGTTCGGTCCGCTAAGTCGGTCACGGGAATACATTCTACTTTTTCATGAACATCAAACCCGGTTGCCCTTGCCTGCGTAGCGAGTGCAAACTCTTCATCTATTTTTTTGACGAGCAGGGAAAAGTATCGTTTGGTGTGTGCATCCGCGGGCAAATCTAGAACGGGGTTCATGAGCGACCACTCTCCAAGGGTGCGTGTGCGGCGGGTTCGCTTTTGTCAAATCGGCTTTCTCGAATCGTGGCAGTTTTGAGAGAGAATTGGGGAACTCTTCCGGGAGTGTTGATGAATCCTTTGGATGCCGCATACGCAGAGGTGGTTTGCCAACACCCATTGTTGATGATAGTGGTTCCGCGATACTGCGCGTACGCATTGTAGTGGTTGTCTCCCCCAATGTACAAGTCCGGATGTTCACGTACGAGCATGTATGCTTTGGGCTCGGGCGCGTACGGGTGTTTGGTTCCATACACGCTCATCAAATCGCGTTTAATCAATAATTCTTTGATCACTTCCTCCGGTTTGGTGGGGGGAATATTCATGGCAAACATTCCTCCAATTAATCCTGAACCATGATAGATGAGTGTTTTGTGCCCTTCAATTTCCAACCACGCGGGAGAAGGTAAAAAGTGCACGTTTTTTTGCTTGTATAAATTGGGAGTCATCTCTTTCAGAATAGGCGGTTGCGGATCGTGCCACCGACATGGATCGTGGTTTCCCGGCGTGATGAATATTTCTAAATAATCCGGCAGTTGTTGCAAATAGTTTTCAAATTGCCTATACTGCTCGTAAATGTCTTTGACTTCTAATTCATTTATTTGATTGGGATACACGCCTATTCCATCTACTAAGTCTCCGGCAATCACCAAATATTTTAGTTTTCCCACGCGTTCTTTTTCAGCATCGCTTCCCACTTCTCTATTCATCCATGAAATAAATTTTTCCCACCAGGGCCGTATGAATAGTTTGCTTCCAATGTGAATATCACTGGTTACACACACGCCCAAATCCACATCGCTTGTTTTGGCTTTGCGTTGGGGCAAGTCCGGCCATGAAAAGTCTTTGACAATCATTAATTCTCCCGTCCGTGCGAGTTTGCATTTCATTCCAATTACATCATCCACCGTCAAGCGTTTTGCTTTCGCGATGAGCTCTTCATCCGATGCGGGGATGAGGGCTTTTCCTTGTCCCTCCATGTCTTCCACGCTCAACAAAATGTGTCCATTTTTGGTGAGGGTTTTTTCGGTGACCATGATGACAACGTCAAATTCGCTGTCTCTTCCTTGCCGGTCTATTTTAGCGAGTGAGCGTGGCTGGTATCCGCGATTTTTGAGTTCGCCGTGTAAAAAAGAATATTTGTCTTGAAATAGTTGCAAAAAATCCTGTGCTTTTCCTTTGGAAACAGACTCTCCTGAATAATTCAAGTGGTGCAAAATGCGATAATTGGAAGAATATTCTGTCGCGAGTGGTTTAGGTGTCGATGGCACGCTTTGCGGCGTTGTCGAGTACAATTCCATTCGCGTGTTTGATTTTATTTTTCGTTCGACGTGCACGTGAGTAATCATGAACGTGTTTTCGGTGGCGAGTTGGTCGAGGATAGTTGAAAATGCGTGTGTTTGCGTGAGTAATTCTAACGCGCTCGGATGCAGCATGAGGCCTTTTTTTTCCGCGTGGGCAAGAATGGTTTCGCGCGCGTGCAATGCGGGTTTGGCTGATGGTTCTATTTTTTCAAGCGAAGGAGTAATGGTTGATTCGGACGTCTCTTTTAATGGAGAAGGAGAAAGGGTTGGTGTTTGAATCGTTTCTTCCGTGTTCACGTGGATTACCCGAACTTTTCTTTCAATGTCTCGAGTTCGGAGATAATCGTCCACAGGTCGGTTCGTGCGTGCGCGGGCAAATTAATGTCATTGCTCACATCATCCAGCAAATAAATCGCGCGCGAAATAGCCACATCGTCTGTCGCAGACAATATTGTTTTTTTCGCTTCATCCACTGCCGCTCGAATGTTTCGTGGAACGGCATTGTCTTCTACAACACCCCCCATGAGTTCTGCGATGGCCGTAATGTCGCTCTTCACTGCTTGAATGTCTATTTTTTTCTTTGGCATAATAGGTAGTCACCTACTCCGATTGACCTTTTAACGAGTCGCCGATGTCAAGGCATAGTGTCCAGTAAAAGGACACCATACTCCGAATGGTTATGAGTTTCTTAAACCCATCGCCCTCACGCGTTTAGCGTGAAAACCCGAGCGCGCGCCAGAGGTTTTCTTTCAAATTGCTCTCAATTCCTTCCCCTTCGCGCATGGCATCTGCGCCAAACACGCGCTGCGCTTCGGATAGTTGTTCAACAGTGGCTAAATCGCACTTGTTTAACACCACTAAATATTTCACGGGGATTTGCTTCTGTAATCGCTCATACAACCTTACTTGTTGATCCAGCGTGTATCCCGACGCAGGAGTAGGATCAACCACAAACACCACGCACGTGGCCAAATGTCGGAGTGCGGCGAGGGCTTTCTTTTCAATGGGGTTGTAATCATCGTCTTCGCGGTCCAATAGTCCGGGCGTGTCCATCACTTGGAATTCGCGGTACTTCATGGTGAAATATCCAAGTTGCAATGATTTGGTCGTAAACGGGTATGCGGCAATTTGAGCTTTGCTTCCCGTCATTCGTTTTAGCATGGTTGTTTTTCCCGTGTTGGGAAATCCCGCCAAAATCAATGTGGGCATTTCTACTTTTACATCGGGCACTTCTTTCATCATTTGGTTGGCGTGTTTCAGCAATTCTACATTTGCTTTCAGACTTTTCACAATGCTCGCACTTCTTCCAAAGTATTTTGCGGAAGCCGCGTGCATGTGTGCAATGGCATCCGTGGAGGGGGAGTGCATGTGTCTCTTTCCTTCAACTAGTTGTCGTTTCAACAAGCGTCGCACGCTCACAATCTGCGAGGCGGCTTGTTTCATTTTTCCCACTTCCATGGTTTCGGGCAATAATTCTTTGTAGAATGCATGCAACGTGTCAAATCGCGGCACCGACTGTTCCATTCGTTCGAGTTGCTTGTCTAAATAATCATAGAATGCTTCCATTTTTCGCACGACTTTTTCCTTTCTATTTTGAACGGCACTATTTCGAGTGCGTTTCATGGGAGGCAGTTTGCGTGCGTGGGTGAAGGCGCTTTCAATCAGCTTTTCCGGCGCTTCCAGGGAGTAGAGTTGCATAAAAGGAACGTGCGAGGAGCCTTTTATAAGCCCGTGCCGGCCGTTGAGCGTCGAAGGGCGAATTATAAGGCTTTTGGGCAATGTATGCGTGGTATAGGTGAATAGTATGGGCTTCAAACTCTATGATAAAAATTACAAGCGCCTCATGCTCTTGCCCGCTGCCCTGACGGTCATTTTCCTCTTTATTCTATTTGTCTACCCTCAAGTCACCCTCGGATTGGACTTTGTGGGGGGCACACGCGTGATTGTGAACACGGATGCGCTGGACGACCAAGCCGTTTCTGCGCTGTTGACAAACACACTAAACCTGCCTGAAGTGAAGGTGGTTAGCGTGAGTTCTCCTTTTGGTAGTAGCACGCGCATTGAGTATGCGGAACCCAAGAATATTTCCGATGCGCGCGTGTTGTTGGATGAGGCCATCGTGAGCAAGGATTCTTCTCCTGAATTGGCTAAACAAAAATTAGCCAGTGCATTGCAACTCATGGGAAAAACCTCTGATTCGGATGATATCACTGATTTAATCACGCTCGCCGCGCAAGCCATTAATGAAGAGAGCCAGCGCATCTCCACGCAAGTCAGGGAAACCCTTATTTCTTCATTCAATTTACCCGCCGACACTCCTTTTACAACGGAAGAAGTCGCCCCCACGGTTGGAAAAGACTTTTTGATGAATGCATTGCAAGTGGGCATTGCGTCTATTATTTTGCTCACGATTGTTGTGTTCATTTTCTTCCGCGAGCTCATTCCTTCTCTTGCCATTGTGGAAGCAGCGTTGTTTGACATGCTCACCGCGGTCGCGCTCTCCACTCTTTTTGGTTTTTCATTTACTCTTTCGACAGTGGCATCATTGCTCATGCTCGTGGGTTTTAGTGTGGACACCGATGTTCTGTTGACCACGCGCGTGTTGAAACGCAAAGACAAGGATGTTCTGGCGCGCTGCAATGACACATTGCAAACCGGCCTCACCGTTTCCGCAACCGTGATGGGCGCCATGTTTGCCATGCTGATTGTTTCCTATTTTGCTCAGATTAGTATTATTTTTGAAATCTCCGCAGTGGTGTTGTTTGGTATGGTGGGCGATTTGGTTGCCACCTGGTTGACCAACGCCCCCATTTTGTTGTGGTATTGGGAGAAGAAACACGGAAACTTGCACGAGGCCTAAGAATGAGTTCGAAGAAATGGTATTCTAGTTGGAAAGTCTGGGCGTGGGCCCTCATTATGGTGATGTCCCTCGCGGCCATTGTGAAGATTGATTTCTCCAATGGTTTTACGATTGGCCACAATCTCAAATTGGGCAGCGAATTCTCCGGTGGAACATTGTTTCAGTTACAGCTCGCCCAACCGGCAAGTCAGCAAGAGATGAGTGAAATCCGCTTGATTGTGGAGAAGCGTTTGAACCCCACGGGAATCAAAGACGTAGTAGTTAACAACACGGGAAATAGTTTGGTTCTCGCGCAGGTCGCGGAGACCGACCCCGCAGAAGTGAGTAACCTTCAATCCCTCTTGCTCAAGCAGGGTCGTTTTGAATCGTTTTTGAATGGTGTCCTTGTTTTTGATGGAAGTGAAATTGTTCAAGTCGTGGAGAATGCGCAGCAAGGGTATGGTGCCCACCCCACTGGAATTGGAGATAGTTACGCGTGGACGCTTCCTTTTTTGTTGAATGACCGCGCCGCGCGCGCATTTTCGGAAGCGTCATTCCACCAGTGCGTGCAGTCCGGCTTCTCCAACAATCAAGCCGAGTGGGATTGTGCTTTCACGTATTTTTTCATTGACCGACCGAGCACAGCAATCGTAGTGTACCCCTCCTCCACGCAGCGCGATGATGATGCCAAGCTTGATTTGGGCGCGCATGATTTTCCTTCGACTATTTCGACACAGGAAATTTTGGAGAATGCGGATTTGGAATTAGTTCAACCCGATTCCAATGGTTTTTCGGCCGCACAGCTCTCAGTCATTCAGAATGCGGAGAGCAAATTCAAATCCGTTCTCGTTCCATCCACATTAGATGATGTTTCCTACGCCGCGTTGGATGCCACAACGGATTTACCCATTACTAAAGTCACCGTAAGTAAAACCACTCCATGGATTACTGATGTTTCGGGTTTGCGCGATGTGATTGCACTTTCTCCCAGCATTACGGGCAATGATCCCTTTATTGCAACCAAAGAAGAAGTGAAGCCCCTTCAGTTCTTAGTCATTCAGGGCACGGCCCCCAATGCAGCGATTGCTAAACAGCGTTTGGATGATTTGCGAATTTTGTTGAAAAGTGGTGCGCTGCCCATTCCCATTATTGCCATTAACAAGCAAACGGTTTCTCCTGCATTGGGTGAGCAGTTTTTGACGAATGTGTGGATTATGGGTTTGCTCGCATTGGCCGTGGTCTCGTTGATTGTGTACATTCGCTATCGAAAATGGAAAGTAGTTGCCCCCGTATTGGTAGTGGGTTTGTCGGAAGTGTTGATGATTTTGGGTTTCGCCGCATTAGTAAAGTGGAATTTGGATTTAGCATCCATGGCTGGAATTCTCGCGGCCGTTGGAACGGGCGTGGATAGTGAAGTCATCATGACGGATGAAATTTTGCAGGGAGACACGGAGGAAGCGCAAGATGAGAAGGGCTGGTTGTCTAAGGCCAAGCGCGCATTTTTCATTGTGGCCGCGTCTGCGTCAACCGGACTAGCGGCGATTATTCCCTTGCTCGTGTTGGGAAGCGGAATTGGAAAGTTGAGCGGTTTTGCCATCACCACCATCGCGGGAATTTTGATGGGTGTGTTGATTTCCCGCCCCGCGTTCCAGGAAATTATTAAAGTGGTTCTCGCGCCCAAAAAGCATCATGAGAAAGATGCTCCTGCACAATAATCAGTGTGCACCCCGCGCCTCCACTCGCTCTTTTTTACATTTCGAGTAACTTTTGGGCTATTTTTTTGGAATCGAATGTTCCTATTTTTTTCGCGAGCAAATAATACCACATCCCGCAGACAAGGGCGCTCATCACAAACCACGTAATAGTATGCAACGTGTCCACGGCAGCAAAGGAAGATAGCATTCCCACGTAAACGATTCCAACGAGTCGAATCACATTCGCGAGCAAAATAATTCCCCCACCTGCAAGTGCGTAGCGCGTTTTTTCCCGCGCGGGAGGAAATGGAAAACCATACACTAATCCTAACCACAATCCAATGGTAGAGAGTCCGGTGCAGAATGCGCTTATTTCAAATCGCAAATTATTCACGTGCACAAATACCCCTTGCACGGGAATGTCAAGCATATTTCCAATAATGCGCGCCAACCATTCTTGGAAAAATACTGGAGGAAAAATACTCAAAATTACTTCTACTACTAGAAAGATAGCAAAAAAGCGAAACAAAAATCGACGCAGGGTGGTGTGCATCATATTAGCTGCCATGTGCAATCAATCAAATGATTCTTCTTAATGCTTCACCACGGCACGTTTTTGATTCCAAGCATGTACGCGAGTCGGTTGAATGCCAAATGCATGAATGGGGTGATCATCACGAGGAGAATGAGCCCGGTCCAGTCGGGTTTTGAAATGGCAATGCTGAACACGACTCCCCCCACCACAAAATCCAATTGGTCGAGTATTTGCGCGGACTCTCCGCGCGCGATATTCATTCGTCGTTTAATGAAGCTTCCCGCAATATCCCCCACTAATCCTCCGATGGAAAGAAGGAAAGCATATGCCACGTACTCGCTGGAAACAACCAGGGTGAGTGCGGGGAAAAAATAATTCAGAATGAGTCCGGTGAATGTTCCAATGAGCACGCCCATTCCGGTTCCTTTCCATGTTTTTCCTTTTCCAAAAATGGGCCGGCCATCGTCCCAGTTTTTGTTTCCATCAATGGGGGTTTTCCCTCCGAAGAGCATGGCGGAAGAATTAGCCACGTATAATGGCAGTGCCGTAAAAAAGAGGTAAATCCACAGGGGATCCATACTCTCACAACATGCGGAACCGGATTAAAAGGAAATGGGTGCACGATAGAGTATTGCTCGCCAAAAGGAGAATACCCGCATGACTGTCCCTTCTAAACCGCTTTCCTGGTCCAAACAATCGGCTTCCGCCAGCGCGGGAGCGCAGTCTTCGGCAGCAGAGCGCGACCCTAAAATTACTCCCTGGATGGACGATGAGGCGTTGGAGACCACTCCCTCCCCTCATTCTCGTACGCGAGGCCGGTCAATGAGAGATTGGATTGTGCTGGGATTGGCTTTTTTGCTCATGTTTTACGTAGCATTGTTTTTGCTCGGAGGATTTTCATCTTCATCATCAAGCAGTTCGTCATCCAGTGGTTTTTCATTCGGTGGAGCAAGTGAAGTAGCTATTATCCCCATTCAGGGAGAAATTGCCTCGTATTCAAGTAAGGACACCACGGGTTTTCCAGAAATTATTGCTGCTCTCGAAGAAGCCGAAGCCGACCCAGCAGTAGGGGTTATTTTCTTGGATATTGATTCCGGCGGCGGAAGCGTGGTGGCAAGCAAGCAAGTGGTGTCCAAAATTCGCTTGCTGGAGAAGCCCGTCATGAGCTGGATAGGTGACGTGGGTGCGAGTGGAGCGTATTACATTGCTTCCGCAACCGATTATGCGACCGCGGACGCCGATTCCATTACGGGAAGCATTGGCGTTATTTCCATGCAGCCCACCCTTGAAGAGTTAATGCAAAAAGTGGGTGTGAAAATGAATACCGTGAAAACGGGCGAGTTGAAAGACATTGGTTCTCCCTTCAATGAGTTTACGGATGAAGAAAAACAAATTATGCAAATGATTGTGGATGAAGCCTTTGAATCATTCAAAAATGATGTGTTAGCATTTCGCGGCGAAAAAATAAACCCCACATTATTTGCGGAAGTGCTGGATGGTCGCATTCTCTCCGGAAGACAAGCATTGAACGCGGGTTTGATTGATGCTGCGCTCACGCGCGAGGAAGCATTAATGAAAGCGGGCGAAATGATGGGCATTGAAGGAAAGCCGAGCGTGCGATATTATTTGGAAAAAGAGTTGACCATTTGGGATTTGCTCTTTTCCGCGGGCGCTTCATTTGGAAAAGGGATTTCCAGTAGTGTGAGTCCCATTTCCTCTGCCGAGCAAGCAGGCATTCGCGCAGAATAGTGTGCGAAAACGCAATTATTAAGAAAGCATTTTTCCTTTTGGAAACATGCCTGACCCTCCTCGCATCGTGCGCCGCACGGCAAGTAAAAAGCCGAAAGCAAAACCTCCTATAATGAGGGGCCCGCGCCCGTATTCGGAGCGTTCCAATATTCGTCGCGTTTTCAGAAAAAGTCCCTCACAGGAAGCGCGCGTGTACCTGATTCGAACGGGCAAGAACAAGAGGGTATTTTTTCGCACGGGCATTGACCGAACGAATACCATTTGGAAATATGTTTTTCACAAAATTTTTTACGCATTGTATCCTCAATATGGGATTAAACCCCTGAGTCTGGCGGTTGCCACGATTGACGGCAAGCAAGAATTGGGAATGACTTCTGAAATTATCCGAAATCGTTCGCACGATTACAAGCTTTTCCACCACACTTTTTACACCGACCCCATTTTCGCGGGCGGGCTTCCGCACGCGTCATTCGCAATCAAGCAGCAAGATATTGTCGAGCAGATTAAGCGAGAGTCGGGTATTTGGGTGAGCAACCATCCAGTAAACGTGATTAATCAAAATGGCAAACCCATTTTTGTGGAGATTGAGGAGATTAATTTTTTCAGCCGAAAAAAATTACAGCATGCTTTGCACGAAAAAAAAGTGGACATTCAAGCTCTCAAAGAAAATATTTTGAAAAATGCTCCTCCTGCCGAGAGAACCATTGTGGAGTATACGCTAAACAGTCTTTTGCAGGCATAGCACACAAAAAGATCTTGCTGAATTAGAACACAAGCGCGAAAATAATTCCCACGCTCAACGAGGAAACAAAATTAACCAAATTATTATCCAAGTATCCGCGCGATTGCAGGGTAGCGCCCAAAAAACTATCTAACACGGATCCAAAAACGCCCGCGGCGAATACCATGGCGGACAAAAATACATTTCCGCTCACGCCGAATGCAATCAGCGCATAGATGAGCCCTCCCAGCGCGGCGGCGGCAAATCCGAGAGTGGAAACGCCACCATCGGTTCCCGGGGTGACGGGTTTGAGAGTTGTTATCAGGAGGGGCTGTTCGCGCGAGAGCACGCCAATTTCACTTGATAGCGTGTCGGCGAATGCGGCGGAGAGTGAGGCAAAAAACATGATGTTGAAGGGAGATGGGTTGATGGCTAATGCAATAATCGCCGGCCCAATGTTTCCCACAATGTTGCTCGTGGAGCGCGTGCCGTGTTTTTTACTCGCGTGTTTGTCTCTTATCATTCGTGTGACAAATTCTCCGATCAGGAAAAATAGAATAATAGCAAAAAATGCTCCCAAGCCGCCGCGCCACGCTACAAACAACGCAGTAACGAGTCCGGTGGCAATGGCCGTTGGTTTGAGTAGGCGTTTGCGGAGAATAAGTACTAATACAAACGCCAGCACTGCGAAAACAATGACCCATTCTTCCAAAAACATGGGGAATGGTTCACTTCCTCAGGGATTACTCCGCGAGGCGCGTGACTTTTAACACGTCCACGCGCTTCATCGGGGCAATTTTTCGGGCTTTCTCAATGGCTTTAGCGATAGGTTCGCTTGTCGCGCATTGATTGAGCACGGCTTCGAAATCATTTCCGGCAGCAAATTCGGCAGCCTCTGCGTGCAGGATGCGTCGCACCGCTGCTTGCTGGGGTCGAGAGATTTTGTTGGCGGTTAATGCTACGCTCTTAATTCGTGCGCGCACACCGTCTTTGCATAACACATCGTCCACGCTCTCCACTTTGGATGAGCGTCTGCGCACCAATCGTCGCAATGCAGAGGGTTGTACTTCAATGTGTTCGAATCGCGTGTACGCGTTCAAACCTTGCACATTGTTGACTTTGAATCCCAGCATGAGTTGGTTTTTCTTAATGTTTCCCGTGAGTTCGCGAGCTGACACCATGACGGTGCGTCCCATGAGTCCTTCGGGCTCTTCGCCGGGCGTGTGTGCGATAACGGCGTTGTTGAAATTCGCCGGTGCTAAAACGGTGAACCATTTCTTGGTTTTCCATTTATCCACACCCTTTCGCTTGCGGGCGCGGGGTGCTGCACTTTCTTTTTTGTTTTCTTTCTTATTGGTTGGTTCGTCAATCATTTGCATGTGTCATCCCCCCTATTTCACCAGCAATGCGGCTGTTTCCGCCGTGAATTTCCATCCGGCTGGGAGTTTGCCCGCTTTAACGTAATAATGTGCTAATCGTCTGATTTTTGACACCGTGATGCGGTATCCGCGCTGCGCAGAGTAGTCTTTCTTATTCGCAGTCATGTGTTTTTGCAGTGCCACACTTCGTTCAATCAAGTTGAGCATGTCAATGGGAATGTCTGTCGCGAGTTTTTTCTCGGTGAGAATTTCATTCACGCGTTTTTGCGTCGCGGCTTTCACATTGGGAATGCCGTACTGGTCTCGCAATGCGAGTCCAATCTGCGCGGGGTTCATACCCTGATTGGATAATTGGACAATCAATTCTTCGATTTCTTTCAGGGAGTAGTCCACGTACTGGCCCTGCTTTTCCTGCTTTGCAGCCATAGTTATCATCTCCAAAAACCACCCTCATTGAGCGTGGCCACCAAGGGCATCTTTTGAGGAATGCCCCAAGCTTGGTTAGAACCAAGATACAGACTTTCCCCTGGGGAGGGTTTATATAGGTTTTACCGTGCTGAACGGGTAAAAGCCCTATAAAGGTCGTTTTACTAGGTTTCACGTGCGACCTCCAAAATTCACCCCCAAACCCGCTCAACCGGTTCGTTTGCGTAAAAAGTCTTTTTTTCAGAAGATTACGCAGATTCAGCGCATCCGGAAGCGAGCCTTGTTGGGAGCCAAACATGAGACGATTCGCAAAGAGTTTTTGCCCCTGATTGAGGAGATGGTTAACGATGAGCAGATTCTTCGCCGAACGCGCGACCCGTTGAGCGAAACCGTTCGCCGGAAAGCAGAGCAGAACATTCATGTGATTGAAATAAAAATCATGAATAAAATTCAGCAGCTCGCGTTGTCTCGCGCACTCGCAGCAGCAATGGTTTTTTCTCCCGCGGAAAGAAAAGTAGTGCGCGTGCGCATGGAGCAAGTGTGGCACAGCGGCAGCAAATCGTCCATCCCTGGAGTTATTTCTTTTTTGAAAGAAAAATTAGGTTTTCGTCATAAAGTGTTTTACAACACGTACACCAAATCAATTGCGGCCTATCATGACGTCATTAATTTTTACATTGATAAAACGCGTCAAAAACAATTGCCTAAATAATTTTTGCTGAAAATTTCACGCGTAACGAATTCTACTTTCCACTTCGTCCATTTTTTTGAGCACACTCTTCGCGCCGCCGTTTTCCAAATACCCTCGTTGGATTTCTTCCCATCCTTTTTCAATCGTGGAATGCGTAGCGGAGAATGTTTTTTTCAAATTAACTAAATCAACCGCGGCATCTTCAGCTTTATGCGAGTACGCGGCGAGTCCGAAGTCAATCATCACGAGTTCATTTTTCGATTTTTCATTTGATTTTAGTTTTGAATTCGTTTTCATTTTGCGCACGAGAACGTTTGACGTGGTTAAATCTCCATGAATCAAATGGTGTGCGTGCATCGTGGCAATGATTTTGCCATATTCTTCGCACAAGCGCATTTTTTCAACATTTTTTATTTTTGCATCTAACAAAACATGTTTCAGTCGGGGCGCGTCCACGTATTCCATGTAGATGGTGCTCTTGGGCGCGTCCACTAAATACACCATTGGGGTGGACACGCCTATTTTTTTGACAGTGTGGAGCATTTTTGCTTCGTGAGATGTTCGTTCACGCCGCAGGGGAGCGTCTAGCAAAGGGTTTCGGTATCCTTTCACGACGCGTGTTTTTACAATAGTATTTTTTCCAAATAGTTTCTTTTTTTCAAGAGTGGCTTCCGCTCCAATGGAAATAATTTCAGAAATCATTTTTGCTTTCTTTTTTTGGGGGGGCATTATACGGTTAATCCGCACACGGTTTTAAGTTCGTTTATTCGTTCCGCGTGGGTTTGTGCGACTCCTTGAGCAGTTTCGGCGGCGTTTAGCACGTAGTCGGCGCCCAACTCGTTTGCCATGGAGGAGTTTTCCTGCACGCGGGAAAAATAATCATAGGTTGATTCGGCGTGCGTTTGCGCCTCCGCGAGGAGTTTGATGGATTTAGACAATGAAGAATTGGTTCCGCAATCAGGCGCGTCAAAATTGATTTTTTGAATGAGCGCGAGAGCGTCATCCGTTGCTTGCACCATGGCGAGAAGAGATAGGCTTCCATTCAAGTAGGCTTTCAGCGCGTCTCCTTCGCTTCCGGGCACACTGTTAATGGTTGCACGAAAAGGGAGGATTTCATCGCGGTATTGCTCGCGTGCCGATGGGGATGTGGGCGCGAGGAGTCCATTTGAAATGTAGGAGTCGCGCACCCCGGCGAGTTGTTGGGCAGTATTGGTGGCGTCTCCCCCAAAGATACATCCACTAGCAAAAAGGATGAGCAAAACGCTGGCGAGTAGAATGGGCGCGCGCATGTGCGCATGAACCGGTTGTCCTATTTAAAGTTCTAGTTCAAACGCGTTTCCAAATGAAACGTTTTGTGCCGAATGGGCGAGGGCGAGGTCTTTCTCGATGGATTTGAATTCAGTTGTCAGCACCATTTTTTGGAGCGGTGTCTTGAGTGAACCCCCGCTGTCTTTCTTGGCTTTCCAGATTTGCGAGTCCATGTCGAATAATTTTTCGCTTTCAAATGCGGGGGAATTTACCTTCATGATAGCAGGATAGTCTCCCGCGTGAACATTCTTGGAATACAGCGCCTCACTCATGTATGCGGTGAACATAGGTAAAATGGGTGAAAATAATTGCAATAGGGTGTCGAGGCAGTAATGCAATGTCCACTTGGCGGAGTTGGATTCTTCTTTGGAGAATAACCCCCCTTCATTGTACGCGCGGTTTTTGACTAATTCCAAATAGTGGGAGGCGAACGCGTCCCATAAGAATGCTTTCATGGTAGATGCGGGAGTAAAATAATCATAGTTTTCAAATCCCTTGCGCGAGGTTTCAATGACGTTGTTTAATTCGTGAATGATCCATTCATCTAATGGTTGTAATTTAGGCGTTTGAATCGGTCGTTCAAATCCCGAGATGAATCGCGCGACGTTCCAAAACTTGGTGAGTGTTTTTCCCGCTCCTTCGATGCGTTGTAAGCTGCACGCTAAATCGGTGCGTGAAATGTTTCCTTCAGTGGCAATCCATAATCGGAAGGGTTCCGCGCCAAATCGGTCAATGATTTCCGCAGGGTCAATGACATTTCCTAATGATTTGCTCATCTTGTTTCCTTTTTCATCCAAAATATGATAGTTAATCCATGCCACATCAAACAATGATTTTCCGTGCAGCAAATAGTGCTTCAAGAGCGAATAATACAACCACGTCCGGATGATTTCTTTTCCTTGCGGGCGCAGCGTGACGGGCAAATGCGTTTTGAAGAATTCATCATTCCGTCCTTTTCCTAAGATGTACGCTCCCGAGTTGGAGGAATCAAACCACGTATCAAATACGCGGGTTTCTCCCACGAATTCAGTGTGTTTGCACTTTTGGCATTTTTCAAACGGGGCTTTTTCTTTCCAGGGCTGAACATACGTTCCTTTTTCAGGCACGTGAGGGTGTCGGCATGCGGCGCAATACCATAAGGGGATTTCCGTTCCATAGTAGCGTCTTCGTGAAATAGGCCAGTCAATTTTGATGTTGTTAATCCAGTCGACTAAAATCTGCCGCGAGGATGCATCGTAGAAGTCTAAGTCGTTTGCAATGTCGATCATTTCTTTTTTCACGTGCATTTGTTTAACGTACAACTCGGGCATCGTGATGAATTCAATCACGTCTTTACTACGTTCGCAAATGGGGACCGAGTGCATTATTTTTTCTTTTTTGACGAGCAAACCGCGTGCTTCCATTTCTTGGATGATTTTTTCGCGCGCTTCTTTTGTTTTGAGTCCTTTCAATTCTCCCGCGACTTCTGTCATTCGTCCGGTTTGGTCGATACAGGATTGGGCTTCAATTCCCATTTCGATGAGAAAGCGTATCGCGTCCGTGTCTCCGGCAGAGCGGGACATGAACACTAATCCCGTTCCAAAAGCCGGGTCGGCCATGGGGTGGGAGACAATGGGCACTTCACTCTCAAAGAATGGTGTTCGTGCTTTTTTTCCTTCTAAGTGCGTGTAACGCTTGTCGGCGGGGTTGAAAATAATCATCGCGGCCGTGCACAATAACTCCGGTCGCGTCGTGGCAATAATGAGTTTCTCATTCGTGCTTGTTTCCGTGAAAATAACCTGATTGAGGAATGTTTCTTTTTCGGTGCGTTCAATTTCGCTATCGGAAAGTGTCGTGCGGCAGCCGGGGCAATAATTATTCAGGCGCGAATCCTCGTATACTAATCCTTTGTTCCACAAATCAATGAACGTCTCTTGCGTGAGCGTGCGGTATTGTTTCGAATCCGTTTCGTACATTTCTCCAATTCCCGCTCCCACGTTCCATGAGCAAAAACTGATTCCCGCGCGGTAGAATGAATGAATTGATGCCGTGCTGCTTTCATTCAAAAGCGTTTGGCACATTTCCAGGAATTTGTTTCGCTCGACTTCGTGCAAGCGAACTTTGTATTTTTTTTCCGCTGCATTTTCAATGGGCAAACCGTTTCGGTCCATTCCCAAAGGGAAAAGCACGCGGTATCCTGTTTTGCGTTTGTATCGCGCAAAAAAGTCCATGATAGAATACGTGACTGCATGTCCCATGTGAATGGGTGCATTAATGTAGGGTGGAGGCGTGTCAATCGAGAATACGGGTTTTTTCCCATTCATGTCAAATTTGTACGCGTCGGAAGCTTTCCATTTCTCTAAGAGGGGGGCTTCCCAGGCTTTGTCCCAGTGTTTCTCGGTAATGGCAGCCATACTATGTATTTGGCCGCAGAAAAGGGTTTAAAGGCATGAAGCCAAGCCTGTCAAAAAAGGAAAAAAACGGGTCAGATTCCAAAGAATCCTTTCTTTTTGGACTTTTTTCCTGCTGATTTGGGGGTTCCGTGCTGGTGAAGCGCTCGAAACTCATCCAGCAATGCTTTTTCTTCCGCGCTCAATTTTTCGGGAACGTCAATTTCTACGCGCACGAATTCATCTCCAAATGCATCCTCGTTTAGGAATTTGATTCCTTTGTCTTTCATTCGAAACACTTTTCCGGGTTTAGTTCCCGCGGGAATGGTGAGTGTGGCAGTTTTTCCTCCGAGCAATGGAACGTCCACTTCTCCGCCTAACACCGCGTCAGCGTACGAGATGGGCTGTTCCACATACACATCACTGCCATCGCGTCTAAATACCGGGTGCGGTCGCACGTGCAGCACTACATACACGTCGCCATGTTTTCCATGTTGAACGTGTCCTTGTTTCGCAAGTCGAAGATGATTTCCCGTGTCCACTCCTGCGGGAATTTTGACATCTAGTTTTTGCCATTTTTTCACGTGTCCTTTTCCTTTGCATGTTTTGCATGGATCTGAAATCGAGTGTCCGGTTCCCCCGCACGTGGAGCATGTTCCCGTGGTTTGAAAAATTCCAAAAGGCGTTCGGCGCGTTTGCGTGTGCATGCCGCGCCCTTTACACGTGGTGCACGTCTGTTTTTTTCCGCTCGCGGACCCGCTTCCCGAGCATGTGTCGCAGGGGGATAGTCGTTCAAACTCAATCGTTTTAGTGGTGCCGAATGCGGCTTCTTCAAATGTTAATTCTACGTCCGTGCGCACGTGCAATGGTTGTGCTTGCTCACGCTGCGCGGAAAATCCTTCTCCGAATGCGCTTCGCAAGAGGTCATCCATGGAGGAATATCCTCCTGCGCCCCCAAATCCTTCGCGGAATAAGTCAGAGAAATCAAACCCGGCGCCTCCGCCTGGAAATCCGCCTGAGCCGCCTCCAAATCCTCCTCCAGAGAATGCGTCGCTGCCAAACTGGTCGTATGTTTGTCTTTTTTGTGAATCCGAGAGAATGGAATATGCTTCGCTAATTTCTTTGAATTTTTCGGTGGCTTCTGGGCTCTTGTTCACATCCGGATGCCATTGTTTCGCGAGTTTTTTGTACGCCGATTTGATGTCGGCATCGCTGGCGTTCTTGGAGAGTCCGAGTGTTGCGTAATAGTCTTTGGAAGCCATGCGTGCTCACGTGTTTGAGTGTGAATAAATGGAATGAAATGCAATGCAGAATAAAAATCCGCTCAACGCGTGTTCATGCGGCCATGAACTTTCGCTGGTCATCGAGCGTTTTATTCTTTTGAATTTTACTTGCCTTCGTTGACTTTGAAGTCAGCGTCCACGGCATCGGAATTTCCGCTTTCGTTTGTTTCATTTGCTTCATGTTGTCCTCCCGTTGATTGAGCACTATTTCCTTGCTTTCCATAAATGTCCTGTCCTATTTTCATTAAGTCTTTGTTGAATTGTTCTAATTTTGTTTTCAATTGTGCGACGGGTTTAGGCTCTTGTCCTAACATGTCTTTCAATTCTTTTAACCCTGCCTCCACCATGCTCTTGTTTGGTGCGGAAATCTTGTCTTTCATTTCGTCCAGCATTTTTTCCGTTTGATAAACGGTGGCATCGGCTTGGTTGACTATTTCGACTTCTTCTTTGCGTTTTTTGTCGGCTTCTGCAAATTCTTCGGCGGATTTTTGCATGCGCTTGATTTCATTTTCATCTAATTTTTGGGCAGCAATAATTTGAATTCGCTGTTCCTTTCCTGTTCCCATGTCCTTTGCAGAGACGTGCATGATTCCATTTGCATCTAAATCAAATGAGACTTCAATTTGCGGCACGCCGCGCGGAGCGGGGGGGATTCCTTGCAGGACAAATGTTCCTAACAACTTGTTGTCCGCTGCCATGGCGCGTTCTCCTTGATACACTTTGATTTCAACCCCGGGTTGATTGTCCGCAGCCGTTGAGAAGATTTGGCTCTTCTTGTGAGGAATCGTCGTGTTTCGTTCAACGAGTTTGGTCATGACTCCCCCAAGGGTTTCAATTCCAAGCGAGAGGGGAGTGACATCCAGCAATAGAACGTCCTTGATTTCTCCGCTCAACACGCCCGCTTGCACGGCAGCACCCATTGCCACACATTCCATGGGGTCCACTCCAT
Organism: uncultured archaeon; assembly: GCA_964480705.1. GTDB lineage: Archaea > Iainarchaeota > Iainarchaeia > Iainarchaeales > VGJJ01 > VGJJ01. The sequence continues at coordinate 47,931 of CAYZPC010000004.1, read as the reverse complement.
GTTCGGTTTTGGTTCCCAAAATGCGTTCCACGAATTGCTGCACAATAGGCATGCGCGTGGGTCCGCCAACTAAAATGACGCGCGAAATGTCTGCGGGGAGAAGTTTAGCATCCGCGAGGGCTTGATTTACTGGCTTTTCGCAGCGCTTTACAATGGGCTGCACCAGTTCTTCGAGCTTGGCGCGGTTAAATTTCATGACTAAGTGTTTGGGCCCGCTGGCATCCGCAGTAATGTATGGAAGATTAATTTCCGTTTCGAGCGTGGTGGAGAGTTCAATTTTGGCTTTCTCCGCTGCTTCGCGGACGCGCTGCATGGCTACTTTGTCTTTGCTCAAATCCGCGCGTTCAGTGCGTGAAAATTCAGAAACAATCCAATTGATCACCGCTGCATCCATGTCGGTTCCGCCGAGTTGCGTATCTCCGCTCGTGGAGCGAACTTCAAACACGCCATCACCGAATTCCATTACGGTGACATCGAGTGTTCCGCCTCCTAAATCAAACACGAGAATTTTTTGTTCGGAATTTTTTTTGTCCAAACCATACGCGAGTGAGGCCGCGGTGGGTTCGTTTACAATTCGAATGACTTCAAGACCGGCAATTTGTCCTGCATCCTTCGTGGCTTGTCGCTGGTTGTCATCAAAATACGCAGGAACGGTGATAACAGCTTTGTCGACTTTTTCACCTAGGAATGATTCCGCGTCTTTTTTGATTTTTTGTAAAATGAATGCAGAGATTTGCTGCGGAGTGTAATCTTTTCCGTTTATTTTATACGCATGATTGGTTCCCATTTTTCGTTTCGCGGCCATGACGGTTCCATCCGGATTGGATACGGCTTGTCGGCGCGCGGGTTCACCTACAAGAACTTGTCCATCTTTCGTGAATGCAACCACGGAGGGGAATGCTTTTCCATAGAGAGTGTTTCCTTCCGCACTCGGAATGATGCGGGGTTTTCCTCCTTCTAATACGGCCGCGGCCGAGTTTGATGTTCCTAAATCGATTCCAATTACTTTACTCATGGTTGATTCCTCCGGTAGTATTGTTTGATTGATTATCATTATTCATTTTGTTTTCATTTTCATTTTCTTCTTCGCGGCGTTTGTTTACTTTCACTTTCGCCGGTCGTAAAACGTCTTCGTGAAAATAATATCCGCGCTGCATTTCGTCCAATACAATATCTTCATTTTTGGTGGGATCGTTTCCCTGCATCAAGCATTCGCTCGTGAAAGGGTCGAAAATTTTTCCAACCGTGTGAATGGGTTTCACTCCGCTCTGCGATAGAATGTGCAGCATGTGCGTGCGAATGTTTTCTAGCGCGTGGCGCGTGCCATCTTTTTCTTTGCTTATCGCCGAATCGAGCGTGTCGATGATGCTTAACATGTCTTTCAACGCCGCGGCCTTGCCGCGCAAATAGGTGATGGTCTGCTCATTTTGAGCGCGTTTACGGTAATTTTCGAAATCCGCTTGGACGCGCTGCACAGTCTCCGTGAGTTCGCGCACCTTTTCCTCGGCGGGAGACGCTCCTTCCGTGGGCGGCAAATGGGCTTTTTCGGGGGTTTTGAACATATTAAACACCATTTTGTCTAATAATTTTAGACATATACTGTCTTTTCCAATCATTCCTTTTTTAAGGGTATTGGTGTCCATGCAGGGTATGGATGGCATTCGCCGCACCACGTTTAGAATAGTAATCCGCCGCATCGACCCCCCTTTCGAGAGAAATACCGAACAAGAAATGGAGTGGTTGTGCCAATCACTAGGTTTGAGTCCCGTGAACAAGGACAAGGCCACCTTAGATATTTTCAAAATTATTGTAAAAGCAACCGAAGATGGAAAAGGAATTTCTTCCACGGATATTGCAGAAAAAATACAACTTTCCCGCGGCGCGGTGATTCATCACTTGAATAATTTACAATTATCCGGTTTAGTAGTAAAGCAAGGACGAAATTATTTTGCGCGCTCGCGAAGTATGGTGCGAACGGTGCAGGAAGTGGAGGAAGATATCAAACGTATTTTCATGCGCATGCAGGAAACCGCGCGAGAGATTGACAAAGCATTTGGAATGGAAGTAGACGAGAACAAACCCTTGCTCAAAGAGCGGCGATGATGAATGAACACCCTGAGCATTTTTTTTCCAGGCGTGTGGGTGCACGAAGGAGCACATGCCCTCGCGTGCGTAATAGGAAATGTGAAAGTGCATCGCGTGCACGTGCGTTCAAACTCTGGAGTGGTGGTGCACGATCCCACCAACGCGCGCAATGCATGGATGATTGCGTTTGCTCCTCTCGCGGCGGGAACTATTTTGAGTTTTTTATTTTTTCAAGCAGCTAACCAAGCAGGAGAAACAAACAGTTTGCTGGCAGCAGTGTTATTTTGGCTCGCCATCTCCATTGGCTTTCATGCCATTCCGTCTACGACCGACGCAACCAACATTCCCACGGCTATTTCCCGTCGTTTTAGTGAAACCGCTTCAGGCAATCTTTCAATGGGGAGCAAATTAATCAAGCTAGCTGGGTATGTCCTCACGTGGCCGATTGCCATCCTCACGTCCGCACTCATTTGGCTGGCGAATCAAACGATACTTTTCCGTTTGGTGGGAGTGGGGTTGATTGCTATTCTCGCGGTCTAAAAAAACGCCAAAATGCACCCTTAAATAGCCCTTTGCCGATGGGCTATGATGCAACCCACTACCCTCATCCCTATTCTGATTATCATTTTCGCATCGGGGTGTATCGACCAGATTTTTTTGGACCCAAATGCGGGAGCCAACACTGTTTCATGCATCGCTCTCACCGACACGGTGTCGCAGGATAATTGTTACCGCGACGCGGCACTCGCCCAAAAAGATGAGGGAATTTGCAATCACATCATTGCCGCAAACACCAAAGATGATTGTATTCGCGGCGTTGCACTTGCAACCAAAGATGGGTTAGTGTGCTTGCTCATTCAGAATGATAGTGCACAGCACAGTTGTGCCGATGCCGCGCCAGGGGCATTCAACCAAGTGGATTCATGCTCTGCAATAACGGACACGGCTGCGCAGGAAGATTGCTACCGTAACGCGGCACGCATTCAGAAGAATGAAGCATTTTGTTATTTGACGAATACGGCGCAGACCGATTGTTTCACGGAATTAGCACAGGCAGCATCCAGCCCCGAAGTGTGTGAACTGATTACGTCTGAAGAGAAGCGAGAGGATTGTTTTATTCTCACGGCCGTGCAGGCTAAGAGTAGTGCCGCTTGCTTGCGTATTTCAGATTCCGTGTCACGCGAAGATTGTGTGTTGAAAGTGGCTATTGCACAGGCCAATGCATCATTGTGTAATGCTATTTCGACGCAGGCCATTCGCGCATCTTGCTTGTCGCAAGCGTTGGCAGCGGCTGCAGCGAGCAACTCGTGTGCGAGTTTGAATGATTTGGCTAAGAAAGATGATTGTTTGAAAAGTTTAGCCGTAAACAATAAGCAGGTTGATTTGTGCAGCGGCATTCTTAATTTGGAAAAAAGAGATGACTGTTTTGCAGCAGTTGCCAAAAGCATTAAGGATGAAAATATTTGCAATAAAATTGAAGAAGAAGAGAAACGCCAAACCTGCTACACGGATGTAGTCGCGGGAAAGGGCACGAAGGAAGCGTGTTACATTCTTTCTGGTGTGGCGCGCGAGAGTTGTATTTTGGGAGTGGCGATTCAGACGCACAACTCTGTTGTTTGCGGAGAATTGAACATTGTCACAGAATCATTTGCGTATGCCGACAAATGCTTCGCCACCGTTGCATTGGACACCAATCAAACAACGCTCTGCGCAAACGTGGATGCACCGGATGCTAAGAATACGTGTTATTTTACCGTGAGCACAGCCGCGTTGAATGCGCAAGGATGTGGAGAAATCACCAATGACACGTCAAAGGACAATTGTTATTTGTCGATTGCCACTAAAACAAAAAATGAGGTTGTGTGTCAATCTATTTTAGATAAATCCACCCGCGACGCGTGCGTGGGGCAAGTCGCAGCGGCTTCCGGAAATGCGTCAGCGTGTGAAGCAATCACTAACGTCCTAGGACGCGACCAATGTTATTCGGATTTGGCAATTAGTTTGAAGCAGAAAGCCTTGTGTGAAAAAGTAATTAACAAAGAAATGAAAGAACCCTGCGTCCTTGCGTTGGCAAAATCGCTGGGAGACTGGCAGTATTGCACCAAAATAACCACTAACCTGGTGACGCAGTATGATTGTATCACGGATGTTGCGGAAGTAACGCTTTCATTGGCAGCGTGTGCGTATATTCCCGCGCAGCAAGAAAAAGGATTGTGTTACGCAAAAGTGGGATACAAAATTCCTAATTTGACCATTTGTGGGACGATTCCAATGAAACCTGTTGAGGACATGAATGAAGCCCGACTTGCCCGCGACACGTGCTGGGATTATTTAGCCGGGGCGTCGAATGGACCGGAGTTATGCGACAATATTTTCAACCATATTATTCGGGATGCGTGTCCGTGATGAAGCAGAGCAAATCATTTTCCAGAGAGAATGTTTCATGGAGAGCCATTTTTAGGTTTAAGTGGGGGCAGTGGAAATCCGATTATCGCATTCCCTTGTTGAGCCTGGTTGAGATTATTCTTTCGGTGGGAATTGCGGCAGCCATTGCTATTTACTTGGACCCCGACTGGAATGTGGTGGCTTTTCCGTGGAACGTGACGGCTTTCCTTATCCTAGTGGGAATGGCTATTTGGGTTCATCGCCAGACGCGCCCGTTTAGAGTGGCTCGTCGTCTAAATCGCAAAAAAAAGTTGGTATAAAAAAAGAATAAGAATGGCCGCTAGGGGCCCATTCTCAAAATTATGCTCTTCGGCTTCGTCGCGCGCGGCGTCGCGTGCTTGTTCGTCGAGATGTGCTGCGTCGGGCAGTGGTTGCTCGGCGTGCGGTTCGTCGGCGAGCAGTTGATCGTCGTGCCGTTTTTGCGGTACTGCGTCGAGCGGTTCGTCGTCGTGATGTTCGGCGTGCAGTAGATGCTGCAGCGCGTCTTCGTCTTCGTGCCATTAGGTATCATCCTCCATGGATAGATAATTTGTTAGTCCAGTCAATAATTCGTGCTATATAAAGGTTTGCTACATTATGAATTGCATGAAAACACGCGCAACCATGCAAAATTCCCGCAAACAAACAAAATTTTCACACGTGTTAGCACAAGGAACATTTGACGTGTTGCATTTGGGACACATTCGCTATTTGGATTTTGCAAAACGACATGGAAAAAAATTAACAGTGATTGTTTCGCGCGATTCAACGGTGAAGCGCGTCAAACATCACGCTCCCATTTTTCCAGAACGCATCCGTGTGCAGATGGTGCGCGCACTAAAAGGAGTGGATGCTGCGGTATTAGGTGGAAAAGGAGACATTCTGGACAAAGTGGTGCAGTTACGCCCTGAGTTGATTGTTTTGGGTTATGATCAAAAGGTGAATGAAAAAGAATTGCAAAAAAAGTTGGCCGCGCGCGGACTCATTTGTAGCATTATTCGCGCACCCTCCCATGCGCCGCATATTCACAAGTCATCCAAATGGAAATCCCGCATCGTGAACGAAAAAAATAGCAACTAACAAATTAGTTAAAAAAAAAAAAAAAAAAACTACCAGAAAATATCCACGTGGTCGGTGCGAAAGCGCTGGTTCACGTTTGTTTCCGAAATGGCTTGTTTTCTCCCCCCACGGTGTTCAATGAGTGTTTGCCACGCGATCATCGCTCCATTGTCCATGGCGTACGCGCGCGGCACCACGTGTAATGTGGCTCCTCTTTCATCGCAGAGTTTTTGGAGAATAGTTGCGAGTGCTTTAGACGCGGCCACTCCTCCCGTGACTAATACTTCTTTTTTTTCCGCGTGAGCGAGTGCGCGCTCCGTGACTTCGGCTACCATGCAGAATGCAGTATGCATGAAGGAGTAGCACAAATCGTCCACATCGTGTTTTCCTATTTGACGTTGTGCCTCGGTTAATAGTCCGGCGAAAACGAGGTCCATTCCCTTTACCGAATAAGGAAGCGGAATGTATTTTTTCCCTAGGAAATATTTTTGGTCAATGACTGGACCGGCAGGAAATCCTAATCCGAGTTTTCGTCCGAATTGGTCGAGGGCGTTTCCCACTCCCATGTCGAGTGTTTCGCCTAACACGCGATATTTTCCATTTTCTTCGGAGATAATTTGCGTGTTCGCCCCGGACGTGTACACTACTACTGGATCACGTGCGGGTGTTTTGACTTTTCCTATTTCAACGTGTGCCACGCAGTGGTTGACGCCCAGTATTGGAATAGTGTAGCGTGAAGAAAGGTAGCGTGCGGTAATTGCTCCCACGCGCAAACACGGCCCTAATCCCGGTCCTTGTGCAAACCCCACTACATCAATGTCTTTCATGGTTAGGTTTGCTTTCTCGAGTGCGGCGCGGAGAACATTTCCCCCGTTCGCAAGATGATATTCGGCAGCAAGGCGGGGATGAATTCCCGCGTCTGGATGCGTGTATGCCATTTTTTCATTCGCGAGAACGTTGCACGCGTCATCCACGATTCCCACTCCAAATGTGTGGGCGGTGCTTTCAATTCCGAGTGCGTACATGGTTTTTTTCCTCAATACCTTGTTGAGATTTTACAATAACACGAATACCGCTGCGAGATTATATAACGCGTGTCCCAGGAGGCCGGGGAAAATGCTCCCGTATTGTTCACGTGCGCGGATGAGGATGAATCCGGCGGCAAATGCTCCAAGTAATTGTACGAGTGAGCCATATCCTGCGTGTGCCGCACCAAAAATTAGAATGGAGGGAATGCTTCCCAGCACGTTGAAAATAATTCCCCTGAAAAATAATTCTTCTCCGAGTGCACTAATGATTATTTGCAGCGCCCCGCTCCATTGTTGAGAGGAGAGTGTTTGTGCGAACACTTCCACGGGAGCCGTGTCGTTAATTCCGAGTGTGCGCGACACGCTGTCGAGGAGCAGGCCCACCAGAAGTAGTTGAAAAAAAATGAAAAATCCTCGTGGCACGTCCGTGTGCACGTTCACGTTTCCAAATAGTTTGTCAAATGGTTTTTTCAGGACAAAATAGGCAATAATGCTGAGAATAATCAGCCAGGAGGGAGAAAGAAAATACAATCAATGCCCTCCTTTTTTCCCCGGGCTTTTTTCTAAAAAGGCCGTTACGCTTTGGTTTTCCATTCGCTAAACCCGCAGTTTCCGCATGATTCTCGCGTCGAATGTTGTGCGAGGAAAACGCCCGGTCCGCATTTGGGGCAGGCTTTTCGCATGCGTTTAACGTGTTCACCCTTGCTTTCGTAGAGGGTTGATTTGCTGAATTTTTTTTCGGCACTGCCTTTTTTGGCTGCTTCTTTTCCGGCCATGATTTATTCCCCCTTTGCAGCAACGGCTGCTTTTTCGTCGGCATCGCCGTGGCGTTTTCGCATGTGTGTGGGCTCAATTCGTTTCAAATCTTCAATGGAGTCGTATCGTTTGGCAAATCCAACGATGCGCATGCTTCCAAATTCGTGGTCGATTTCGTCAATCATGACTAATTCTTCATTCGCACCCAATTTTCCGGCTAATGCGGAGCGGATTTCTTTTCGGGAGGGAGTTTTTTTGACATTCAACACTTCAAAGTTTATTTCTTCGCGGTGAAGCAAATTGTTTTTGTGTCGTCCTTCGATTTCGATTTCCATACTCATACATGTTCCCCCAGAGATTAGCGGCTCAAGCGCAGTGCGTATTTTCCATTTGTCTTGATTCCCATTTTTTGAGCAATTTCACTCTTTTCGGAGTTGACAAACAAAACAAATCCTGACCAGAACGTTGTCAAGTCGGTGCTCTTGCACACAGGGCATTCTTTCACGTCTTCGGAAAGCTTGTGGCATGCGCGGCAGGCTTTTTCTTTACTCATTCGGAGTCGCCTCCCTTAGGCGGGGCTTTTCCTTTCTTTTCTCCGCGAACAACTTTTTTGAGCTTGGCCCATTCTTTCTTTCCTAATCCGGGCTGTCGCATCGTTAAACCAATCTTTGAATCGGGAATCGTATTCTTCATCGACACCGAGACAATTCGTGCCGTGACTTGGTCGCCCACTTTGAGGGTGCGTTTACTGTCGCGTCCCACGAATCCGGGGACTTTAGCATCGTATGTAATGAAATCGTCTGCAATTTGTGAAACGTGAATTAATCCTTCAACGGGGCCTGTTTTCAAAAATGCGCCGAATTCAGTGGCTTCGGAAATAAATCCTTCCACCGTTTCATTGACGTGCGGCTTGTATGTCAAGAGTGTAATTTCAGAATCAAAATAGGCTGAAGCGTCTCCGGGAACAATTTTTCCTTCGCCTCTTCGCTTGGCTTCGGTGACCGCGACGACTACGCCTAAATCCGAATCAACGAGTCCTTCCAAGTCGCTTCGCACAATCGTTAGAATAGATTGGTTCAAGTCGCTTGAAAATTTGTTGGGCGGAACGCGGATGGTGTCTCGAATCGTAGCAAGCGTGTACATGGTTTGACCCCTGTTTTGGCGGTTAAATGCATTATAACCAGGCCACGTATTTGGACTGGCGTATCACAATGACTCGCTGGGGAGTATTTTTAAGGCTTTGGCGGAGCCCTCGGTCATTGGTTGCCACAATATAGCCTTTTTGAGCCAAATCCAGCAGGGCTTGGTCTCCCCCTTCTCCACTGGCGGAAACGGTTTTGATCCCATTTTGGGAAAGTGTTTCCAGGGCAATTCGCGCGGCCAGGCCATTTTTTCCTTTTTCAATGGAGAGTGTTTGCAATTCCTGCTTCACTTGGATGGGCACCACCAGGGTGCAGTTTCCAACCAGCGTGCGAATGTCCTCTACCACGCGTATTTTCAGCCGCACGGCGTCGAGGAGGATGTTGGTGTCTAATGCTACTCGTGGAATCTCGATGTATAATCACCTTTCTCCAATGCTTGGGGAGTCTTTTCCTTTAAATACTGGCTTGGTGCGTATGTTTTTGTCTACACAGACAAGGAGAGGGTTGCATGGAACTGTTTGAGATTATTCTTCACCCCCGCGAAAAAATGGGGAGCGAAGTGAAAAAGACGAATATGGAATGGGCGCACAAGCGTTTTGCTATTTATGGTGCCATTATTGGTTTATTGTTGGGTGTGGGTGTCGCCGTGTTGGGTGGCATCATTGGTGCAGTGGCTGGAAATGCGGCGCAGAATAATTTGGTTTTTGGTTTGATTGCCGGACTCGGCTTGTTAGCCGTGATCATTATGCCCATTGTCATGGCGCTCGTGACATTAATTGGAAGCTACATTGGATACGGCGTCATGTATTTGGTGGCTAAAGTAGTAGGAGGCACCGGAACGTTTGAAGCTAATTATTTTTTGGGCGCAAAACTGTTGGTTCCCATGATTGTGGCCAACATTATTGTTTCCATTCTCGGAATTATTCCCTTGATTGGTGCACTCATTAATCTTGGGTGGTTCCTCTACTCCATGTATTTGATGGTCATTTTAGTTTCAGTGGCTAACAAATTGAACACGATGAAAAGTGTAGTAGTAGTGCTACTGCCCCTTCTCATTGTGTTTGTGCTGGGCGGAATTATTGCCGGTGCCGCTTTAGCGGCGATGTTGGCGAGCGGCGCGTAATATTATCGCGCCACGCCCCATCCTGCGAGTCGCCATCCCGCCTTATCTCGGCGGGAAATGGCAATTTTTTGTCCTTTTTCAATCGTCATTTTTCCTTTCAGAATCATGTCAATCTGATTTTTTTTCACGAGAGAAATTTCTCCCACTAATGTGTTGGTTCCAATCGTAAGCACCATGAGCTCTTTCGTGTGGGGGAATGGAAGTTTTTCTCCTAGCAATCGGGGAAGCTCGTTGAAATCAATGCTCAAATAATCCGTTGGCGCGGGCAATGAACCGGGGGCGCAGACAATTTGTCCTTTGAATTTGTCCATGCTTGTAATTCCTGGGTCGAGCATCGTTCCCATTGCGATTAGTCCGCCGGGGCGTGCTTGATTCAAGTGTCCGGTTGCAATGTTGAGGGATAATGCTTCAATTTGAATGGGTTTTCCATTTACTCCGGGAGTGATTTCTACTTTTTGATGTGGAGAGAGAGTTCCCTGCACGATACTTCCTCCTAACACGCCTCCTTGTAATTTTTCAATGGGCGTTCCCGGTTTGTTGACGTCGAATGAGCGGGAGATGTACATTTTCAAGGGTTTTTTTTCCTCGAATGCGGGAGTGGGAATGTGCTGTTGGATAGTATTAATCAGCGCGTCAATGTTGGCATTAAAATTAGCTGAAATGGGAACAATGGGCGCGTTTTCATACCCGTATTCTTTCAAGAATTTTTTAATCTCGTTGTGTGACTCGAGGGCACGTTTTTTGTCGACTAAATCCACTTTGTTTTGCACCACAATAATATTTTTGATTCCCCCGATTTGTAAGGCCATTAAGTGTTCGGCCGTGCGGGGTTGCGGGCATGTTTCATTAGCGGCAATAACGAGAAGAGCACCATTCATCAACGCAGCGCCGGAGAGCATCGTTGTCATGAGTGTTTCGTGTCCCGGCGCATCAATGAAGGAGACTTTTCGCAGAACTTTTCCTTTTACTCCATCTTTTTCCGCATGCACGCCAAATTTTTCAGGAGAATTTTTTCCCGCGTATTCATAGAATGTCGTGTCCGCGTAACCTAATCGGATGGAGATTCCTCTCTTCAGTTCTTCCGAGTGCGTGTCAGTCCATTTTCCGCTCAGCGCTTTCGTCAAACTCGTTTTACCATGATCCACATGACCTGTGAGTCCAATGTTGACTTCGGCTTGCAATACATCATCGTGTGCGCGTGTTTTCCCCGGTTGAGCGTGTGCACTCGGTTGAGCGTGAGTTGTTTTTTCACTTGTCTTGGTTTCATTTTCATCGGATTGGGCTGCCAATGCAGCTCCTGCGGAAGAAAGCCCTCCCTTTTTTCGTGTCTTTGGAACTTTTTCCAAGACGGGGGGTTGTTCGCCTGCGACAGGTTCGGTTGTTTTCTTTGTGCGGGGCATATTACGTGGAAAGGGGTGGGAAGTTTCTTTAAGCCAATCCCCGCGGCCAATAGGAACTGCCTTTTGGATGGGTAATTGGCTTAATGGGTAACTTCACGGTTATTCTTTCTTGGCTTCCTTCTTTTCTTTGGGGGCCATCGGCAATAACTCGTCCAGCGTCTGGCTTCCGTGATGTGTGACTTTGATATTCAATTGATGGATATCATTCGCCACCACGTTTCCGCGCAAGGGTCGTTTGCGTCGTTCTCCTTTCTCTCCTTTTCGGAATCCCACACCCGGATAGATGAGTAATTTTTTTCGTCCGGTTCCGGGAAAGTTGGTTCGCATGGGCGTTCCTGTTTTGTCGCTTCCTCCGGTAATGATTCCTTTGTACCCGTCTAACCCGAGTTCACTCAAATCCACTTCTTGTCCGAGTTTAGCTCCCTGGTAGGGCATGCTTTCCACTTTCTTGACGTGGGCCTTTCTTGTTTTCGGGTCTGATACGACTATGTTCATGGTTTATTCCTCCCTCTCATTTGTTGAGGAGTGTGAAGTCAGTTGTGTCGTGATGTGTGTGAGTAAATCTTTTTCATCTTCCGTGAGTTGAGCGTTTATTTTTTTGAGTGTGAGGAGCATGTTGGGCGTGAGCACGGTGTACAAAATATCATTTTCGAATAAGTTTCGACCGACTACCGCATCGCTGATGGACACGGCCACTTCGTCATTTTTTTGTGCAATGTTCACGGATTCATTTTCGGATTGTATTGCTTGAACGCGTCCAATGAGTTCACCTTTTTCATTCATGAGTTCGATTCCATTTTTCAATCGCCCTTCGAGCACGCGCACACCCACTACAGCGGGTTTAGAATTTCGAAACGCATATCCTGCCAAAAATTGTATTTTAGCGGGGAACATGGCTTGTTCGAGTAAGCGTTTGTTTTTCTCGGCTTCTTGTGTTTGAACCCATTTCACATATTCTTCGGTGATGGAATACACAATGTTGCTTTCAAACAAGGGAACGCTTGCGAGTTGGGCGTCTTTGCGCGCCGCATCCTGTACAAGAGTGTTGAATGCAAAAATGACTCCTAAATAGGGTTCTTTGGCTCGAATCGCGGCTGCTTCCATAATATCGCGTCGCGTGACTTCTCCCACGTCGGCGCGCTTGACTTTAATTTGGTGCGATTGCACGAGTTTCACTAATGCTTCGAGGCTTCCAAGCGTGTCTGTTTTGAGAATGATTCCCATGCTATCGCTTTCAATCTTGATGCGCTTGACTTCTTTTTCAATTATTTCTTTTTCATTTCCATTTTTCACAACCAAGAATGGGCTTCCGGCCAATGCTTCGTCTAAATTGGGTGCAGAAATTTTTACTCCGGTGGCAGCGTACACTTCTTTTACGTTTACAAACTTTTCCGCTGCACGAATATCGGTGAGCACGTTCGGCCGCAAGAGTGCGCGGACTTTTGTTTCAATCACACCATTTTTTCCCGCGATGACAAACACGTCTCCCACACTCAATTTTCCATCATACAAAATGACATCCAAGGTTGTTCCCAATCCTTTTTCTTCGCGCACTTCTAAGCACGTTCCTTTCGCCGGACCATTCGCTTCGAGTTTGAGGTTTTGTTCCAAAAACTTTTGAGCTAATCCCGCGAGGAAAACAAGTGTCTCGGGCAAACCTTCTCCGGTGTTTGCGCAAATGGGAATCATCGCAATTTCTTTTGTGGTGTCGCGCACTCGATCAAAGCGTTCGCTCTGAAATCCCGCGGTAAACAATTCTCCGAGAATCGTGTACAATCGTTCATCTAGTTTTGCTTGTACTGCGTGTGTTTGCTGTGCGAGGTTGGCCAAAAAACTTCCCGATTTTGAGTCATATCCATCAATGATGTCTATTTTGTTCACGCACACGATGAACGGCACCTTGTAGTTGCGCAAAATGGTCATGGCTTCTTTGGTTTGCGGCTGCAATCCTTTTTGCGCGTCCACCATTAACACCGCCAAATCGGCAATGCTGCTTCCGCGTTCGCGCAAATTAGTAAATGCTTCGTGACCGGGCGTGTCAATGAACAAAAGGCCGGGAATGTTGAGGTTGAATCCAAATTTTTGCACGAGGGGTCCGGCAATATCCTTGATGGTTTGCACCGGAACTTCGGTTGCTCCAATGTGCTGTGTAATGAATCCGGCTTCTTTGGCCGCGACGTTGGTGGAGCGAACTTTGTCGAGGAAACTCGTTTTTCCCGCGTCCACGTGTCCTAAGACTGCGACAATGGGCGTGCGCAATTGGTTTGGTGTAGTAGACATCTGGTTTCACTTTCCCGGAATACAGGTTGCAGCCAGAGTCGATTGTCAATTTCGACGTGGGTCCAGCGACAACTTCTATACTGAAGACCCGCCAAATCCTTTAAAAATCAGTCTAAGTGGCGTTGGGCAGGGTTATAACGTATTTTCCCGCGTGGGGCGCTGTTCTCGGGCAATGCGCGAGGCCACCGGTCCAAACTGGCCGTGGTATTTGTTGTCTTTCTTCTTGAAATAGGGCATTTCGGGGACTTTGCTCATGCGGATGAAGCAGAGTTGGCACACGCGCTGGTAAGGCCGTAAGAGCAGGGGTTGTGACCCAATGTTTTGCATTTCTAACGTGATTTGGCCCTCAAAACCGGGATCGATGAACCCGGCGGTGGCGTGAATTACAAGCCCCAATCGCCCGAGGGAAGAGCGTCCTTCGAGTCTTCCCACCAATTCTACGGGAATTTTGACCGCTTCAACCGTTGTTCCCAACACAAACTCACCAGGGTGTAAAACAAATCCTTCTTTTTCATCAATTTGCACCCGTCTCATGCGAGGAGGGGCTTTTTCGGACAAGTCAATGAGTCGCATCGCGTGGTTGTCAAACAATAATATTTCGGGACCCAATCGCAGGTCCAATGAGGAGGGCCCCATTTGTAAATCCAACTCAATGGGGTGGTTGTCCGTGGGAACGTAGATGTTTCCCTGCTGCACGAGTTCTTTGATTTCGCCATCGGAGAGAATCATAGCAATACATACGCCTCATGCAGTTAAAAACATCACAGGGCGTGCGTGAGAACGAGCCGTTAGCGCAATCCCGTGCTTCCAAACCCGCCTGTTCCGCGCTCAGTTTGATCGAGAGAGGTTACTTCTTCGAGTTGAGCGTGAACAATGGGCTGAATGAGCAATTGGGCAATTTTGGTTCCCTTTTCTATCGTGTAGGGGACAGTGCCAAAGTTTCCTAAGACGACTTGCAGTTCTCCGCGGTACGCTTCATCAATGACTCCTGCAAACGTGTGCAGGTGAAATTTGCTCGCTAAACCACTTTTGTCCCAGACTAACCCCACGTGTCCGGGAGGAATGGCTAATGCAATTCCAGTCTTGATGGTTTTTTTTTCGTGGGGCTGCAAAACAATGGTTTCGTTTGAAAATAAGTCCATTCCCGCGTCATGTGCGAGGGCGTATTTGGGCAAAATGGCTTCAGGCGAGAGTTTTTGGAGGAGAACCCGCATACCGTAATATAATTTTGAGCAATAAAAGCATGTGTATGACTGAAAAAATAGTCGAAAATGACCAACTCGAAAGCGATGCCGAGGAACACGTTCACGTGGAGAGTGAGCTGAAAGCACTGCGCGAATATTTTTCAGCAAAAGGAACGCGCAATCGGAAAATGAAAGAAGATTTGGCTTTTTTGCTGTTGCGAATGATTTTATCCACTCCCGTTTCTCCTAATGCGATTAATGCAACGGCCCACTTTCTCACACCCTTCACCAAATTTGATTTCAATGATGAGTTGGATGACATTTTGGCGAACATTAGTGAAATTGAAGTTTCAAAAAATCACCAGGGAAAAAATCTCATGATGAAATGGGACAACATTGTTGAAAAATTAGAAATGTACTTGGAAGAAGATAATTCAAGCGAAAAAATAGAAGAATAAAATACAAACAAAAAATATTTTTTGATTAAACTTTTTGATAAAACGTTATTTTCCGAACGTGTGTTTTTCGTGAACGGTTTTGTAGTTGCACAATTCGCTTTCGTTGAACCACAAGGCGACTTCTTTTTTGGCATCATCCAATGAAGAAGAGGCGTGAATCAAATTCTTGATGACTTGGTTTTGTGCGTCCGCGTACGCATAACTTTGGTGCGAAAAGTCTCCGCGAATCGTTCCGGGTTGGGCGGCTTTTGATTCCGTGCTTCCAACCATTTTTCGGACTAATTCGATTGCTTGAATTCCTTCTAGCACGAGTGCAATAACCGGCCCTTCCTGCAAAAAGTTCACGTTTTGGTCGAGAATTTTTTGTCCGCGTCGCACGCCCACGTCAGCGTAGTGTGTCGTGGCGTGTTCGCGCGAGGCTTGAACCATTTTCATTCCAATGATTTTCAATCCCACGTCCTCAAATCGTTGAATGATTCTTCCGGAGAGGGCACGCTGCACGGCGTCCGGCTTCAACAACACGAGGGTTCGTTCCATCATTGCATTCACAACCACTATTTTTTCTCAGCTGCAGGAGAAGCTTTGGAGGCTTGCTCGTGCGCTCGGATGGCAATGTTCGATGTTTTTGTTTTCGCGTAGTCTTTTGTCCACTGCGTTTTTCGAGATTGTCGTCCTAAGTGAATCATGTTGTGTTCGCACTTTCGTGAGCAGAACGTGTATACTTGTCCCGTCTTTCGAACGAACATGAGTCCGGTTCCTCGAGGGATTAGTTTTCCGCAAAATGAGCAGTCCATGTTTCATTCCCCCTTAGTGTGCGCGAATTTCCTTGGCTTCGCGTTCCGTGTTTAACAAAATGAGTTTGTCGCCCACGCGTAAGTTTCCTTTGACATTGCGTCGTTTTACGCGTCCTTTTTCAGGTCCGTCTAAAATGCGGCACAATACTTGGGCAATTTCGCCGTGCACACCTGTGCGTTTGACGACTTCGACCACTTCTGCCGGTGTTCCGAGTTCAGCCATGTGTCATCATCCCTTTTACTTGGCCAGTGCCTGGACCTTTTTGATTAATTGTTCTAAACCTTGTTGCGCGTCCCCGGCTTCGGTGATGGCAACCGCAGCGGCTCCCACTCCAATTCCGATGGCTGTTCCTAAGTCCTTTCGCGTGTCTGCGTAGGAGTAGGGAACTTTCTTGTCTTTGCAGAGCAAAGGGATGTGCATGATAAGCTCAGCGGGGCTGACGTCTTTGGCAATAATAACCAATTTTGCGGTATCGCGCTCAATGGCTTTGGTGACTTCATTCACACCAATGCGGATTTTTCCTTTCTTTTTGACTAATTCCTGCAAGAATTCGGCTTGTTTTTCCTTGACTTCGGCAGGAACTTCAAATGCAGTACTCATATTGTTTCACCTCACCCTTTTTCAGGGGTCATTGGGCCTTTTTGGCCGTGTTATACGTGAAAACCCCTGGGAAGGGATTATAAACGAACCCCTCGCTTGCTGGGAAAATACCCTTTGGAAAACACTCTCAATCCGACCAAAAAACGGCAATTGGGGGGGTGTTACCCTTTCACCGCAAACTGAAGCAGTTTCTGCGGCAGTATTTTCCGCAAATCCTCGGTGCGCACCTTTACGCTTTCCGTGAGCAAACCAATGTTAAATTCCGCCCATTCGTGGTCGAAAACGGATTCATCAATGTAAGTAGGAAGCGGTGTCGCAAAACCAAATGGGGGAACCGAGCCGGGTTCGCAGTTTGTCGCGGCGAGTACGCGTTCTTTGCTTCCCAAGGATAATTTTTTGAACAAAATTAACTTCGCGAGTTTTTCCATGTCCAATTTCATGTCCGCAGCCAATAGCGCGAGAATGGTTCCGCGTTCGGTTTTGCAAACCATAGCTTTCACCCCATTGTGCAATTCTCCATTGCGTGCGCGCATGGCTTGCTCACTGGTGTACACGGGCTCATGCGTGAGATGTTCGAATGGAATGTTCATTTCGCGGAATTTTTCTAGAATTCTGTCGCGTTCGGCTTGTCCCATAGTAGAAAAATAAAATAAAAGTGTTTTAATTCGACATCATGACGCGTTTGCTTTCTTGTGCGCGCGTTTCACGGCTTCTAAATCATCGCGTAATTTTTTGTCGGATGAAAATATTTGCTTGGCGAGTTTTCCATTCAAATCAACGAGTTCATTGTGTTTTTCTTCCAATGAAGTCAGGCAGCGCGTGAGCTGCTGGTTAGAATAGCGTATGAGGTACACGGCCACGAGCATGGCCATGACAAAGAATCCAACCGAAACAATGATTTCAGCGAAAGGCATGTGAACTCACGCTCACTCGGCCTTTGCCGCAACAGGCTGTACAACCGTTTTCTCACTTGATCGAGCACCTTTGCGCAGTCCATCGAGTTCTTTTCGGAAGCTGTCTTCATTCATGATGACTGTTTTGGTTAATCGCGCGTTGAGTTTCATCAATTCTAAGTTTTTGTCTCGCAAGCCGGAAATGCTCTTCATGAGCTGCTGGTTGGAATAGCGTATGAGATACACGGCGATGACCATTTGCACCACAAATAGTCCAACGGATATCAGGAGTTCACTGGTTATCATGCGAAGACTCACCTTCCATCAATCCAATTATCCGGTCTATTAAAGGCTTACGCTTCAACTTCTCGCGTTCGGATGCGAGGATGTAACAATTATTCACTCCTAAGAGGGAAGTGAGCCAGCCAGGAGAAGCGGGAACAAGCACTACTCCCCCACGTTTGCCTCGTTCCTTGCGTTCTTTTTCCAACAACCAGTGCAGCAGCCACGCAAATGCTCCGAGCAAAAGCCCCGCGCCAATGTAGAGCAGAAGAGTGAGTCCTTCGCGCGAGAGGAGGGGAGATTGTTGCTCAAGTGAGTCCACTTCTGCCGCTAACCGCGTTACGCGTCCGGATAAATCAATGAGGTTGTCATTTAGCGTGTCAAATTCTCCCGCGAGGAGCATTCCTTTGGTGCGCGCCACATCCGTTCGAATGTCGAGCAAAATTAATTCCAACGCAGCCGTGTCAAATCCGCGTTGAGATAAGTCATCGAGTTTTTCATCGAGTTGAGAAATGCGTAATTCTAAATCAGCGATGACTTGCGAATAGTAATCATTGGGCGAGGACACAGTGAAAATGACCGTGGCAGTTTGCGTCAAATTATAGGCGTGCATTTCCACTACTAACTGGTGCAGCCCCATGGGAGAATTGATGGGAATAAATGGAGAATAGGGAAGCGACGCCGTTTCATTGGGAGAAAGATCCACGCTGTGCGTGGAGCGAATGTATTCTTCTCCATCCGCGTTAATCAAATACCACGTTAGTTGAACATTTTCTTCGAGGAAGTCTCCATTGTTGACTAAATTAATGGAAAAGGGATAGCTTAGTCCCACGGCTGTTTTATCAGAAGAGGGCGCTACGTCTAATGTAACGGCGTGTTCTCCTTCCACGAGATACGTTTGTTCGTACGTGTCGAAGCGTGCAATCGTGTTCATTCGGAATAATTCCGCGTTGAGCACGTATGTTCCTGTCTCGAGGGGCATGAATGCTTCTTCGATTGCCACGGTTGTTATGCCGTAGGGCCCCACTGCAATAATGTCGCTTTCACCTATTGAAAAAAGTCCGGAGGGAGTTTGAATGGTGTAAGTGAGGGTGTAGTCCACTACACTGCTCGTGAGATTTTGTACGGTGGCGAGCATTCGCGAAGGCGCTCCCTTTCCAAGTACCGGTTGAAAGTCAATGGACACAATGCGTGAGCGTGGTCCTGCGCCACCGCCCGCGCCACCGCCTCCTCCGCCTCCCCCGCTGCCTGAATCTCCTCCGCCACTGCTTCCCCCGCCGGAAGATGCGGCTGCGTTTACGGTAAATGTTCCTCCCGTGTTTTGGTGATAGCGCGCGCCGCATTGGAATGTGCTCGTGACGGAATAATTTCCTGCGGGAGATGGTCCAAAGAATGAACGAACATATTCTCCGGTATTATTTTGCGTCATGGTCAAGTTTGCATCCGCAACAGAGCCGCTCGGATAATAGAGCGTGGTGTTCGCGTTCAAATCAAACACGAGCACATCATCCGTGTTGTAAACAAAGTTTTGTATTTCTCCCAACGCACCAATGTCGAGAGAGAATCCATTGTTGATGAATGTGATGTTGAAATCCGTGTTGTTTAGATACACATATCCATTCACATCTCCTGAAGATGAGGGAGATTTGAATGCGGTTGCATCAATGAAGTATGTTCCATTTTGGTCAAAGTTGTACGTGTACGTGTACGTTCCATTTCCATCGTTTGAAAAATTGACATCCGTTGTACTCAAATCGGGTTTTCGAATCGTGGCATACACGACGGCATCATCAATGATTTGTCCGTTGTTGGTTCCTTCTACATCTGCGCGGATTTGGGTGTTTCCATTGGCGAGCGGACACTGCGGATAGGAGAGTGTGACCGTGTATGCCACATCTCCTCCCGGAACCCATGTGGCGGTGGTGGTGGACGTGTTTGCGGTGGCGACGGGAAAAAATAGGATGAAAGCGAGCAACACCGCTACACTGAGTCGCGCGACGCGTGTCCATGAAAACATGGAGAAGCGAATGAATTGGTATTTAATTAAGCGTGGGTTTGCCCATCACGGGGAGACCGTGATGAACAATTTACCATACCCATCTTCGGGGAATAATGCACCGTACGTGGCGTATAATCCGGGATGCTGGTCCGCCCAGGTTATGTTTAATTCCGATGGGGGGAGCGTTGGGTTGATGTTAATGACATAGTCCCCGGGCGGCGTGTCCGGTTTGACTTTTCCTTCGATAACCACTTTGGTTGCCCAATTTCGATAAAAATAGGGGAATGTGGGTTCGAGTAAAAAGTAGGGTTGTCCCGTGCGCACTTCGGAGATTTTGATATCAAAATATTCTTTCGACTTGCTGTCGGCAATCAATTGCATTCCAATGTAATTCTGAATATTCCAGGGCGTGCTGGCAAACATGACTGCGGTAAATGTGGGTCGAGTCGATTTGACAACATCGGTGTTTTGAGTGGAGGGATAAACACTCAAGCCGTAGTCTCCCCAGTATTGCAATTGGGGTTCGCTCCACGCACGGAATGCGAGTCGTCGATTCACTAATGCAGTGAGGTTTCCTTGAAAATAAAATTCAGGCTGCGTATAATATTCTGCGCCTAATGCGCCAATTTGATAGAGTCTTCCCGTTTGCAGTTGATACGCAACTTCAGCAAAGTCTGCAGGAACAGGGGGCAATTCAGCAAAAATATCGCTTTCTTGCGTGAGTCCGCAGCAATTGTAAAAAAATTCAGTTACTTCCTCGAGTGTTTCTCCGCGAAAAATGGCTGCTTTTTCATATAAGTCGAGCACAACACGATTAATTTTGAATACTTCTTTCACGTAGCGGGCTTTACTGAGCTCGCTCTTCAATGATTCAGAAAAATTCTCAGTGGTATTGGCCGAAATGGGCGATGCACTTGAATCGGAAGGAATAGTCCCTAATGAATTAGTTGAAGTGTCTGTCGTCGCAGACGCTGCAGGGTTTACCATGAACAGGAAATATACTCCGACAAGGGCAATGATAGCAATTCCGCCCCACAATAATTTGTTTGATGATTTGAATGCGCCCCCGGCAAATAGTTTCGACATATCTTACTCCTCCAACGCTACGAGAATACTCCTCGCATTAATAAATCTTTGACTTTTCAAAGGGAAAAAAGAGAAAAAAGAAATGGTGGTCCGCCAAATGAGGCGGACACACGAGTTGAATATATTCCATTAACTGAATTCGGAACCCAACTGGAACGATCCGTTGTGGTCTCCTGCACTCACATACGCGTTAAAGTCACCCGAATAGCAGAGCTGCTGAGAGGCAAAGGCTGCTAAGTTGGTGATGACTCGCGCACCGGCAAGTTCATTATGTTCATTGAAGTTTCGGCACGTTGTCGTGTTGGGAGCGGATGTTACAGTAACAACCGAACACGTGGCTTCCCAGCCGCCTAATCCAAATGTTCCACAACCTGTTCCGGTTCCTTGCCACACTTTTAACACAATGTTAGTATCGGCTCCTGCAAATGCCGAACCAAAGTTTGCATCCACATTCAGAGTGCTTGTTCCCGTGTTGGTAACAACCATACTAGCTTGTGAGGATGACTGACAGTTGCTGTCCGCAATTCGGGTAGAGGTAGGCACCACTCGCGCAGCATTTCCATCCGAATCCGGGTCAAACTGGGCGTTTGTTTCAACAAAGAAGAACGCTGAAGAAGTACAAGGCGAACCGTATGATACTGAAATTGATTTCGCCGAGGCAACGAACCACGTCATCGTAGTCGTAACCACGTTCGCAGACACAATTGGAACGAGTATAAGCATTCCAAGCAATAACATTGTTACAATCCCAATCATCTTCATGGTACATCCCTCAACTATCAGTCTGAGTAATAATTCGCCCTTTTTAAATCAGGCGGATATTCGCGTGTACTTTAGCACAGTAATTGTGTCAGAGGGCGAGAGCAATATCCCTTTCTTTTGCGTCAGAAGTAATGGCCATTATATATTCGCGCGCCGTTCTGAAAGTTGAGCAGTATGTGGGGCAAAGACACGCAGAGCGGACAGAAAATTTCCTTTGCGGAAGCCCGGGCTTTTTTTGAAGAAAGATTGTCTAAAGACCAGGGAAAAGTGGTTCAATCGTTAGCGTTGCGCGCCGCGCAGGTGAAACATGTGGTGACGCGCCTCGCGAGACATGCCGAACAAATGGGTGACGCTGAGTTAGCACAATTACTAGAGAAGCATCTTCCCCCCATGAGTGAACAAAAATTGTTGAAGTATGCGGCGCACACGCATCAAGAGTGGTCAGAGAAAATAGTTCCTTTACTTCAACGCAGATGGGGAGAAAATGTGCCTCCGCAGATTCAGGGTTGGCTCGCGGAAGCCGATGAAGTGTTGATTGATATGCGCCGCATCACCGTGCAGGGTTTGTCAAAGCACCCGGCAGTTAAACCAAATGAGTTGGCGGAAATGATTGCCGAACTTTTCGTGCAGCGCAACCAAATGGCTGTCGCGCGGCAAAGTGCGGAGAGGGATGCGCAGTTGTGGGAGAATGCATTAATGTCCGCGCAGCAATCCTTGGAATTGCTTTCGCAGCACCGAGGGTTTGATACGTTTATGCGTTTGCAGGAGTCGTTTCACAAACTCACGCAGGAAAAAACGGCGCGCACGCAAGCATGGTTGGAAACATGGGAGCGCGTGCGTCCGTGTTTAGAATATTTGAATGAACATGTACCGCGTTTTCAGGAAATGGAGAATGCGCAGATGCGAATGTTGCAATGGTATTTAGCCAATCCCCTAAATGCAGTGCAGCGCGATGTGCATGGCGCCGGATTAGTCATGCTGCTACGCATGGCGGTTGAATCATTGCCAGAGATTTCGAATAGTGAAAAGCGCGAGGAGATTCGCAGCGTGCTGGAGAACGCACTGGAAGAAGAATCATTCATTTTGTTTTTTGAACAACTCATTCAGTTGGATGAGGCGATTCGTTGGAATGTGAATGCGTATCAGGAGCACGAATTGTTTTCCATGAAAGTGGGTTTGGAAAGCAAGGCAGCGGAGGCGCAGCGAGGAATAGAAGAGTCATTGCGCGTGGCCGCGGAGCACTTGCAGGAAGAGGAACATCTTTCGCACGCGGCCGAAAAATTGAAGCGCGAATTGAGCGAGTTGTGCGTCAAAAATTGGGGCGTTGTCGTCGAGTTCTAGTATTTCGTTGAAAGTTAGAAAAAATTATTGCGGTTTGACGGTAATGACATTGTCCACAAACTGCGCGAGCGTTTCCACTACCCCGCGATGGTCTTCGGATTCAATCATGAGGAATAATCCTAGCACATTTTCCGCGCGGTTTTTGGCAATCACCGTGTGGCAAAATTTTTCGACGGATTGAGGAGTATTATACACGAGGAGCGTGGACACGGAATCGAGTATTAAGAATTTTTGATTGCTCACGAGTCCTTTCATTCGATCCGAGATGGCGAGGTTGAGTTCCACGAGCGCAAGTGGAGAGTCAATGAACGTGACAACTTGATTGTCTTCAACCCCTCTTCCGGTAAGGGCAGTGATCGCATCCACGAATTGTGTTTGAGGAATGGATGTTTCTTTGTTTGGGAGGGTTTTCACAATGTCCATGTAGGGTTTGTTCACGCTCACATATACGCCGGGCATTTTTTCCTGCGCAAAATAGGTTAAGAGTGCGCGCGGCGTGGTGGCATAATCTTTGAGGCGCACGATGAGAAGGTTAGTGGTTCCTGCTGGAAGCGTTTTGATGGATGCTCCGAGCGCATTTTCAAAATCTTTTCCCGGGCGTAAAAGTTCGGAGAGTTGTTCATCGGAGAGCGCCGATTTTTCAGGGGGAGAATTGGATACTGCCGCGCGCGAGGGAAAAGATGAGTTGGGCATGCGAGAAACGAGTTAAACCGAGAATAAAAAAAGAAGGGTGGCTCCTTTCGGAGCACAACCCTGAAAATGAATCAAATTATATTGTACCGCGGCAGCTTCCTGAAGCGGTAACACCTTGTAACTGACCAGCATCATACGTCAACTGATATGTTAGATTGTATGATCCAGTGTTAATGTCAGGTGTTTGATTAACAACCACAGTAACTGTCTGGTTAGGGCTTAATACCGTTCCAGAAGTAAACGTTGAACCTGTGTCATTGTATGTTGTTGAACCACCGTGCGTACCACTAACGTTAACATCAGTTAATGTCACGCCCTGTCCGGTTTGATTAACTAAAACTAACTGCGTTGTTGCAGCAGTCACTTGACTTTGACTAACTGTAAACGGTCCAATTTTAGCGTCACATTGATTTCCTTGAATCGTACTCGGATTAATTAATACAACTAATGCAGCAACTGCAATTACAATAACGACCAAGGCCCAGCCGTAGGTCATCAAGTATTCGAGTGCCGATTGTCCTCGTTTCTTGAAATTCATATTTTTTCTCCTCCTTTGCAAAGAAAGGTAATTGGCTGGATAGGGTAACAAATCGCGATATATAAACGTTCATGTTTCCGGCGAAAGCGGGTGTGTTAAAGTGCCTGCAATTGCACACCCGATGGGTATATATCTAAGGAAATGTGAAAAGTGTCATGGGCAACGCCATCGTGCAACGCACCCCGACCGAAGTCATGGGTTTAGACGAGTTGATTGAGGGGGGTATTCCGAAAGGAAATTTAGTCGTATTAACGGGAGACCCCGGAGCGGGAAAAACCATTTTTTGCCTGCAATATTTGTACAATGGAGCGGCTAAACACAATGAAACGGGCGTGTTTATTTCACTGGAAGAAAAGCCTGAAGAGCTTATGGAGACGGCCGCTATTTTTGGGTGGGATTTGGAAGGGATGATTAAGAAAGGAAAAATAATCATGCAAACCGTTGAGTTGTATGATTTTGACAAGTTGAGAGACAGTATTGAGGATTTAGTTGCGAAACACAAAGCATCGCGGCTCATCATCGACCCCGGTGTCATTTTTCATTTGTATTTTGAACGCGAATTAGATGCACGAAAACGCATCCTGAGTTTGGGAAAAATGTTGAAAAAATTAAACGTCACCACGATAGTCACCAACGAATCCACCACGGGACAGCACGAAGGATTGTTTGGATTGGAAGAATATGTGGCGGATGGAGTTGTTCTCTTGTACCACACGCGCGTGGAAAATCGTTTTGTGAGAAGTATTGGTATTCTCAAAATGCGCGATACTAAAATCAGCGACAAACTCCGCCCCGTACGAATCACTGCGCACGGAATTGAAGTCCTTCCCAAAGAAGAATTATTCTCGCAAGTGTAGTGTACCATTTACACAATAATAATTTCGTGTGCGCCACACGAACGATTTATCCGCCTAACAAGAGTGTTCCAAATGCGGAGTGTAACACAAATCGTATGAGGAAAAATAATCCGAACGAGCAGAGCATGACGAATGGCAAATATTTGATTCCATCTTTTTCTTTTCCGGTGGCTATCGCCCCTAAAATGAGCGAGGCAAATATTCCTCCCACAAATAACATGATTTGCGCGAACATGGTGATGAATTCAGGGGAAATGATTCCAGAGCTTCCTCCCACAAATGCGCCTAATGAAGATGATCGTGCGCCCGCGGCGGCTAACGCACCTGGATCAATTTGGGGCTGGTTTCCTATTTGCGAGCTCATGACTTCGACAATGAAACTTGACACGGCATAAAGTGCAGGCCCTCCAAACGCGGCGGAGAAGAATATCAAAATAACATAAATGGAGATAGATGCGCGGGCTTCGCTTTGCAGAGTGAGTTGGGAGCGAAGGTTGCGGGAGAGTTGTAATAATAAATCCGCAATTTCTCCTCCGGAAGATATTCCGCGCGCGAGCAGCCACATCGTGCGTTCAACAAGAGTTGATTTGATGTGTTTGGGCACTTCCATGATGGCTTTCTCGATGGGAACACCCGATAGTATTCGGGTGGAGATGCGTTTGAACTCTGTTTCAAGCGGACCAAATTCCGGCCGCGCGGAAACGAGGAGCGCGCGTTCCGTGGTGAGTCCGGATTTGATGTTGCTGGCGATGAGTTGCAATGCATCGGGGAGAACGCGTTCGACTTGTCGTCCGCGGGATTCGGCTTGCAAGTCCAAAAACATGTAGATTCCCCCCATGACGAGGATGAATGTGGCGAAAAATCCCACTACCACTAAAAAGTATGGCCAGCGCAGCACGAGGCTGGTAAAAATAGTGGAGCCCACGCTCGCGGCGAAGGCAAACATGAGCATGTTGAGAACGAATTTTCGCGAGGAGATTCGCACTCCCAAGTAGGCGAACTCTGTTTCAAACGCTTCGATAATGGCGCGGAGAAAAATGAAATCGTTGCGCGAGGAGGGCATGTTTAATCACCCAGCAGCGTCGGGCGCTTGCTTTTGACAATACCTAAATACATGAATTGGGCGATGCTCACTCCCGCGAGGAGAATCCAAAAATAGAGTTCGGTGATTTTGATTTGGGGAAAAGAGGAGAGCACGATGAGGAAGGTGATTCCCAGCGCGGGAACGATGACGCCGAGCATCATGTAAACGAGTGAGAGTATTTTCATTTGACTTTCATAATTGCGAATTTGAATGGATTGTGCTTCCGTGAGAGTGTCCACACTTTCTCCCAATACGACTGTAATGTCTGCTCCGGCGCGCATTCCATTTACGATTTGCCAGATGGCTCGTCTAAAAAATATGCTCGGATTGTACTCTGCAATGCGTTCGAGGGCAATTTCTTGAATCGTTCCCGTTGAAATTTGGTCAACGGCTCGTTTGAATTCTCGTGACACGGCGCCGTAGTTTCCTTCTCCCACTAGTTTCATGGATTCAAACAAACTTACTCCCGAGCGAAGCTGTACGAGAATGGTGCGCAGGGCAAACACGAGATTTCGGTCTAAGTCTCGGACTTTTTTGGTGACGCGAATAATGGGAAATGTGATGAGTTGGACTAATACTAAAATAGAAAAAAGAAAGCTAACTCCTAATGGGAGAAGAATGTCCAGACTTGAAAATAATCGGAATGTCATGACAAAAAATAGGAATCCGAAAAAGATGAAATAAAAAATAACAATCACGAGGCTCATGGTGGAGTATTCTTTTGCCGACATGGGTATTTCGGCTTTTTTCATGTCGCTGTCGGAGAGCGGCATGAGTTTTCCAAATTGGGTGCCGAGTCCAAGCAAATGTTTGCTCGCCCATCGGAGCATGGGCATGGGCAGCACATTCAGGGGCATGTTAAAGTGTGCAATCATGAACGATCACTCCACTTGAACAGGTAATGCAAAACACATGCAAAATTTTCCCCGGGGTTTTTTGCGAAGCAAAAAAGGCCGATGTTTAAGTGTGCAATCATGCGCAGACCTCACTTGATTCCTGCGCGTTTCAACACGGTTTCGGGTTCCGCATAATATTCTGCCATGACTTTTCCCACTTCATTAATGTCGCGTATTTTTTGTTTGCCT
Organism: uncultured archaeon; assembly: GCA_964480705.1. Lineage (GTDB taxonomy): Archaea > Iainarchaeota > Iainarchaeia > Iainarchaeales > VGJJ01 > VGJJ01. Next base: position 20,977 of record CAYZPC010000004.1, on the reverse strand, counting down.
AACCATTCGAGGATGCGTTGTTTTTCAGATAAATTTTGGGTGAGTTCCTGCGCCGAGTATCCCGTATGTAAGCCTAATTCATCAAACAATCGAATACTTTCCGCGTATTTTTCAATAGTGTCCGTGGATGCTCTCCAGCGGTACAAAATGTTTGGTTTGATTTGTATTTTTCCTTCGCTTCCCGCTTTTTGAGGAACGAATTCGGCAAGTTGGAGGATACGGCGCACTCCTAATCTTCGATTACGGAACATGACCACGTTCAAGTGCACGGCCTCTAAGAGAGAGGGGGGAATTTCAATCGGCGGACTTACTAATCGCGTAATGGTTTCATCGGCGGTGTTGGCGTGCACCGTCGCGTAAACCGAGTGTCCAGTGTGCATGGCTTCAAACATGACTTCAGCTTCCCTCTGACGACGAATTTCACCTACAATGATTCGGTCCGGTCGCATTCGCAGGGAGTTCACGAGCAAATCAAGCATGCCCACGCCGCCCTTTCCTTCGGAGTTGGGTTCGCGCGTGGTCATGGGGACCCAGTGCAGGAAGTCAGGCAATTGTAATTCGCGCGTGTCTTCAATGGTTAGCACACGCTGGTTAGGCTGTATGAATGGGAGCATGACGTTGAGGAGAGTTGTTTTTCCCGATCCAGTTCCACCGGACACAATGATGTTTAGTTCGTATTCCATGGCGAGCCAGAGCATGGCCATGGATGCCGCGTTGGATGTTTTGGTGTCAATGAAATCGGTTACCGTCCACGGGTCGCGGCGAAAACGACGAATAGTAATCGTGTTTCCGCGCGAGGAAATTGGAAAGAGTGTGGAGTTGGCACGGTCTCCTGTGACTAAGTGTGCATCGAGAAGGGGATTGAGCACCGTGACTTGTTTTCCAACGCGGCGGGCAATGATGCTAGCGTAATTTTGAATCTCGGCTTCTGGAGTAATGATGATGTTTGTTTTCAACCAGCCATGTTTTTTGTGATACACCCACACAGGTTCTGTGGCCGCGTTCACGACAATTTCTTCGAGGTTTCCATCCGCGAGGAGAAATTCAATGGGACCCAGTCCCACCATTTCATTAAGAATGACAGAGGAGAGTTGATCTCGCGCGTCTTGCGTGAGTTCGGGGAGTTCGCGCGCGAGGAGCACGGCTGCTTTTTCGTGAAACGTTTTTTTGAGTTCGGCGACAAATTTGGCATCGAGCATTTTTTCGGAGGAGATGTTTACTTCTGTCACGATGCGTGATTTCAAATCGTTTAGCATCGCTCGCGTTCCGAGTCCAAACTCGGGCGTGTGCAAAATGTATCGTTTGACGAACTCCACGTCATCTTTTCCAATGTCCACACTCACCGTGATGTCCGCTTGAATGGGATACGTTTCGATGCGTTGGAATGTCATGCGTCAGGCCTCGGGTGTTTTGAAATAGATGAGTGGTTCTCCAAATGCAGGATATTTCACGTCAACTAAACCATTGTCTTCTAGTGTTTGCAATTCTTGTGCGACTAATTCTTCTTTGAGAGAGAGAAGGCGCGCGATTTCATCCAACTTGATGGGGTGGCGGGCTTTTACTAAATCGAGAATGCGATCGTAATCGGTGACGATGACTCCTTTTGATACGCCGGGTTGTGCGTGCGTGTGCGGAGGATTCACTTCGTGTGAAACGGCCCACTTGGGGTGCGTGTTTCCCATGGAGGATAATCCTGCCGATGGAACAGTCGCGTGTGGGAGAGCACGAGGAGCTGCTGGTTGTGTAGGGGAAGTTGGACGCGACACCGGAGCAGTCATCGTGCTTGCGGGTGAAGAAACGGGGGAAGGAATGGGTGCACGGGTGGGAAGCGTTTTGGAAGTGTTCGCAGAGGACGCGGGTGCGCGCACGGGAGGCACCATCACCACACTATCTCCTTTAGGTGAAATAGTTTTAGTTCCTGGAGCGGCTTGCGGCAGCTGGTGCAGATGAAGAATTTTGGCGAGCCCGGCAAATAATCCAGGTCTGGCAGGGGGAGCGTCGGCCATGCCCGAAAAAATGAGTTAGAGTATTTAACCTAAGAGGAAACGACCACAGGAGAGGTGGGTTCACTCTGGTTTCCCGCACCATCTATGGCACGAACCACGTAGGCGAGTGGAGAGGATGGAGAAGAAATAGAAAACTGGGTGGAGGTGGTTTCTCCCGCGGTAGAATAGGTGGTGAATCCCCCGTTGGAAAAGTTTTCTTGAAAGATGATATATTTTTTTACATCCGAGGAAGGGGATGCGGTCCATGTTAGAAGTGTTTCTCCGGCAGAGGAAGATGAAGCCAGTTGCGTGGGGGGAAGGGGCGGTGTCGTGTCGGTGGTGACGCGAACATTTTCTCGAGCGGATTCGGCGAGGAGAGTAGATGAAGGGTAAGAAGAAGGGTTGTCGTACAAGCGCAAGCGCAAACTGGTTGTGTTGAGCGGAAACAAAATGGACACGGTTCCCGTGTGAATTGTTCCCGGCGCTAAATCGTGGAGTTGAATCTGCTGCGCGCGCTCATCAAGGAGTTGTTCCGAAGAAGAGTACGATTGGGCAACGAGTAAAAATAATCCATCCGCGTCAAATGAGGAAGTGTTTTGAATAGAATAATTCACCGCCGCCACGGCAGTGGTGTAAACATTTTCGGGAATGGTAACAAGAGGAATGGAAAAGGTGAGTGGGGGTTTTGTGCACGTGTTGGAGATGCATTCTTCTCCCGAGGGGCAGCCGCAGCGAGTGCAATTGGAAACCAGTTGAGCGTTTTCGCAAAAAAATGGGGGCGCGGAACACGTTCCGTCTACGGTGCCATCGAGACAGCGTTTGGAGACTGCCGTCACGTTAATCGTGCGTGTTTCCGTGAGCGAATCTAATTGCACTAAAATGGTTTTTTCTCCGGGTTGAGCATAGGAAAACGTGGTGGAGAAAATGCACGGCGTGGTGGCGCATGAAAATGTTTTGGCTTGTCCATCAGATGTGGCTTGAATGGTTTTTCCTTCGGCGTATTTAGCGGCAATGGTGACGTTGATGGATTGATTGGGGAGTGTGGTGGAGGGAGCTTCGACGAATAATTCAGCCGATGCGGAAGAAGCATTTGTTTGCAGAGAGGGCAAGACAAAAAAGTATGCAATGGCACCCGTCACGATGAGGGCGATTAGAATAGTAGCAGCATCGCCGGGGCTCATTGGGGGAACACCACGACGTTGCTTTTAATCGTATCAAATCCACTCTTGCTGACGGAATAATTAGCATCTTGGTAGTAGAACGTGCGTATACTTTCCGTAAATGAAACGCCCATCGAGAGAGTCGCGGCCGTTCCGCCGTGATTAATTTCGAGACCATCGGAGAAAGTGAATGTGAGCGGTTGAGAGTTGCAGTTTCCGGACGTACACGCATAGGTTATCGTGCTCACGATGTCCGGGTCAAAGTGTCCGGAGATGTTTTTGTCACTAGTTGAGAGAGTGCAGTTTGTACAATTGGAATCGAAAAATAATATGGAAATAAATGGACCATTCTGCGCGTTGAAATCCTCGTGCGGGCAGGAGAATGTTCCATTGAATGAGCATGTGGCGCCGTTGTAATCATCAGTGGTTGTGGGGAGGTAGATGTTGATGTCGATGCGCGAAACGTGGGTGCGCATTGAGAAATCGGTTTCGCATCCAATCGTACTGTCGCTGGAAAAATTAATCGTGTTCGTATCCAGAATGCGATATTGTACACACTGGGGAAGAATGTTGAATCCTGCAGATTGGGCAGCGCCTCCCCATGCAGGGGGTTTGGGTACGTCAATGTCAACATCCACTCCATCGTATGTTCGGGATGTGTTTTGGTCGCGGACGAAAATAGCGTAGGCGTTAATCAAATCGTAATAGAGAGAAAGTTTTCCGCTGGCAATGGGGAGGGTTTGGAGAAAAGTAATGGTGTTTTTGTCCGTGGAATGAGTGAAGGGCAGAATGCGCTGGTGAATGGATGGAATTCCAATGGGGTGGTCGAGCGTGATAATGTCATCGGTAATGTCATCGTATTTGGCGTTGATGGCGTTGAGAACGGAAATTTCAACGGTGGAAGTGGATGTGCGGTTTGAGAGGTTAGTGTTGAAGACAATTAATCCTACGACTGCGCTGATGAAGAGGAAAGTGAGAAAGGTGAATAGTACTCCTCGTTGTCCGCGCAAAGTGGAGCGTTCACTCATTCAACCACACCCAATAATCCAGCGTGAAAAATTGTGTGGAGGGATTTTGATAGCAGAATAGCACGTCGCGATCATTGTAGGTACATTCTGGAATCGTCTGATTAGGATTCACAACAGCCCATAATTCTCCTTCCGCAGACACGTTGCTCGTGAACAAATAATCCGAAGTCACGCACCCGGGATTGAGTGCGCCGCAGAGTGCGGGAACCGAACTGGTTGCGAGTAGGTTTCCAAACGAGGGATCATTTTGGTAGAATGAAACGGAAGTGGCATTCGTGTCTAGGTTTCCAACGCTGGATACTTTTACCGTGAGGTCAGTGTTGTTGGTGCTGACTAAATCTCCTGAAACGATTTCAAGGTTCAAATCGTAATAATTGAAGGATTGTGTTTCGAACACGTTCCAGTCAATGACAATGGTGTTTCCATTCGCGTCCACGTATTGGAATTGGGTTCCCGGACTTGGAACGGAAATGAGGGTGGAGGTGCATGCAAGTTGAGATGTGCAGGGAATAATAATCGTATAATCAACGGTCCAGGGTTGGGGTTCCTGCGTGTTGATATCAAAGATGAGATTTCCATTGATGAAGGAGCCATTTCCATCGCTCACAATATTTACATCCGTGGGAATGTTAGCAACCACGTTTGCGTCCGTGGCAATGAGCTGAATGTCTTGGGCAATGAGATTGTACACATCAATGAGCGCATTCTGGTCTAATGCAGAATAATATTTTCCTCCCGTGATGGTGGCAATATTGTTGAGTTCAGCGACATCGGCTTCTGCACCGAAACCAATGGTGTAAATCACTATACCATTGTTGGCAGCAGTAATGGCAGCAGTTGCGCTGTTCGCTCCCGAGTTGGTTAAACCATCTGACATGAGGATTTGGAATTTGAGCGCGGAAGGATTGTGGCGTGCACTAATAAGTTCAGTCGTGGCGGCGTTGATTCCATCTCCAGTGGCAGTTCCCCCGCTTGCGACAAGCGCATTAATGTCGGAGCGGATAAGTGCATAATTTCCGGTGAGTGTTTGGTCGGTCGTGGCTGAGCTGGAGTAGCTGACTAGGCCGAGTTGATCATTGTTTGAATCCCACGCATTAAAATCAACAAATGTTTGAGCTGCTACTTGGGCTTGATTAATTTTGGGACCCAGAGACAGGTTGAATGTCATTAATCCTTCGATGCTTGAATCCACCGCAATAAATCCCCACCCATTTTGGATTTCGAGGTCACGGTAATTGTAGGGAGTGGCGTACGAGCGCAAGAAGGTGGGCGATGATGGAGTGGAAATATCAATCACTTGTATTGAGCTTCCATCCGCCACGTACGCAATGCCAGCGTCCACGCGCGCAGCGTAGGCCGTGCCGGGAGTGTTGTAGGTGGCAATCGAAGTAGGAGAAGATGGTGTTGAAACATCCAGGATGCGAATGCCGGATGTTCCATCTGAGACAATGGCATATGTTCCATCGAGTGTCACATCGTAGGCGGTTCCGGGAGTATTGTATGAACCTATTTCCACGGGCGTGTCTGCTGAAACATCAAACACGCGCATGCCGGCAGAACCATCTGCAACGTATGCGTAATCATTTTCCACCAACACGCGCCAGGGTGCCGTGAGGGTGGCTGCTCCTAAAATGCTCGGAGAATTTTTGGTGGTAGTGTCAATTTTGATAAGACCAGGAATGTAGTGCGTGCGGAAACGCATGTCGTGGCTTTGGTTGGTACTATTTTGATAAGCTGTTCCATTCGCATACCCATTTGTGCCGCGGCCGCCCCACTGGTAATAGTTGGATGAATTGTTTGCAGTGGTGGTGAGGACGAGATAGTAGGTGGAGCCGCCCGTTACTTGCGCGAGTGAGGGAAATGTGACCTCAATATCTTGGTAGGATGTCGTGAGACTCGCGGGTGTGATGGTGGCGGTGGCTAAGTCTGCTCCGGAGAGAGAAGAGCGGAGATTCACCGAGAGATTTCCAGAGGGATTTCCCACGCGGCGCACGTGTACTGTTGCACCGGTAATAAAATCAAGCGAGGGTTGGAACGACTGTGCAGCTGTGGCGTTGGAGGCGCTTTGTCCAATTTCTAAATCTCGATTGGCAGTGACAATGTTGCTTTGGTCGGTGGTGCTGGTGCCATACGTGGCAACATACGTGAGTGTGTCTTGCGTGAAAACCCCGTATGAATCGCCCCCCACATCGAGGGTGGCAACGGAAGTGGGTGCGGTGAGCGTTGAAACGTTTACGATTCGTAAACCGGATGTCCCGTCCGCAAGATAAGCGTAGTTGCCGCTCACATCCACGTCGCGCGCGGTGCCGGGAGAGTTGTAGGTTCCAAGTAGGTTGGGCAAACCAGGATTAATGATGTTGATGTCGCGCAAACCCGAGGTGCTGTCTGCGATAAATGCGGCATTAGAAGACAATGCGATTCCAAATGCATCAGTCGTGTCTTCTTGTCCATCCCACGACATACTTCCCGAGCGGTCGAAAACGAGGACCATGTCTAATGGTTTTCGCGCGCCCGTGTTTCCAGAAATTTGCAAAGAAATAGTAATATTTTGGTCACACGTGAGGGGACCGGAGGGAGAAACATTTACATCAAATGTTAGGTTGACATCGTGGGAAAAATACGCGGTGTAAGGTTCTTGCGCCGGAAAAAGAGCGAAGGGCCAATTGGAGGATGCGGCGGATGGAGAGGCGCTGCACTGCGACGCGGGTTGTTGTTGTAAAAAGACGCGGCGGCCGTGAACAAATTCAGCAGTAGGAGAGAGTGCCGTTCCATAGGAAAGAGAAGCAACGTTTGCATCGGGAAAACACGATTGGAAATCTTGGCCGGAGCGGCAGGAGTTTACATCCACTGGATAACGCGTGAGGGTGAGATACGCCGAATAATTGGAGGGCAAAAGTGATGTTGCGCGCGTGTGCACATTTTGAAGAGTGGCGATGGAATACCCATTCACATCTAATTCGTGTGACATAAAACCGGAGTGGTCGAGTGCTACAAACAAGTCATCCACATACTGGTCGGCGACGCGGCGTTCTTCTAGCTTTGCCGCCGGTTGAGTGGGAGCGGAGAGAAAAACAAACAAGCTGGTAACGAGGATGAGTGCGAGGACGACGTCTGCGCTGAACGCGAATGCGCGGGATTTTTTTTCAAAAAAATTATGGTTCATACACCATCAGTTTGAACGTGGTTTCAATTCCATTAATTGTCACAAGGCGCTGCACCACACTCACGGGTTTGTCGGCGGGAGGATATTGTCCCGCATCGAGTGTCGTTCCCCCGGTAAGTTGGACGTAAAATTCATACCCAGGAATATTGAGTCGGGATTTTACGGCAGTATAGTCGAGGTTGGAGTAATTAATGAATGCTACTACTTTTTGCGAATCCAACACCCGGTCCTTTTGGGCGAGACCGAATTGAGTGACTGCGTTAATGTCATTGAGCAACTCCCAATTGGAGGGGGTGCCGGGGTTTTTGATAATGAATTCGGCGATGGTTGATGTGACACCGTCGAGGCGCTGTCTCCCCACTGTGTCTTGTGCCGCCGTTTGAGTGTTTTGAGAATAGGTGAGAATGCCCACTAAAATGAGAAGAAAAAGAATGGTTGCCATGAGAATATCTGGAAGCGTGGCTTGGGCGCGCGAACAGGAGTGAGAAAAAGTGCGTGCGGGTTTCATGCCGAGACCTCAGTCGAATGTTCTCTCCGCCACCACAAATTGATTGGGGTTGAGCAGCGTGGCGGTGGTGCCTGAAACATTCCATAATGGAGAGGACTGGTCGAGATACACCACCGTAGTAGTTGTGGTACCCGGTCCCGTGTACACGCGCGCGGCGCCATTGAGAATAAATGCTTCCGTGAATGTGATGAGCGTGTTATTATTTCTCAAGAGAGTAAATCCTGTCAATTCAACGGGCTTGAGAGCAGTGAATTCAATGAATTCATTGGCAATTTGTCCTTCGTCCACTTCTGTTTCCGTAATAATAATGAGTGGATCTCCATTCGGATCAAAGCCAGGGTTGGTGTATCCGCAGTCAGAACTATACACGAGTGGAATAATTTGATATGCACACGCGCCCGAGTCGCAGAAATAATCCTGATACACTTTCGTGGTGCCCACGCACGTGTACGTGTCATTACCGCACGCGGATTCAGTGCAAACATCTCCGCTCGGAGAACTTAATGCCGAATCGGGGACAATTTCTTCTTGATTGGATTCTGAAACAAAGGGGTTGCTTTCTTCCTGCCAGACGCGGTTGAACAAAACTAAATACGGTTCGCGTTCTAACTCAGAGCATGAAACACTAATCACATCGGGAGAAGCCGCATACGTTCGAGGGTCGGTGCCGTGCACGACAATGGATGAGTCAATAATCATGAAATTGGTGGCTACAAATCGGCTGACTTGTTTGACGCGGACGTGAGCGTCCTGTAAATAAAATTTAGGGTTGAGAGTGGGATCGAGAACCAGTTGCACGCGCACGCCTCGTTTGATAGCAAGTCGAAGATGGTCGCGCAATACTTTGGGAGCGGGCGTGCGCAGCACCGCGTCAATGGAAACGGTTGCCGAATCAATGTGCGTGAGGACTTTTTCCAAACAATCGACTTGGTCACACGAGAAAGAAAGCGAACACTGTGCCGCGGCTTCTAATTTGGCCGCGTCAACATCAATGGGGATGTCCACCAGCACCGGCTGTTCGAGCGGAGTCACCGGCGCGTTCGTGGAAGAAGGAATAGTGGGAAGATAGAATGCGATGAGCGCGGCGGCTAGAATAATAGCAAATGGACCAATGAGCCATTTCAAATCGAAGCGTGTTGGAATCGCAGCGCGGGGAGCATCCATATTAGATCACCACCAGGTTGATGTTGTCTATATAGATTCCCAGTCCTTCACGAATATTATCCCAATCCGAGAGACCGCCACCAATGTCAATGTAATATGTTCCCGCGCCCGAAGCGTACGCAGACACATCTTCATAGAAAAATCCCGTGTCGTCAGTTGGTTGATAACTCCACCAAATTTCATTAGTAGCATCTTCATCCACATTTTGGTCGAGGTCGCTGCCCAAATAAAATGAATTGTTGGCATCATCCGTGAAGCGAACTTTCACCCAGCCTTCTTCTCCTGCATCTAAACTATTTCCCCACCCCGCGTCCGCGTCAATCGTGTAAGTGAATGTGAAGAGAAGTTGAGAACCCCCTTGAATGAGCGTCCATTGGTCGGCGTTCAAGTCAAATTGCACACCATAGGCTCCGCTCGCGCCCATTCCAATGGTAGAATTATCATCCGGGTCTGCCGGAGCACCGCTCACTCCTCCGCCGAGTTTTATGACGAGGCGTTTGTCCGTGGAAACACGAGAGTCTGATGCATTTCCATCCGCATTGGGGTCGGCGTTAAATTCTACAGCAGCCAGTGAACCTCCATACGTGTTCGCCTGCCAATCCCACCCGTCATCTCCCACACTCCAACCGAATGTGTTGGCGGTCGTGTTGATGTCCGTGCGAAAATCAACGGGTTGCGGCAAGTCCGTTGAGAGTTCCCATAAATCAATGAGCGAACCCACTTGGGAATAATTTACATCCACGCGACCGTAATCAATTGAAATCGTGTCCCCCACCCCATTGGGTTCATACGTCATTCTAAATTTGGCAGAGTTGGCAGCATTCCAATCCGAAATACACGAGATGAGGTTTCCGGATTGGTAATAGGTTTCTGTGAAAACGGGAGTGTAGGCTTCAATGTCTGTCCACGCGGCGCCATCCCAGCATTGCACGCGGTTTTTGTTTCCGTTTAATCCCAAGTGGCTGGATTCAAAATGTTTAGCGAGGAAGCGCACGTCATTAATGACATTGGCTTGCGTCAAACCTAAGTTAGTGAAGCGAAATTCAACCCAATCCGGATCTTCACTTGCGTCATCTTCAGATGCTGCGTACAATGCATCATCGGATTGTACTTCACTCGACCACGTGTTGTTTTGGTCATCAATTAAGAGCAAAATGCCACCGCTCTGATTGGAACCGGAGTTGGGCGGACCACTCGGAGGAGTGAGTGGAGAATAGTTAGTATCATTCGTGAGCACTACCACCCCATTCACATCAAATGCTTTGACTTTTCCCGGATACAATTGTACGTTTTGCGCGCGCCCTAAAAATCCACAAAATGAATCGCCCACAAAAATTTTTCCATTAATGACATTCGTATCTAAACGTAATTCAAAAATAGTTTCCGTGTAGGGGGGATTGGAACTCATGTAGGTAATAATCGTGGTGAGTTTGGCGCAGACTTCATCTTCTTGTACATTTTGCTGATTGCGCAGCGCATCGGCTTTGGTTTGTTCAATGAAAAGGAGAACGATGAGAAAAATGAAGAGAACCATGAGCACGGCGAGAAGCATTTCAGTGGATACCTGCCCTCGCGGGGTTCCGCCCCCGCGCGTCGGCAGACAACTACTGGGGATTTGCTTTGCAAATCCCCGCGTTGGCTTTTGATGAGCCTTTTTGATCAAACTTTTTTCTAAAAAGCTTTTTTTGGTTGAGCTTTTTGCTTGCAAAAAGGTCATCATACATTGGTCACGCTCGCGTTCGCATCACCCATGGCCACGCGGAGGGAGTATTGTCCTTCCTGGAAATACAAATAGTTTGGATCGATTTGTGCTTTGGTGAATGCAAAGAGCGTGGACGTGGAGCCGTAGTGAGATAGGGTGACGCGCACCACATTTTGGTCGACGCGGAATTCAGTGAGGCCAACGGGAAGTTTAACATCAATCACCACCGCATTGCCGGGGCCTTTGGCGTACACAAAGTCAATTCCGGATGCGAGGGCATCCACGGCGGATTGGGCTTGAACAACCTGAATGGTATTGGTGTAGCTGGAATACGCGTACGCAAAAAGGAGTGCGGACATGAGCAGGAGGAATGCGGTGAAAACCAAGTATTCGAGTCCAACTTGGGCGCGGGAGTGCATGGAGAAACCATTTAAATCGGCAATAAAAACCCCCTTGCATCGAAGGAGGGGTTAAAAGTCCCGCCAACTTATGTATATGAACGTGTATGAAATCCGACAATAAACTTGTTTTTTACAAGATGCTGCTCGACAAGTATGCCGACATTATCAACCAGAAAGAGCAGCGCACCGTGGGTGAGATTAAAGCCCTCATCAATCCGGACGATTTGAGCGTGCAAAGCCTCGTGGCCAAATTCAAGCCTGAAACATTTGTGTATGAAAAAGATTATTTGTTTACGGCACAGCAATTGTTTGAATTTGTGACGCAGGAAATCCGCTACACTCCGAATGAGTTGAATATCAATTTCTGGCTCACACCCACCGATATTCTCGCGCACAAAGTGTCGGATGATGAAGACTTAGCTGTGCTCGTGTGCACCGCACTGTTTGCAATGGGTGATGAGAAAGCAATGGTGTATGTCATGGAGATGGAAGACTTGCGCACGCACGCCGTGGTGATGACGGACGTGAATGGTAAAACGCTCCTACTGGACCCGAGTGTAAATCACGGTTTTTTCAAATACTATGGAGACAAATCATTTGTTTTCAAAAAATATCGGTTTGATGGAAAAAAATTGAAGCGCGCACTCTACCGTTTCAACGCAGCAACGTATGAACAGTTCATGTAAATAGAAAAATGCCCCCACACCGACCGCGCATCCTAAAAAGGAAAACAAAGAGGAAATGAGTATGAGTACGAATACCATCGAAGTCCCCGGCGTCACTTTGCACACGCTTGTCCAAAAATGGAATGAAGAGTTGTCAGGAGGATATGTTCAGCAATTGCGTGCCGTGCACGAGGACACATTCGTGCTGAAAATTCACACGAAACAGAATACGATTCAATTAATCATCGCCCTCCCCCATTTGCTCATTGAATCTGCTAGAAAGTGGGAAAATGCGGAAGAGCAGCCTCCGATTGTAAACGCAACCAAAAAAATGTTGGATAACTTGCGCATCGTTCACGTAGAACAATTAGGAATGGACCGCATTCTCGTGTTGCGAGGAGATAGTGCGAACATTATTGTTGAATTATTTGGAGAAGGAAACCTGATTATTACGAATGAAAAAGATATTATTCAGTTTGTGCACCGCGCCAAAGAATGGAAAGGACGCACCCTCAAAATGCGCGAGAAATATGTGGCTCCGCAAAATGAACGGAAGAACAAACATCCGCTTGAAGAGATGCTGGGAAAAAAAATCCACGGATACACATTAACAGCTGAAAAGAATCGATTGCAATTGCTCCCGGTGTTTGAAAAAAATTCAAAAGCAGTTCCCATTCAAACTATTTTTTCGGAAATGGAAGAAAAAATTATTGAGGAGTGGAAAAAACCACTCGTGGATAGCAAATTGGAATCGCAAAAGCAGGCGCTGCGCGTGAACGCAGAGCGTCAAAAAGAATTATTGAAGGAATGGGAGAAAAAAATTGAAGCGAAGCAGAAGGAAGGGGAATGGGTGTATGCCAATTTTCAAGAAGTGCAATTGTTGTTGGATGCAGTGCAGCGCGGGTTGAAACAAAAAATCCCCGAGAGAAAAATAGTGGATGAAATCAAGAAGAAAATGCCCTACGTCACGCGCATTGATGCGGAAAATGGAACGGTAGAATTAGACATCCATGAAAAATAGTGGGGGTTTGGTTGAAACAAACCCTTATTTCTCATCTAATGAAGTAATTTCGCGTTCGTCAACAATAAAAACGTCTGAAACGGCGGTGACGGCAGCGTACGGAATTTGAATGACGCGGTCCTGCATATTCATTCGTTTGATGACTTTTGACTCGGCGTCCACTTCGACGATTAATGCTTCAATGTTCCCCGAATTCTCATCGACAAGCAAGTCTGACAAGCGTCCGACTTCATCCCCTCGATTCGTAATCACTCTTTTGGTCGCCAACTGGCGGGCAATGGCATACTTGTACATAGTAAACAAACCCCCTATGTGCGGGAAGAACGTAAAGCGGATATAAAAACGTTTTCCAAGCGCGCGGAAAATAAGGCCAATAGGTTATGTTATTCGCGTTTTCTCCGGGCACGGCGGATGGGTGGACGGTCTGGATTGGGGTGCGGCCGGATGTCGCGGAGGGCGTCCTGTTCGAGGCGCTTGCGAAACTCGTACGGGGTCTCAAACCGCCTCTTCCGATAGACGTGGGGTTCACTTGCCATGGAAACCCCCCACTTTTGGACTTTTTGAGGGTATCGGCGGGCCGGTTTTTAACGATTCGGCTGGATTTGAGTGTATGAACCTCCCTATTTTGGAGCAAAACCCCATTTTGGCAGAAGATATCCGCGCTCAGACGTCAGAAGAGGGTGGGGAAAACGCCGGGCAGTTATCCCCCCGCTACCGCGCGGAGCTAGAGAAACAGCAATACCGCGTCGTGGGAAATCATTCCGCGGTAAAAGTGTGCGGGTGGACTAAAAACATGCTGCGCGGAGAAGGCGGCTGTTACAAATTCAAATTTTATGGAATTCAATCCCACAAATGCATGCAGATGACGGTTAACATGAGTTGTGCCAACCGCTGTACATTTTGTTGGCGTGGGTACAAAGCACCGGTTTCAAAAGAATGGAATTGGGAAGTCGATGAACCTGATTTTATTATTGAAGAAGCAATCAAAGCGCACCTCACATTACTAAACGGGTTTGGCGGAAATGAAAAAGTTTCGCGTGCCGCATTTGAACAGAGCAAACATGTTGGTCACGTCGCGTTAAGTTTGACGGGCGAACCCATTATTTATCCGAAGATGAATCAGTTGTGCAAAGCATTTCATGCGAAAGGAATTTCCACATTTTTAGTGACGAATGCACAGTATCCGGAAGCGATTAAGAATTTGCACACAATTACACAATTATATTTGAGTTTGGACGCGCCAACGAAAGAAATTTTGAAAGAAGTGGATGTGCCATTGTTCAATGATTATTGGGAGCGCTATCAGAAGAGTTTGGAATATTGTGCGGAGAAAAAATATCGCACCACCGCGCGTTTAACAATTGTAAAAGGAATCAATGATGTGCTTCCTGAAAAATATGCTGAGTTGATTCGCAAGGCCGACATGGATTTTGTGGAAATCAAAGGGTATATGCACGTGGGAGAAAGCCAGAAGCGATTGACACGCGAACATATGCCCACGCACGAATATGTGAAAGAATTTGGAATGCGCGTGCTGGAGTTTTTGAAAGGCGATTATGAATTTGCCAGCGAACATGTTCCGAGCGATGTTATTTTGCTTGCGAAGAAAAAGTATAACAAAAAAACATGGATTGATTTTGATAAATTTTTTGAACTCGTGAATGTGGAGCACGCCCCGGAAAATTTGAATGCGGAATTGTATTCAAAGGGCACGCAAGCTGTGAAAGAAAGTCCAAATGACATGGGCGTCATGCAGTGAAAAAAATGGAGTATTATTTTGAATCTTCTTTTGGCAAATAGTAAAATCGTTCCCAAATTTTCCCATGCAACTCGCCAATGAAATGAAATGAACGCGTGCGGGAGGTGCATTTGACGCGGGTGTGGCGAATATTAAATTTTTTTAGAATTATTCCAAGAGGAATTTTATTTTCCTGCAACAATTTCAAAACTTTAGGAGATGTCTTTAGTACATCAATTTCAGAACGCGCACGCATGATAGTTTGACCCCGCAAATCGAATCGAACATGCCGGACAAGTTTGTTGGTTTTTTTCTCTTGCTTCTCCAATACAAACTGCGCAGAAGGAAAAATAGTGTGAATCAACTCGGCTGTTCCGCGCGGGTGCTTTAGCAGGGAAGCGTACCATCTCTTTTCAGGCGGGCGCATGGCGAATATACCTTTTTTTTGTTAATAAGGAGGGCGGAAATAAAGAGAAAAGGGGAGAGCGTCCGCCTCAATCAGATGAAGAATCAATCTGAGTAGGGGGAAGATGGTAGAAGCGCTCCCACACGCTCGCGTGCAAATCCCCTAAAAAGTGAAATGAGCGGCTGCGAGTAGTAGATTTAAGGCGCGTGCGCTTGACATGGTATTTTTGAATGATAGAACCAATTGGCAAATCGGTTTTGCGCAGTGCTTTTGAAATGGCGGGCCGAGATTTTTGTAAATCAACAACCGCGCGTGCGCGTAGAACTGTTTTTCCATCTAAATCAAATCGAATCCAGCGGTACATTTTTCCGCCGCGGATAATACGTTTTTCTAAATGAAACTTTACAGCGGGAAATTGTTCTTTGAGAAATTGAGTAGCGCCCACGGGCCGATTCAGCAAGGGTGCAAACCAGCGGGCGCGCATGAAAGAAGGCAAAACCAAAGGGATTATTAATCACCCTGCCATGATGAGAAAGAGGGACACGCATGAGCAGTGAAAATAGAGAAAAGTCAGGCATTTCGGGAAAAATGGCATTGGGAATTGGACTCATTTTAGTGGGAATTATTTTGGGGGCGAGTATTAGCGATGCGCTGTCTCCCTGGATTAACCCCGGAAAAACACAATTAGTGCAGAACACGGAATCAATTCAAGCGCAAAACAAATTACTCAAGGAGCAGGTGGATTGTTTAGTGAATGGAATAAACTTGAGTCATGGGAAAGCAGCGGTTGATGAGTGCACGTGAAAAATTTTCCCTAGATTTTTAATTCATCCGCGCAACGTGAGCGTGCATGCGCAAAATCATCTTGCTCGGAATGCTAATTCTAATAGGAAGCGGGTGCTTGGAGGGAAAATTGTCTCCAGGGGAGGCGCAGCTATGTTTACTCTCCACTGATACGCAGCCTTCGCTCATCCCGGAATGCAAAACCCCTCAAGAATGCGAGGCGCGATTGGACGAAACTCACCCCATGCGTGTGTTTGAGCAAATTCCAGTAGGAAGCGATTCCATCCGCGCACGGAAAGGGGTGGCAGGAGCGTGGAGTGCCATTCGGGCAGCATCGACGAGCATTGAACAGATTCACCGCGGCTGTGCGGCATTGAGTATTGCAGATATTCTTCCGGGAGCGGTGGCAAGCGCGAGTGAATTGCAGAGCGCGCTGAGAAATAGTGAAGAGGCGCAGGAGTTTACCTACCGCACCCTGCAAAGAGCAGTGGTGCGGGGCGCGGAGTTGGAATTGGAAAATGTGAAAGATACGAAAGCATTTGAAGAATACGCGGAAATCGTGCAAATGGTTCACGGAATGGAAACGCAAAATCCAGTTAGTGAATGGTCGCAAATGCAGCAAAGTAATCGAGAGTATTTTGAAAATATTGGAAAACAAATTTCACAAAATAAAGCAGGCAAATATGGGGTGGAATGGAATGCAGTGTATGGAACGTATCGCACGGGCGTGAATATTGCTGTTCCGGATCGCGTGCGGATTTTGATGGCGGTTTCTCCATTGTGGCAGGGCGCGCTAAGTGCATTTCTAGGAAAAAGGAAAAGCGGCAACGCGCTTTCACTTGTGTCGACGATTCGTGCGAATGAAGTGATTGCACAACTCGAGCAGGTTACTGCTCCGCAAAATGGGATTATTTTTGAGGCGTGGGAAAAAATGGGAAAATTTGATTCAGCTATTAGTGAATTAGCCGCAGAAGAAGAACAAAATAATGCGAAGGGAGCAGAGGCTATCGTGGAAATGGAAGAAAAAGCGAGAATTATTGATAGCGAAGGAAAAAAATGGAAAAATAGTGGAGTGTTAAACGGGGAGAATGAATTAGTCGAATTCGAATACGTGAAAGAAGATGATTTTATTGAAATTGTGCGGGAGTGGAAAAATGAATATTCTGCGCTGCATAGTGCACGCGTGCAAAACAGTGTTCCAATAGGCAAACGTGCGGCTGAATGGAGAAAATGGCAGCGAAAAGGAGAAAGTATTCGGGAAAAAATGGAAAAAACAGAAATGTTATTTGAAAAAATGGGCGCGGAATGTGGAAAATGGAAAATGGGGAGTGAAGAAAATACCAAAGTGAGTGCAGATGATTGTGCAAAAATAGTGGATGAGCGCATTCTGCTTGAAAATAATGCTAATCAAAAAATCAGAAGCGTGAATGAAGGCAGACTGCGCGCATGCGTGAAAAAATTGAATAACGTCGAGGAAGCGCTCGACACAGAACTAACAAGCGAGGAGTGGTTTGTGGAGTATTTTGAGAATGCAAAAAGCGATGCGTGTGAAGCGGCGCTGATGAGCCGCGTGAGAGAATATGATAACCAATTTTTAGTAAAAGAATGGAAAGAGCTGAAAGCAGTGATGCAGCAATATGAACGCGCGCTCGAAAATGCCTCATATACGCTAGACTGGCCGGAGGAAAAAAATGCTTTAGAAAAAATGAAGCAAATAAAGGAAATGATGGTGGGCGAAAAAGAATTCTTGCGCACAGAGGAATTGCAGAAAGAAATTGGAGAGCTTGAAAATAGCCAAGCAGAAATAGAGAATGCAGTTAGAGAAATGATTAATGGGGCTTTTGCCGAAGCAAAATGGAAAATCGTTTATCCTGAAAAAATAAGTATGGGAAAAGAAGAGTGGGTTGAGATTGAGGTGAGGGTGCGGGCGCATTGGAATGAACAACTGCGTATAGGGAGTTTGGTTATTCTTCCAAATCCAGGAATAGAAAGTATTGAAGAAATTTCGGATGGGTGGAGCGGAGTGGTGGATGGAGAGATGTTGATTTTCGAGTCGGAAAACATTGGGAAAGAAGACATTATTATTCGAGGAAAAGGGAGCGGGGCGTGGGTTCGCGAAACTGGCAGAGTGTGGAGAGTGAACACTCTTGGTGATAATGCGCAGGTGGATGAACGTTTCGTGCTCGAAACCCATTTTTATCCTATTCAAGTAAGCGGAAAATGGTTTCCTCCTGAAACGGGGATGGAAGCGCTTCCGCTTGTTTATGTGGGTGGAAAAACGGCGAGTATTCAAAATGGAGAATGGAACGCGCGCCTCGAGAAAGGAGCGACGGAAGTTCGAATATCATACCGCGTTAACGACCTCATTCACGTAGACACGGCGCTTGAAAATCATCACGCCGAATGGGGGAGAGAATTCACATACTATCGCGTGAATGTGCGAAATGGGTTGAGTGGAGAGGTGACGGCCAATATTTCTACAGGGGTGAGTGGGGCAGGCGCGAATAGTATTTTTATTTCGAATGAAAATGGAGAAAAAGTTTCTGAAATAGTGGATGCGGCCGGAGGGATAGTTTTGGTAAAGCAGGTTATTCCTGCCCAAGGAACGCGTTCGTATGGGGTGCGGGTGGAGCGAGAGGAAGGATTAGAAGAGTGGTTGAGCACGGTAGAGTATCTCAGGTTAGAGCTGGAAGCGCTTGAAAAGTCGTCTTTTCAGGAGATTAGTTCGGCGGCAAAAAAGAGCAAAATGAAAATGTATGCGTTGAATAATGAAAAAAATAGTGCAGCATTGGCGCAAAAAGTGAGCGAGATGCAAATGGAAGTCAGTGGGTTACTGGTCAAGAAAGAATTATTGGAAGAAGAGTTTGCACAATTGGAAAGCGAATGGATGCACGCACTGCAAGGAGCGGATGAAAATAATTTGTGGGTGCGCGCAGGAGAAGCAGCGCGCCAAAAAATGAACTTTCCAAAATGGAGAGAAGCATTGGTCAAATTGGTTGATGAAAAAGAGAACAAGAAGAGTGTGGATGAAAAAAAGAGCGGTGGTGAAAACAACTGGTTGGAAGAAAATGTGCAAATATGGAAGAACGCAAGTGAGGCGGCGAGTGAATATGAGAAAGCAATTAGTGTGGGGTGTGAAAAACTATCAGGAGTTGGATTTATTTGTCCTATAATGGAGGATTCGCTGAAAAATTCTAAAAAAATACTTTCAAACCACGGAAAAACAATTGCATCAATGGAAAAAAAGATGGTAAAATTAAGCGAGGAAAAACAAATAGAAGAATGGAGAAAAAACCAAGAAACATGGAAAGAAATGAGTGAAGAATTGAAACAAATTCAAGGAGAAATGGAAAGTGCGCTGCGGAGCGTGCGAAATACGAGTGTGGAGCGCGTGGCTGAATTGAAGCGCGAAACAAGCGGAAATAGTAATGAGGATATTGTATCAGCAGTGGCAAAAGCTAATGCGGCGAACGAAAAAGGCGAGTTTGGTAAAGGTCTTTTTGTGGCACAGAGTGTGTTATTGTTTGTGAATGGCAGCAAGGCAACAGGGCTAATTTCCCTCCCTCCAGTCGTGTGGCCGATAGCGGGAGTAATTTTACTCGTTATTGTGTGGATAGGGTGGAAAGAGTGGAAGAAAAAAAATCAAGTGGTGATTCAAAAACAAGTAATCCCCCGCGCAGCAGCTATGCAGGAGATGGATTTGAAAAACGCCGCGTCTGCGCACCCAGCCACGCGAGGGGAACACCAATCAGAACACTCAAAAACAACAGGACAATACACGCGAGTGCGAACGCGGGTGCTTGCCCGGAGGAAAGAGGGGAGTTAGCATCGAGGGAAGAACTCACGAGTGCAACGGAGAAGAGGAGAACCACACTAATTAGGAGCGGGACAATGGTTTGAAGCACTATGCGGCCGAGTCTCCATTCGTCGCGTGCGACAATCGCAGCAAAAATAAATGAAAAAATAATCATGGTGAATAATCGATAGTTGGGGAGAAGGGCTAGTGTGAAATAGGTAATCAATATCATGCCAACTGTCACATACCATTCGTTGGTGCGCATGATTAACTCTCCACATTTACGGGCATGAGATAAAATCCCGCAGGGTATAGCGCAACAATATAGGGCCCTTCATTTGCGAGCTGTTCGGCGGGAACGTATGTGAACTCGTTCTGCACAAACGTTGGATAAGTATTGAATTTTGTAAGTGTATTAGTCGTTGCGTTGAGAATGATGACAACATCTTGATCGGAGGTGGTGGAGTCAGTAGCGAATTGCACCGAGTTTCCTCCCGGTAGAAGTAAACCAACGCGTCCGGTTTGTTCAACGACGGCTTGAGGATTGTTGGCAAATGTTTTTTCAATCGCGTGCGTGACTTTTCCGATGAAAGGATTGTAGGTGGGTAATGCCGAGGGCAGTGCTCCGGCGGCGAGAGCAGTGGGGGAGAGGGTGGGGGATAATACATACACTGCGGCGAGGCCGACAATGATGAGCAATCCAATTCCAATCGTGACGCGGTTAATTTCCATACTTCGAAAAGGAAAAGCGGCTATTTAAGGATAGTGAACGAAAAACAAAATAGAAAAAGAAATTATTTCCGAGAAATACTTTCTCGGAATCCCACGGGCAAGTTGTCTTACTGGACAACTTGTTCCGTCTTAGGTCTGCGGAAATTAGCGTATGGGCGAAATTTTGTTTTCGTCCAAGCGGTAGGCTGCTTTGAGCGGAGCTTAAACTCTTCTTCAAGCAACTTTAGACGCAATTCCTCGGTGACTTCGACGCGCATGGGTTATCCCCCTTCCTTGGTTGTGACTGACAAACACTACGAGGCTCATCGCAGTGCTTGAAAAAAATTCTAGGAATACATAATGGGTCGAAGGTTGTATTTAAACATTACTTATTTGGATTTAAACTAGAACTCAAAAATGGAGAGTCAAAACAGGGCAATTGGGCAAACGCAGGGTTTTAAATGGCAAGAGAGGGGTTTTGGTATATGCAGTCATTGAAAAATCGCAAACGCCCGGAAGGGAAGATTGTCAAGCCTGAAGATAAGATTTGGAAAGAACAGTTTGACCACTTGAGCAAGGATGACCACTTAGAAAAGCTCCATTTATTGGGTTTAGATGATGAAGAAGCTGAGGTTTTAGTCGAAGACTTTGAAGAAGTCAAAAAAGGCAAGAAAAGCAAGGTTTTGCAGGAATTGGAAGAAGAAGCCGGTTCCGCAAACGCAGAAGAAAAGCCCAAAGAAGAATAG
>CAYZPC010000003.1:45414-66839 GCA_964480705.1 uncultured archaeon | reverse complement strand
TGAAAGATACGACAGAATTCTATACCAATGCTTCCCCGAAAAGTTTCCTAAACCTGTCCTGAAGAAAGAAGGTGTTTCAAAACCACTTAAGCCCTTCAAAATTTCCAAAGAGAATCAAAAAGTTCTTTGGGAATACTACACTCATCAAGAAGCCACAAGCGAAAACAGCATCGCCCGAAGATGGACAATATTCCGACTCCTATCCCGAATGGCTATCCTATTAGAAGGATTAGAAGGCTTCCAAAAAAAGGAGTTAACATTCCAAAACCTGTTATCACACCCTGAAGCAAAGGACATGGCCAAAGCCCTCGTTCTAAAGGTTCGCTCTCAAGCAAAATGGAACAGGACAACCGAAAACTTTCACTTGAGGGCGCTAAAACAGCTTCTCCGACACTTAAACGGGGGAGACGCTACTCCTCAAAGCATTTCGTGGCTACGTTTCAAGCTAAAGAAAGCAGACGCGGGAGAAGATGTCTCAAAACAACCCAAGACCATCACTCGCGAAGACATTCTCTCCGAGGATGAGATTCAGTCTCTTTTCAAAATCGCTAAAACCCCAATGGAAAGGTGCATTATTGCCGTATTATGGGAAGGTCTCCGAGCCGGAGAAGTCTTATCACTAAAAAAAAGCAGTATTACGACTTCAGGAAATTTTCTTGATATTAACGTGAAAGGAAAAACAGGAATGAGAATCGTTCGCTCGGCAACAGGCTCAAGACACATTCGAGAATGGTTGTCTCAGCATCCAAACCAAAAAACAGACGATTGGTTATTTGTTATTACTTCAAACAAAAACAAGGGAAAGCGATTAGGATATTCTCCATTGAATAATCTTATTCACAGACTTTTGGAAGAGGCTAAAATTGAGAAGCGTGGGAATCTTCACGTTTTCCGACACTCTCGAGTCGTTGATATGCTCATTAAGGGTTATTCTCCAGCGATTATTCAGAAGGTAATGGGTTGGACTTCACTCGATATGCTTCAAACGTATGGTCATCTGGTTGATACAGACGCCCACAACGAGGTCATGCGCATTGAGAGCGGCGAAACGCCTCAAGAGAGAAAAAAATCTCCTTTATCTCCACGGGTTTGTGATATATGTAATAAAGAAAATGATTTTACTGAAGACGTTTGCGAGAAGTGCGGGAACGCTTTAACAGACAAGGGTTTGGCTCTGAAAAATATGGAGAATGATTCTCTTCGAAATGAAATGCAGGAGTTGAAAGAACAAATTTCTCTTATTACTCTTTGGATGAAGCGTTTCGGACAAAAAGAACCAACACCAAAAGAGGCTAAAGCGTTGCACGAAGAATGGATAAAAAAAATAACTTAAGCAATACTTATTTTTTCTTCATTGTCCATTTAGAAAACCAAACTTCCGAAACGCTTGAAAAAAGATAGGCAATAAACAATATTTCAAAATTCTTAATCATTGAAACTCCGGAGCATTTTTTAGCAAAATTTAGTAATTTGTCGGAAAGGAGTAATTCCGCAGGAAAAACATAATCTTTTTGTGCGGAAATATTTTCAGCAATTAACCATTTTTCAAAAATACGTCCCAAACCTTTTGAGTTTAAACTAATGTTAATTGTCCTTTTGTCTTTGGAATTAGTTTCGGTTTTTCGCTCGATTATATCAAATAATTCAAGTGCGTTGAGTGATTCGCTGACGGAAGGGGATGAAATGTTTAGGTTATTGATTATTTGGAAATAGGTGTTTTTTTCATTAAGAATTTCTCGAAAGACGTTATAGTAAAGAGTTGAAGTCTTGATTTTTTCCCATTCCTTTTGCCGGAAAGAGGCATCAAGTTTGTTTATCATGCTCAATTTAGATTCATTGACAATAAAAAGAAAAGGTAGGCGCCGACCTACATATTTATATACTCTCAATGTATATGTAGGTGCCGACCTAATTAGGTGGGGTGGACTACATGGAAAAAAGCTATATCGTTGCCCGAAGGAATATTGGATTTTCCGCCGAGGACATGAGAAAAATTGACGAAATAAAAAATCACTTTGGGCTAAATCACCGAATTGAGGCCATCCGAATAGCCATCACGTCAAAAGCCAACGAGCTAAAGGAGGGAATGTGATGGAAAGCGAAATCAATGAAACGCTTCGAGGCATTCTCAAGGCGTGCGCACGTTCGGGAGTCCAAGATTGGCGTGATTGGGAAAAAAAGATATTAAGCGAGGCGACACGATGAAAGAAAAAGATTCCTCGCCCCTGCAAGGGCGAGAAAAAAAGAGGTTGATTCGAAAAGAATCATCTCTTTCTCAGCCTAAAAAGACCATCGTCAAGAGCACCATGCATTGGCGAAACCCAAGATATTTTTCTTTACCAATTCCAACGTGCGTTTTCGAAAATGAAATCAGGGAAAATATTCGGGTAGCAATTTTATCGAACGGAGACGAATTAACCATTCGACTTTTACCGCGAGGCGAATCAAAATGAAATCAAAGAAGAAAGTTGTTCCAACATTTTGGGTTGTCGAGGCAGGAAGCATCGAAGAATTAAATCAAGTCGCGTTAAACGCACAAACACAAGGCTATCGAGTCGAGAGCGTTCATCGACACGCGGACAACTTCTTCCAAAACTACGAAATAGTGTTAAGACACGGGAAAGTGAAAAAAAAATGAGTTCCAAAACTTTGCGCGTGTTCATTCTCGATAAAAGAACTCTCGAGATTCTTCAAAATCTTCCCATGAACGAGGATATTTTCGTTCGAATGGCTATCAAAAAATTTTCAAAAAAAATTCATCAAAATAATTCATCGAATTTTCAAACAAAAATTATGGCGGTGGTTTAATGAAATCGACTTTGAAGCATCGTCTTCATGTCGTTTTAGACGATTCCCAAAAACTTCGCTTCGAAGAACTCTATCAAAAGTCTGAAGAATCGCTCGGAACGAATGAAAAGAATCATTCGCACCGAGAAATTCTTCAAGAGTGGATGAACCTTTTCCAAGAAATTAATTTTGGAAAAGAATCATTACGATTAATTCGATTGGTGGATACCGAAAATAATTCTTTTGCGAACGATGTAGCAACCCACGAGTGCATTTTTTGTGGGAAAGTAAGTTGGCTTTTCACTCCGACACCAAGAGGAGCGCTTTGTATTGAGTGCGCGTGCGCTCAAGCAGTTTTAATGGTTGGATTGAGCAAAAAGTTTGCTAAAGAATACGAAAAAAAACATGGTGGTTTGCATGAATCGTTTGAATAAAAGTTTTCGATTAGATTTGAGCGTGGTCAAAATGCTTCGAGAAATGTCGAAGGATTTGAACGTGTCCGAAACAGCATTTATTGAATGGGCTATTCGGAACGTGAATAAGAGTTTCGAATACCAACGCCATACGCCTAATACGAGTGCTGGCATGCAAAAAGCGAAAGAAACAAGCAAAACAGACAACGAAAACGAGGTCATGAAACAGGTTTAACAGCATAAAAAAAAGGTGGTAAAAAATGATTGAAGATGCATTAGACTTTTTGAAAAAAAACGACCCCATCGAGTTCTCTCTCAGAGTAGCCCAAAGAGGACACGTTGGAGACACCGCCATACTATTAGCATATTATTTGAGCGGGCACAGCATGAACCTATCAGACAAAGGAGCATTCTCACTCTACTGCATCGGACAAAGCGGAAAAGGAAAAACACACAGCGCGGAAGCAGTATTCGAACTATTCCCCGAGAGCGTTAAAATGAGCGTTAGCTCAAACTCGGACACCAGCCTATTCTATTGGTTCAACGAAAACAACCATCCCGCAATACTATTCTGGGCAGAAATGACCATCGACCCAAAAGACGACAAGAAAATGGGAATCATCCGCTCACTATTAGATAACACAAAAAGCAACCATTTAACCGTTGAAAAGGATTCGAAAAAGAATATTTGGACAACCAAAAAGATTCCATTACCACAAAACTGCCCCGTATGGTTCAATTCGGTTGAACCACTACGAGATAAAGATGGACAAATGTTGAACAGGTTATTATTAGCGAACCCGAACGAGTCCGAAGAACAAGACAAGAGAGTATTTGATTACCAATTCGATAAAGAGTTTTTGTTAAAGAACTATAATGACCCAGAGAAAGATGATGCAAGAAAGATTAATGGTTTTTTGATTAATAGTGGAACTCGGAGAGTATTGATTCCGATTCCTAAAGATGCTTTCGTTTTTCCAAACTATTCTAATCGGAGAAATTTTCCAAAACTATCTCGCATTATCAAAACCATCACGTTGGCTCGTCAAACGCAGCGCGTTTGGTTTAGTGATGCGAATGGAAACCCTGTTTTGTTGGCAACGCCCGAAGACGTCGAGCTTGGAATATGGGAGTATAACTCGTTGTCTCCGACAACCAACGCACAGGTATCGAAGGGCGCTCTTGATGCATTGAAGTTTATTCCTGAATTGGAAGGTGATGCAATTGATAAGAATGGTTTAGCCGATTTGATTGAAAAAAAGCCAGACCGAGCTTATCGATTATTGAAAGAACTTTACATGGCGGGTTTGATTAATGGGAGAGAGGCATCCTACAAGAAATGGGTTTATTGGAAAATGACTCGGTGTTCGGTGAATGACTCGGCGTGCCGAGTCGAATGGCGTTTAATCAGTAAAGAAAGCGTTTTCTCGGTGTTAAATGCTCATTCGGTGCCTCGGTGTGAGGATATAGAGACCTACGCCGAGTCATGGGATTTCACCGACCCCCTCAAAGTCGCTCCGAGCACACCGGCTTGGTTAATCGAACTTCTTTCGACGAATAACCCGGTTATAATTGATTCTGACTCGGAGCACCGAGATAAAACCGCGACACCGAGTGAAACCGAGTCAAAAACCGAATCAAAAATGGTCATCGAATCAGAGGTGGTTTAATCATGGCTTTCAAAAACAACAACGCAAGAATAACGCTCGGACTCCAAATACTCCGAGCAAACCAACAAATCATTAATTTATTCAGCCCAGCGAATCAAGGAGCAAGCGGTTCAAGAGAACAAGACTC
Source organism: uncultured archaeon (assembly GCA_964480705.1). Lineage (GTDB taxonomy): Archaea > Iainarchaeota > Iainarchaeia > Iainarchaeales > VGJJ01 > VGJJ01. The sequence goes on along the minus strand of CAYZPC010000003.1, from coordinate 61,842 downwards.
GCAATTCAAACGATTAATCGAATGGATGGATGGACAACTCTCCGCATATCGACCATACATGAAACTCCAAACAGTCAATGCAATAAATGGAAGTTTTATCGAAATGGATTATCTAAAAGCACGAATGCTAATCCAAAAAAAAATAAACAGAGTGCAGGAACTTAACGAAAAGCGAAGTGGGGCGGATTACTATACCTATTTTTTCGCATACAACCTATGGGCGCAACTTCTCGCCTCATGCTACGACCAACTCCAACTATCTCCCGAAGAATCGTTCAGAGAAATAGCCGAAGAAGGTCTTTCAGCGTATGGAATAACCCAACCATCAAAGGAGGATTAAATCAATGGAAAAAATCTTCGAAGCCCCCGACCACGTTATTGAAGCCGATGTTCAAGGAAACATTAAACCCGAAGAAGAAATAAAGTCAAGGATTCCTCCCGAGATACGGAAAGCCCCTTTCCTATATTGGGCTTATCGAAAGATTCACTATCACGAGGAAGATTGCCTCGTGGCCGTGGTAGGGAAAACGGGTTATGGTAAATCCACGCTCGCCATGCGATTCGCCGAAGTATTAGACCGCGACACGAACGGAAACACTCGCTTCAATATCGACCACGTCATTTATGGAATGAAAGACTTCCAAACCATGCTCTCCAAGAATCATCCCATCGGCTCGGCGTTCGTATTAGAAGAACCCCAAACTTTCCTTAACTCTCGCGACTCGATGACGAGAAAGAACATTAACGCGCTCCGACTCTTTTCAACGGGGAGAGTATTCCGAAACTATATTTTCCTCACATACCCAAAGTTTAATCGAATAGACAAACAAATTCGAGAACTATTACACGCGGTGGTCGAAGTCCAACGCCCCGATAGAGAGCAAGGCATCTCCAACTATGTTCCATATCTTCTTGATTCGAATGATTCGGGAGAGATTTATCGATGGAAGTTCCGCGTGAGGCAACCCGACTCCGTTAATCCGAATGCTTTCAAAGAGCGCCGCGTTGATTTATGGAAGGACATTCTTCCATCCAAAACGATTCGAGATGCCTACGAGAAGAAGTCTATCGAATGGAAGGAAGGCATCCGAAAGGGTTTGGTTGGGTTCGATGGCTCATTCATTACGCCCGAAGACGAGAAGCCCGCGGAATATTCTTCCAGCGTTCAGATTCGGCAACGGAATAAGGAAGTTGATGAAGCATTCGAGATGTTTAAGGATGAGCGTGAGCAGTTCATGAAGAATGGGAAGTATGTTCTCGCGAGAATATCTCGGAAGACGGGGAGAAGTAGTTATTTCGGTGGATGGTTAGCAGAAAGATTCATGGTTTTGGATGAGCAGGAGAATAAAATGAATAAATAAGCGCTATTTGAATATGTTAATTGATATTCGGTGAATGGTTGATGGTTAATAATTGGGAATATACAGCATTCGTTGGTCAGCACCGATTGAACAACGGAGTTTTTGCAGGCGTTTCCAAAAAAGATTTGGACAAACTGAACGAATTAGGCTCAAACGGTTGGGAAGTAGTCGCGATTAACCCGGTTGAACAGGTTCACGTGAGCGCAATAATTACTTCGATTAAAATTATTCAAAATGTTTTCTATTTGAAGCGACCAAAAAGGTAGAATTAGTCTAGACTAATTTGTTTCTTTCTTTCTTTAATTGCTCGACTCTATCAATGATATACGGAATATCTTCTCTTTTTCTAAAAAATTGAATATCATCTTCTTCCAGAATTTCTTGTAGCCTCGCCATCTTCAATGGTTTAGTATTGCATAAAACATATTTTTCATCCTTCAAAAGTCTCTCGGCATATTCTTCTCTCATTTCTTTTCTTTTTGCATCGCGCTGTTCATTTCGACTTTTTATCATATTAATCGTTTCCAAATTTGCAGTTTTGCTCCGTAAAATCGCTTTTACTTCTTCAACGGTAAATTTGTCAGGTTCTTCAATTTCGAAATCCTCTAAAACAACCCGTGCCCATGAATCAAGAGATTCTTCTACACCCTTAAGTGTAGTTGGTAAATTAAAATTCGCGTTCTGAAATATTTCCTCGTACCAAGAATCATAAATATTTTTTTTATATTCTTCTCGCGTACCTGTCGCATTACCAAGTACTTCGTCTAATTCAGCCATTGCTTTTGAAGTTAAGACATTTTTTTCGTGTATTGAAGGGGCGTCTCCTATTTCTTGTTTGAAACCAAAAGTTTTTCCAGAGTGAACATCCATCACAAATAGTCGTTCTCTAATTGGTATTTTTTCTGTTTCAGTCTTTTGAAGATATTCCACAATCTTGAAGCGATAATCCTTATTCTCTGGTTTTTCGGCTATTCGTTGAAAATGGTCATATTTCAAAGTAATATCTGCTCGAAGATAACTTTCCTTTTCAATTTCGACAAACTCCGATGACTCAATTAAAGGTTCAGTCATTATTCATGTCTCCTTTCGGCATTTCTTTGACTAAAAGAGTTTTTTCTTCTTTGGCGGGAAGCCAGATTAGTTCGGTTCCTTTCTTCCAACCTAATAGTCTCATGTATTGTTGGGGGATGGCTATTGTGTGGTAGGAAGTCGTTTTTCCCTTTTTAGGGGTTGAACGAAGTTCTTGGATGATTGGCATACGAAAATCTCCTATTGGGTTATATTACTAAAAAGGATTAGGTATCCTATAAGGTTATACGCCCTTGAAAAGACAAAAATAGCGCACATTGTTTTCACGCACTCGCGCATCCCCGGTGCATATTTTCTGAATCAATCAATTTTCTGTGATAATAAGCGATGAATTCAAGTCGAGTAAGACTTTTAAAGAAAAATAAATTCGGTAGATAGTGTTTCCAAAAATCTTACATACAATTAATCAGACTATCCAAAAAGACGTGGAAAATTCACCAATAATAACAACCTTTGTTGCAAGTATTGCAAGTTTTTTATGCTTATTATTAGTTTGGGGAATAATTGCTGTGCTTAATCTTCCCGACGAAATTGGCGGTATTTTATTTCTCCTTTTTATTTTTTTTAATTGTTATTTAGGTATTTTGATGGGCGGGTGGGTTTATCGCCATCCTAAAAATTTTTTTAAAAATATTTTTCTTTATTTTTTTGGGGGATTCTTATTTCCATTAATTGGATATTTTTTACAGAAAACAAATAGTTGGCCGTTTAACTTTAAAAAATAGTCAAATTCGTCGTTTTAGGAGGCATATTCTTTCTTTGTGGAGTCTTGGTTTACAATTTTTTAGTTTTATAAATTAATCTTCAAACATATCTTTGAATTTTTTATTATAATAACCGACCGTGGTAATAAAAAATTCTCGAAAACTTCTATTTGACTCTTCAAAAACAACATTGAACACTTTAAGGCCTTTAGAGGTTAAGTGAAAGTGTCTATTTGATAATTTTGATTCCCACGTAATGCTAGTATCGACTTCAAAATAATTTTTGGCAACCAATGCGGTAAGTGCTTGTTGAACGACATGTTCTATATTTTTATTAGACTCGGCGTGAAATAATTCTAATATTTCCTTTTCACTATCGTAGCCAGATGGTATACAAGATATTACTAAAAAAAAGAAATCTTCAATTTCTTCATTTGGATTTGCTATGCTTGTTAAAATTTCTATTCTTTCATCCTCATCAGCTTTTTCCCATTTTTTCACGGTTAAAACAGTAATATTGGCTTGTTCGAATGCCTTTTCATCCTCTTCCGAAACATCATCCAAAACCACTAATAGCGTTTCATTTCTAATTAGTTTTTCTTTTAGTAGTTGCTCATAGTTTTTTAGTTGCCTTATCGTTCCTCCAACTGAAAAAAACTTGTTGTTAGGCTTTATTTCAACAATGGCTGATATTTCTTTTCCTGAAAATATTACAAAATCTGCGCTTCGGACAGGGGTTTTATTGTCCCAAGATGTTATTTGATATTCCCATTCTAGCCTGAAATCATCATCAAAATATAAATAACTTTTTCTAATTTTTTCTTCGTATTCAGTAAATATGTTAGAAAACCATTTCTGTAATCTGTCGTGTTCGGGAGTTGCCATTTCGTGCATCCCTGTCCCGTTTGGAGAACTCATACTAGTATGCCTTTAGCTCAAGATTTAATATAATTGCTCCAAAAACGGGCTATTTAGGCTTTTGAAGAATTTTAGGCATTACCCGTATAAACTTTGAGACAGATAGTTCTCTGTGAAGCAGGAATTTTTCTAGTATACCTGCGCAGGGTAACTGCTATGCATAATGATAAAAGAAAAACGGAAAAAAAATATTTCCCAGACTCGGCGGGAAGTTACACAGTCACTTCCAACAAGAAAGGTTTTTGGAGCAAACTACTAGGAAAATAAAAAAATATCATAATATTGCTTAATTGATAATACCTAGTGCGCCAAGGACAATTATTATTAACGAACCAACTATCGCAATAATGATTAAGTATTTTTCATAATCTTTAAAATTGGGCGATAGATTATCCTCATTTTTCCAAATCTTTTCATTCCTTTTAGTTTCTTCATAAGTTTTTCTAAAGTTCTCATTATCAATATCTAATTCGTTTTTCACAGGATTATAACTTTTTTTAATAATTCTTTCAGAAGTATCGTATTGCAATTTCATTTTCTTATTCCACTTTTGAGGAGAGGGATAATTTGCCCACCCCCTTATTTTTCCTAATCTGTCAGCCTCTTTTACACGACTAGTATAATTTCCACATGGATGTGCGTTAGGGTTTCTCCATTGTTCAATAATATCAACAGGAACTTTGTAATCAAATGGCGCTGCAATAGTTGGTTTTGGTGTGATGTGGTCACTACAAAACAAATGACGACAATATGGACAGGAAATTAACTTTTCTTGTTTTGAACAATCATAGAAAATACACGAGTTCAGTTTAGCAGTCTCTTTTAACTTTGTTTCCATTTTAGCCCTGATTTCATCCGCTTCACGGTAACCCTGTTCAATTTTATTTTTATCTTCAGCAGTTATTTTTGGAGCGTTGTTTGGATCTTCTTCAAAATCAAAGTTTCCACCACTAATCCGTTTTATTTTGACCATAAATTACCCCTGAAAAAGGACTATTTATTTTAAACACCTCTAAAGGCAAAATTAACCGTTTTTTAGGTTATTTCGAGGCCATACAATTTGTTATATCGAAAAATACGAGTTTTCTATCCGTGGACTTTACGTTTATTATTTGGTAAATTTCATAATTTTTTTCTGTGTCATCTTTCTGAATTGTTCTCTTATTTTCGAGTATCCAACTTTTGGCACTAAAAATATCGTATTTCTTAAGTAAATAGCCATATGAAAAACGAACTGCCTCTGAATGGTCTTTTGATTGCGCGATTATTGCATTTTCAAAGGAACTCCCAGGTGCGGATGTATCACTATTCCGATCTAAAAAATAGCCATATGAAAATTTTGTTTCTCTACAAAATAAAAGTTCGTTAGGCGAGTAAATAGTCGAATTTAGCGGATTAAAGTTAATAGCATCCGATATTAAATATTCAAGTTTTTCTGGTGAAAGTTCAGATGAGTCATCTGACATAATTTCATCATATTTTTTTCGAAATTCTAAAGATTCCTTAAATCTTTTTTTATAATCTATTTTTGAATAGCCAAGTTTTCGTTTAATGATTTCAATATGAAAACTGACATCAAAAATTAATCCAGCAAATATTCCCGCGCGATATTTTTTAGTAAGGTCCTCTTCTCTATAACCAGGATACAAGTATGTTGCCAAGCAATAAATTTCTCTTGGTTTTTCAAGCGACCCATAAATGGAAGCTGGAAGTTTATCTGACGGATATTCCTCGAAAACATTATCACTTGGATTTTTTCTACTCATATTCCACACATCATTAATTAAATTTCGGACTTAACCAAATTTTTGTTTGAAATTTGCTAAGTAGAATGCCAAATAAAAAATAAACCAAAAAACCTATCAATAATGATACTGTGCCGCTTGCTAAATTAGTGTCAAAAAAAATATTTTTGCTTCCTGAAAGAATACTTTTAGTAAATGGATGAATTATGACTGACATGACCCAAAGCGTATTCGTAATTGCTAAAGCAGTAGCCCATTTATTGCAGCCATTCATTTATTCACCCGATTTTCCATTTCTACTATTAGTCAATTGATTAATAAAAATCTTTGTGGTTGTCTGTGTATTTTTAACAAAAGAATCATCGTAAAAACACAGTATTCTTCCCTTTCAAGTGTTCGTCTTTACTCACGATTTTCATTTTTCGCTTTTCGCTCAATGTGAGCAATAGGGCATCTGAGTAACTGATTCGATTTTCGGTTTTTTTCAACTCGGCGTGTTTGATTCCCGCGTCCAAATAGTCCCGATGTGTGGGTTCAAGAATAGTTGAAATAGAGAGAATGTGTTCACAGCATGGTTCAGGATCGTGACCGTTTCGAATGAGGGTGCTGGTCAATTCGGCTAACACGATTCCAATGGTGAAACACGAAGAATTTTTGTCATTCAAAACATCCCGAACTCGTTGACCGAGAGAAGTGCCCTGAAAATACTCAATCCAGGCAGAGGTGTCAATCAAATAATTATTCGCGGTCATTCCACCGGTCTTCGTGTGTGAATACAATTTTCTTCCCCCTCAACGCGCCAAACATGTCTTTCTTAACCGGTTTTAATTCTGCCGACAGCGTATCGCCGGAGTCCAAATTGAGACGCTTGACTTCTTCCGCCGGAATAGTCGTCATCATGGAGCCGCCCACCTTGCGCACTTTCAAAAGAACAGTCATACAAATGTTATACACGAAGTTATATTTATAGTCGATGGACAGAAACCGCCAACTAGCCCATATTTAATATCGTACGTCCGATATATCCTTATTGAAATAGAACATTTAACACGCGAGGTATCAACTATGGATTTCCCCTGGGGAAGCAACTATCATCAAAAGTTCATTACGAATGTGGGACTCATCACGAGCGATGGGCCGCACGGGCCAAATATTATGGCTGCAGAGTGGACGTACTTAGTATCGTACACGCCCGCACACATTCTCATTTCTGTCGGACACACGAAAGCCACGGCTGAAAATATTTTGAAAACCAAAAAATTCGGAGTGAGTATTGCAGCCGAAGACCAAAATTGGATTTCATCCATCGCGGGAGGAAGCTCAGGAAAAAGCACAAACAAGATTGATGCACTCAAGGAAATGGGAGTCGCATTCACAGCCGGAGAAAAAACAAAACTTCCATTAGTGGAAGGAGCCGCGCTGCAAGCCGAAGTAGAGGTTATTCAAACCATTACCGCGGGAGACAAAACGCTCTTTTTAGGAAAGGTTCTCGACGCACGCACAACGGATGCAAAACCCCTCGCGTACCACGAGAACAAATACTGGAAAATGGACACACTCCTCGAAAAACCAAGTACACAAGAGCGAGAAAAAATGTCTGCCATCGTGGCAGCGCACCAAAAGAAATAATTCATTACACGGTTATCCGCGCAACCCTCGGCGCGCCTAACACGCGGAAATGGGACTAATGCTCCCATTCCGCCAATCCATTTTTCCACTCATCCGCTAAAACAATTTCATTCGCTTTTCCGTGCGAAGAAATATGAATAATTTTTCGTTCGTGTAACTTTCCCACAATGCGATGTGCTTTCAAGCGCGTCATGCCAGGAAGAGTCGAAAGATCCGATTGGAAACATTTTCCATTATTTTTCACGAGAAACAACACACACTCTTTTTCGAGCGGCGTGAGAAAGGTAAGCAACAAGGCCGATTGATTCTGCACCTTCTCCTGAGAGGCTTGGAGTTCTTGTCCTAAAAGGTAAAAACTCGCCGCGCCAATGCCAATGCCCAAGAGCCCAATCAGCACCATAGCTTCAAAATGATAGTGCACAAACAGACCCACCACTCCATTCTGAGCTGGAGTGAAATAGGAAATAGTAGTAAGCGTCAAGACACCGAGGAACAAAACCGCAAACACGAGCCAAATACCCAAACGCTTTCGCATGGAAACCGCGGAAAAAAAAGTTTGTTTCATGTATTGAAACAGTGTTCCACCAGTTTATATATATTGTTTCAACCCTTGAAACATGTGGTGATTGCATGAATAGTGCTATTGTAGTAGGAATAATGCTGATATTGGTGGTGGGTGGACTCGCGCTCATCAATGGAACCGCCTACCGCAGTGCGAGCCAAGAAATCCAAACCGGAAAAGGCGCACTGATTAATGGAACGGGAGAAATGCCCCCAATCGTGGATGGAAAACAAGACGTCTTCCTCAAAGCCACTAAGTATGGAGTGTATTCTCCATCAAAATTGCGCGTAAAAAAAGACATTCCGGTGCGCATTCACTACTCCGCGGACTGGGAGGCCGGGTGCGGAAGAGCAGTTATTTTTCCAGAGTATAAACAACAAGCCTACGCTCCCGCGGAAGGGGAAGTGCTGATTGAATTCACTCCCACACGCACGGGGATTTTTCCTTTTCATTGCAGTATGAAAATGTTCAATGGAACAATTGAGGTGGTCGCATGAAGAAAAATGTGAAAGTCAATGGAATGCATTGCTCGAGCTGCGAAATACTCCTGCGAGAAGCAATTGAAGAGGCCGGCGTGAAAGTGGTGTCCGCCAATCATGCCAAAGGAGAAATTGTCGTAGATATGAAAGATGAAAATGAAATCTCAAAAGTAAAAAAAGCCATTGAAAAAGAAGGATACAAAATGGCATAATGTTTCATGAAAGAATAAACCAAAAACGCACGGAGAAAATCATATGACACACACTATCAACTTGCCCATTCGAAATGTTTCCTGTGAAGCCTGCACGGTGGTCATTGGACGCACACTCAACAAGTTCCCCCGAGCAAAAGTGGAGAGTATTTCTCCCGACGCACGCACGCTTACGATTACATGCGAAGAAAAAGATGTGTCAGCCATCAAAGATAAGCTCCGCGAATATAATTATTTGAATGAAGAAAAAAACGCACGCGAACACGTGTGGTTTGTACTCGAAAAAATTATTTACAACAAAAAAGGTTTTGAGGGAGAACACACCATTCTCATGCAAACCCTCGGACTTGCCGCCATCTTATTTGCGGTGCTAGGAGCACTCTATTTCACGATTATTCCCGCAAGCGAGTACGCGCAACGGATTCTCCCCATTCTAGGACTCGTTCCTTTGGGTATTGCCCTCAACGCAGGAGCATTGGCACACATCAAGCAAGTTCGCGCTCATTTTACGTGCTCGAATGGAATGATGGCAGGAATGATCATTGGAATGATATCCGGATTCCTCGCCGGCGCCATTGTGGGGGCCACGAATGGAATGTTTGTGGGTTCACTCGCAGGAATGGTCGCGGGAATGGGAGTGAGCGCGTGGGCGCTGCGCACGAATGGAATTATGAGCGTTCTCGAAGGGTTGATGGCCGGACTCATGTCAGGAACCATGGGCGCGATGTTGAGCGTCATGATGCTCCTCGACCACTTAGTGGAATTTTTGTATATTTTATTCGGAGTAGGAGGACTCATCCTGATTGGAATGAGCTATTTTATGATTAAGGAAGTGGGGCCCATTCAAACCGAGAAAAAAGTCTCATTTACAACCATCGCCGGATGGAGTGTACTCATCCTGGTGGTTCTGATTGCCATTATTTTCTGGGGACCTAAGTCCTCATTCACGTGGGGGGGATTCGCATGAAGAAACTTGAACTTGCCATAGATGGAATGCACTGCGCCTCGTGTGCGGTATTGATTACTAAATCCTTGGAAAAAGTCCCGGGAGTCAAAAGCGCGAATGTGAATTATGGTACGCAAAAAGCCCGCGTAGAGTTTGATGAAAAACGCGCAAATGAAAATGATTTCATTGACGCCGTAAAAAAAAGAGGATACTCGGCGAGCAAAGATGTTTCCTCGCAACGAGAACAAGAGATTCGTGCGAAAGAAATTTCAGAATTAAAAAAAGAACTCATTTTAGGAACCATTTTTGCGTTTCCCGCGCTCATCATTGGAATGTTCTGGATGGAATTTCCCATGCGAGAATGGGTGCTCTTTGCACTCGCAACACCAGTCCAATTCTACGTGGGAAGACACTTCTATTTAGGCGCGTGGACTGCGCTGCAAAACAAAACAGCGAGCATGGATACCCTCATCGCATTAGGAACAAGCGCGGCATATTTCTACAGCGTCGCCACTCTTTTTGGGTTTGGAGATGAACAATATTTTGAAGTGGGAGCCGTGCTCATTACCCTCGTCATATTGGGAAAATATTTGGAAGCATTGGCGAAGCGAAAAACAAGCGAAGCCATTCGAAAGCTCATGGATTTATCTCCCAAAATGGCCCGCGTTTTGAGAGGCAAAAAAGAAGTTGAAGTGCCTGTATCGCAAGTCGTGCTGAATGATTTGATTGTTGTGCGACCGGGCGAACGTGTGCCAGTGGATGGAGTCATTACGGAAGGACAAACAAGTTTAGATGAAAGCATGATTACGGGAGAAAGTATTCCCGCGGAAAAAAAGAAAGGAGACACCGTGATTGGCGGCACAATAAACTTGAATGGAAACATCACGTTCAAAGCCACCGGAATTGGAAAAAACACCGTGCTCGCGCGCATCGTACAATTAGTGGAGGATGCGCAGGGAAGCAAAGCGGACATTCAACGCTTCGCCGACCAAATATCCGCAGTATTTGTGCCCGTGGTCATCGTGATTGCACTCATTACATTTGTGGGATGGTTAACGCTTGGACAGGCCACGCTGGCATTCGCCCTCGTTACAAGCGTTTCCGTGCTCGTGATTGCGTGCCCGTGCGCCCTTGGGCTTGCCACCCCTACGGCTATTATGGTTGGAACCGGAGTGGGAGCGGAAAAAGGAATTTTGATTAAGGGAGCGGAAGCGTTGGAAACAATGCACGCGATTGACACGATTGTGTTTGATAAAACGGGAACGATTACCCAGGGAAAGCCGCAAGTAACCAACGTTTGGATGGCCCCCAAATTAAATGAAAAAGACACGTTTGCGTTATTGCGCGGGTTGGAAGAAAAGTCCGAACACCCCCTCGCATTGGCGGTGGTGCAGTATGTTCAAGCCCAAAAAATTTCTCCCGCAAAAGTAGAATCGTTCAAAGCACTATTTGGAAAAGGAGTCATTGGAAAAGTAGATCGAAGCGAATACCAATTAGGAAATATTCGCTGGATGGAAGAACAAGCCATTTCATTGCGCGAACACGAAGAAAAAATAGCCCAATGGGAAAATGAAGGAAAAACAGTCATTGTACTCTCAACACGGAAAAAAGTAATGGCCATTTTAGCGATTGCAGATGTGTTGAAAGAAAGCGCACGCGCTACCATTCACGAATTGAATGCCATGAAAAAAGAAATTTGGATGATTACGGGAGACAATGAACGCACCGCTCGAGCGATCGCCGCACAGGCGGGAATTGTTCACGTATTTGCACATGTTTTGCCTGAACAAAAAGCAGAGTATGTGAAAAAACTACAAACGCAAGGAAAGAAAGTCGCGTTTGTGGGAGATGGAATTAATGACGCTCCCGCATTGGCACAAGCGGATTTAGGAATCGCCATGGGAAGCGGAACGGACATTGCCATTGAGGCAGGAGACATTGTTTTGATGAAAGGAAACCCGCACGATGTGGTGAATGCCCTCATCCTCGGAAAAGCCACGATGAACAAAATCAAACAAGGAATGTTCTGGGCACTCGTGTATAATGTATTAGGCATTCCCATCGCGGCCGGGTTACTTTACCCCTTCACGGGATGGTTGCTCTCCCCCATTATTGCGGGCGGGGCCATGGCCTTGTCTAGTGTGAGTGTGGTGACGAACGCACTCCTCTTACGCGGCGTGAAATTCAAGAAAGAAAAATGATTTGAAGAAACAAATTTCCACGCGCACACGCGCGTGGTTATTTCAAATCCTTCAAAAATCGCGCCAGAGGAAGTTGTCCTTTCACGGTTACCGCGCGCCAGCCGAAAAAAGAGGCGACAAAGGTATTGAACACCATGTCATCGCAAAACACAATGTGGTCCTTTCGAGTGTGGAGCTTTTTTTCCAATGCCGCAAACGCGCTCGGAAAAGGTTTCATGAGGCCGGTTTCACACGATAAACTCACTTCATCAAACAACGCAAAATTTTTGTGCGCACGATGATACTCAGCTTGCGCCGTGTTCATGTCCGAAAGTACGGCTAATTTCCAACCGGATTTTTTCAATCGCTCGAGTTCGCGCACGACAGCAGGAGAGTAAACGCTCTTCGCGGAATACATTTTCATGATGGTGCGATTAAACACATGCGAGGGAATTTTTTGATCAAACACGCGCTCATAGAATTCTTTTGCAGGAACTTTACCTATTTGCGCACCGCGCAGGTTGAGGAGCCAGCGCAAATAAATATCCACGCGCGAAAGATGAAGCTCTTTAGCGAGGCGGGAGAGAATCCACCGCTCGGAATTGGGAATGAGAACGCCGTGAACGTCCAACACGAGCCAGAATGCCTCACGGGATTTTTTTGAAACAGGTTTACTCTTTTTCGCTTTCAGCACCATGACTGGAACCGGGAAGATTGGGAATTAAATGCTTTCCCTTCAACTCGCCCGAGGCGATGATTTTTCCATTCAAACTCACAGCCACCCACCCATCTGAAAGAACACGAATGGGTTTGGCGTTCTCAATTGTAACATGCGCGCGGCCAAACAGAGACATGAGTTTGGTTTCGGGCAACTCAATAATGTTCTGTTTGATGTGCTCGCCAAATAATGTAATGAAATTGGATGTGGGCTCAAACGTTTTACCATTGGCAAAAACCTGCAACCCCAGAGAGAAAATATTCAAACCAGGAGTAGAGGCGAGGGGCACCCACATGGAATCAACGACAAACACATTTTCCTTATGTTGAATCCAAGACCATTTTTTCATCACGTTGAGCGGGATGCCGTAACGAGATGTCAAGTAGTCCGTGTACCGGCGTGCCATGGCGGGCGGGCAAAAAGGGATTTTCATTTCGACTCACGCCCCTTAACTAATTTTGCAATGAAGAAGGATTGGGTGTTATGGTCCTGCGGATAAAGTCGTCGCGTGTGCTCCATCCCCGGCGAAAAGGTGCGATTCCTAAAGGTTGAGAGTCCGGGCCGGCCAATCTTTCCCGGAAGCTCCGCGGAGACAATTTTCATATGCGGGCGCTCGTGCAGCAACGTGGTGAGGACCCCTTCACACTCCTCAGGAGAGAGGGTGCAGACGCTGTAAATCATGCTTCCCCCTTCTTTTAACAGGTCAGCCGCTTTGAGGGCGAGCTTTACTTGCAATTGGGCTTTGTGCTGGACGTATTTTTCCGACCAACTCTTGAGGGTTTGGGGCTTTTTGCGCAACAAACCTTCTCCCGAGCACGGGGCATCCAGGAGAATTTTATCAAATTTCATGGTTTCGGGCAACGTGAGAGCGTCTTGCAACGCCACCCCCGCATTGGTGACGCCGGCTTTTCCTAAAACGAATCGCAAGGCTTTGGCTCTCTCTTTATTGGGCTCGCACGCCACCACTACTCCCTCGTTTTTCATCGCGGAGGCAAGTTGAATGGTTTTATTTCCAGGAGCGGCCGCCATATCGAGAACACGCTCTCCAGGTTGAGCGTGCAAGAGGAGGGGAGGAAGTTGAGAGGCGGTTTCCTGCGGCTGCCAAAAACCCATTTGGGTTTCCCACATCGCTCCCAGCAAGAAAGAGAGATTGTGGAGCGTGAACAAGTGAGGAATATGGGGGTGTTTTTCAAATTGAATATTTCTCGTTGAAAGACGAGAGGCAATCCATTCGTCATTTGCTTTGAGGGTATTGGTGCGAATCGTTTTGCGATTTTGAAACCGAAACAAAGGCGTCAAAATCCTCCGATTGGGGAAGCAGCTCTTTATAGCGCGCCATTAGTCTCGGAGAAAATTGCGTCATAGAACGTTCACGTGAACCAGGGCTTAAAATGCCATTCGTTGGAAAGGAAAAAAATACTCCTCAAAAAAATTTTTCAAAAAAAATCCTGTCCCACAATGAATGCAAAAATGCCGTATTGGGCGAATGCTTCCAGAATTTGGGTGGGTGAAATACGTTTTAATAGTCTCATACAATTTAGAATACGCTCCCAAAACTGCGGCCTTGAAAAAAATAGTCAAGACCCCCATCATCCCAATCATCACGTGAGTCGTTAGAGCCGTTAGAAAAAAAACAAGGTGTCCCCCATGAATGAAACCCAACTCCAAACAGCCATCCCCAACATCAAAAAAAGAAATGGAGCCATTGTTCCCTTTAACCAGGATAAAGTTACCACGGCTATTTCAAAAGCCATTCATGCAGTAGGAAAACACGATGAAAGCAACGTGCTCAAAATATCCGATAAAGTAATTGAACGCATTCTCAACGAGCGAGAAACAAGCCCGGAAAACAGCATTCCCACCGTAGAACACATTCAGGATGTGGTGGAAGAAGAACTCATGCGCGCGGGAGAAACCCAAGCCGCGAAAGCGTACATCTTGTATAGACAAAAGCGCACGGAAGAGAGAGAACTCAAACACACCATGTTGGGAATGAGCGTGGACACGAAAGTGGGAATCAACCAACTTCGCGTGCTGAAAGAACGCTACTTGTTGAAAGATGAAAATGGAAAAGTAAAAGAAACGCCCGAACAATTATGGCGACGCGTGGCCAACAACATTGCACAAGCTGAATTATTACACGGTGGAACCGAAGAAACCGCCAAATTCTGGTCGGACCAATTCTGCACGCTCATGGAAAATATGGAATTCATGCCAAATACTCCCACATTAATGAATGCGGGAACCAAAATCCAACAATTATCCGCATGCTTTGTTTTGCCGGTAGAGGATTCGATTGAAGGAATCTACGACACGATGAAACACCAAGCCCTCATCCACCAATCCGGAGGAGGAACCGGATTCTCATTCTCACGATTGCGACCTAAAGGAAGCATGGTGAAGAGTACGAGCGGAGTCGCCACCGGTCCAGTAGGATTCATGTCAGTGTACAACGCAAGCACGGAAATCATCAAACAAGGTGGAAAACGCCGCGGCGCGAACATGGGAATCCTGAGAGTGGATCATCCGGACATTCGAGAATTTATCCACTGCAAAGATGATATCACCAAAATAAATAATTTTAATATTTCAGTCGCACTCACCGAAAAATTCATGGAAGCCGTGGAGAATGATGAAGAATTTGATTTAATCAACCCGCACAACAAAACAGTGGCGCGAAGAGAAAATGCGCGAATGCTGTTTGACGAACTCGTCACAAGTGCATGGAAATCCGGCGACCCGGGAATTGTTTTCATCGACCGAATTAACCGCGACAACACGGTTCCTCATATTTATGAAATTGAAGCCACCAACCCATGCGGAGAACAACCCTTAGGACCGTATGATTCGTGTAATTTGGGAAGCATCAACTTAGCCAAATACATTACAAATGAAGGAGAAGTGGACTGGCCTCGCTTGCGCGAAACCGTGCGAACCGTGACACGCTTCTTGGACAACACGATTGACATGAACAAGTATGTCATTCCCCAAATCGAAAAAATGAACAAAGGCAATCGTAGAATTGGATTAGGAGTCATGGGATGGGCAGACATGCTATTCAAGCTCGGCATCCCCTACAACTCAGAAGAAGGTTGTGCGTTCGCTGAAAAAATGGCCAAATTCATCCGAGATGAAGCAGACGCGATGTCACAAGAACTCGGAAGAGAAAAAGGAACATTCCCCCACATCAAGGGAAGCGTGTATGATGTGCCCAACGGCCCAACGTTTAGAAACTGTGCCCGCATCACCATTGCCCCCACGGGAACCATCTCGATGATTGCAGATTGTTCCAGCGGAATCGAACCATTGTTTGCCATCTCATTCGTCAAACGAGTCATGGACGGACAAGAATTGTTATACGTAAATGAAATTT
Organism: uncultured archaeon; assembly: GCA_964480705.1. Taxonomy (GTDB): domain Archaea; phylum Iainarchaeota; class Iainarchaeia; order Iainarchaeales; family VGJJ01; genus VGJJ01. The sequence goes on along the minus strand of CAYZPC010000003.1, from coordinate 45,926 downwards.
TCAAAGACGCTGCCATTAAGCGAGGATTTTACTCGGAAGAATTAATGGAAAAAATCGCTCGCGAGGGAACAGCCGCTCACTGCGAAGAAATCCCTGAAGATGTGCGAAACACATTCGTGTGCGCGCACGATATTTCTCCGTATTGGCACGTTCGAATGCAAGCCGCGTGGCAAAAATACACCGACAACGCCATCTCCAAAACGGTCAACTTCCCCCACACTGCAAGCGTGGAAGAAGTGAGAGAAGTGTACACGCTCGCATACAAACAAGGATGCAAGGGCGTGACGATTTACCGCGACGGCAGTAAAGGATTTGAAAACCAAGTATTGAATTTGAACGTGGAAGGAAAATCAAGCAAGCAAATCGAAGAAGATTACAAGACTAAAGTCCTCCAAGCCACAAAGCATGATTTGAGCAAAGGAGAAACCAAAAAATGCACCAAGTGCGGCGGAAACAAATTGCACATGCAAGAAGGATGCGCCACGTGCATGGACTGCGGGTATAGTTATTGC
>CAYZPC010000003.1:0-45314 GCA_964480705.1 uncultured archaeon | reverse complement strand
CTTGTGGAGGGGGTTCCCCGTCCGGTTAACCCTTTGGGGGAAGCTGGTTGGGGGGCCTCGCCACCTACTATCCTTTTTCTAAAAACACACTTTCGTTTACAGACATCCCTTAAAATACATTAGCGGGCATTCTCATGCATATGATACGCACCCACACCTGCGGAGAATTACGAAAAACCCACACTGGAGAAGTTGTCACATTAGAAGGGTGGGTAGACACGTTCCGCGAAACCGGAAAAATCTCTTTCATCCTTATTCGCGATCGAAGCGGGATTACACAAGCCTTTGTAAACAAAGATTTGACCGCGGCAAACAAAGCGATGCTAAAACCCGAGACGGTTGTTAGAATCCAAGGAAAAGTCAACGCGCGCCCCGCGAACCAAGTCCGCGCGGAAATGCCCACCGGGGAAATTGAATTAGAAGCAACCGCAATTACTATTCTGAACGAAGCCGAGCAACCCTTGCCCGTGGATTTGATGAATGAAACCACGACCGGAATTGATAAACGATTGGATTTTCGCTTCCTCGATGTGCGCCGCGAAAAAGTAAAAAACATTTTCACGATTCGAAGCAAAATATTTGCCAAGACGGTAGAGTTTTTTGAAAAAGAAGCATTTGTGAATATTCAAACTCCCAAATTGACAGCCGCTGGTGTTGAGAGCGGAGCCGAAGAATTTTCATTACCATATTTTGGAAAAGTGGCCCACCTTTCGCAGAGCCCCCAAATATACAAACAAATGTTTGTGGTGGGAGGATTGGAAAAAGTGTATTCGGTTGAACCCATTTTCCGCGCGGAAAAGTCTCACACGACGCGACACTTAACTGAATTTACTGGAATCGATTTTGAAATGGGATTTATTGAAAGCGAATATGACGTCATGCGCGTGATTGAACGCTATTTTCACTTCTTGCTTAGCGCAGTGAAAACAGAATGCGCTCCCGAATTAGACAAACTAGGAATTACCATTGACGTGCCACACGAAATTCCTAAACTATCCATTCACGAAGCACGAAAAATTCTCGCAAAGAAAGGAAAAATTATCCCCGAAGACGATGACTTAGACGCGGAAGGAGAAAAAATGATTGGAGAATATGTGAAAGAAACATACCAATCGGATTTTGTTTTCATGCTGGATTACCCCTGGCAAAAGCGACCATTCTATCACATGCGCCCGGATGCTGACAAGAAAGTCACCAAATCATTTGACTTACTCTACAAAGGATTAGAAATCGGCACGGGTGCGCAGCGAGAGCATCGCCTCGCCGTGCTGGAAGCCCAGTGCGCGGAAAAAGGAATTGACTTCACCAAAATGACATTTTATCGCGATATCTTTAGGTATGGGGCCCCTCCGCATGGCGGAGTAGGATTGGGACTGGACCGCATCGTGAAGCAGATGCTCAATTTGGAAAATGTGAAAGAAGCCATTCTCTTGCCGAGAGACCCGGATAGGTTGACACCGTAGGTTAATGACATCAATCGTACACGTTCTCACGTTTGCCAACTTTAACGACTAAAATAACTAAAACATCCTTTTGCAAATCGGCAATAATACGATAATCGCCCACGCGCATGCGATATTCGTTCCAACCAGTCAACTTAACAAAAAAATGATCCGGACGTAGACGCGCGCGTTCAAGTGCGGCAAAGATACGCTCTTGCATTTGCTTTTCTAATTTAGAAATCTGCTTCTCCGCATTGGGAGTGTAGTGAATAGCATACATTACAATCCCAGCTTTTTCTTCAATTGTTCATGTGTAATGAATTTTCCATCACGATAATCTTTGCGTGCCTGTTCAATTTCTTTAAGCGTTTCCTCATTTAACATTTTTCGATCATCAATAAAATCCCAAATCACTTGTTCGTACGTGTCGCTACCCGACATTTTGAATTTACCCAGTTCTCGTTTGAGGGCTTCACTAACTTGAATACTTGTTGCCATATAGTAAACTATAGAAAGCAATAGAATAAATATCTATCTCGAAAAAAAACCCTGTAGAGATGGCTTTTTAACACGAAAAGGGCATTTCTAATTCAGATGCGTACCTTACTCGGTTCCAAAATGGCAGGAAGCCAGACGGTTTTACTTGTACGCATCAACTCCAATCGCTCCTAATTTTACCTTTCCCAGGGCTCGATGCGAGGGTCCCCGAAGGCCTATTTTTTATTGAAAATGAATCTATAAACTACTCAAAACGGTGATGAAAATGGAACGAAAAATGATTGGAGAAATATTAACCAAAAAAGTCGAAAGTGCCCACATCAAAGGATGGATCAAACGAAAACGCGATTTCAAAGGAACACTCATCTGGCTGCTCCGCGATGGTTCAGGAGAAATGCAAGCCGTCTTGTCTTCGGAAAATATTAAAGACAAGAAAGAATACGAACACGCACGCAAAGCACTTGTGGAGAGTTCGGTAGAATTAGAAGGAATGATTAAAGAAGATGAACGCGCACCCGGAGGAAAAGAAATCCAGGTTACGCATGTAAATGTGTTACACTCGGGAGACGAGTTTCCCATTGGAAAAGATTTGAGTGAAGACTTTTTGCTCGATGTACGACACTTGTGGATACGCTCAACTAAGATGCAACAAGGATTGCGCGCCTCGGCAGCCGTATTTGAAGCCTTCCATGATTTCTGCAAAAAAGACGGATATTTGGAAGTGCAGTGCCCCATGTTCGTTTCGGGCGCAGTTGAAGGCGGAAATGAATTATTTGACGTGGAATATTTTGGCAAAAAAGTCAATTTGACCCAATCCTCGCAATTTTATTTAGAAGTATACGCGGCGGCGTTGGAAAAAGTCTACACGGTGGCACCCTCCTTTCGAGCGGAACCCTCTCGCACACGCAGACACTTAACAGAGTTCTGGCACGCGGAATGGGAAACAGCCTTTTCAGGGTTGGATGATTTGATGGAGTGGGAAGAACGAATGATTAAGCACGTGGCCAAGCACGTGTTGGAGAAAGCACCGGCGCAACTTGAATACTTTGGGAGAAAACCCGAAGCATTAGAGAAGATTGTGAAAAACAAATTCAAACGATTCACATACGATGAAGTGTTTGAAGTGGCTCAAAAAAAGTTTCCTGAATTGAAATGGGGAGACGATTTGGGAGAGGCGCAGGAAAGAGAAATCACCAAGGATTTTGACGTGCCCATTTTTGTGCACAACTATCCTACGTCGTTAAAGCCATTCTACCACCGACCCGATCCCAAGAAACCGGAAACGGTGTTGTGCGTAGACATGCTCGCGCCCGAAGGATATGGAGAAATCATCGGCTCGGGAGAACGATGCTGGAAATATGAAGAATTAGTTTCACGCATGAAAGAAGCCAAACTCAAAGAGAAAGACTTCCAATGGTACGTGGATTTGAGAAAATACGGAAGCGTTCCTCATACGGGTGGGGGATTAGGACTCTCACGCCTCACAACATGGTTGTTCAAACTTGAACACATTCGTGACACAGTAGGGTTTCCACGCACAATGAACAGAATTGCGCCGTGAGAAATTAATAAATGAAAAGGGAGAAATCCCTTTTCAAAAAATATTTTTTCAAATTTTATTCAAACGCAATTTGATCCGTCGCCGGTGGGCACACATGCTGAATCGGTTGTGTAAAGTAGTTTTTCAACTAAAAACGTACCAACAGATGGACAAGGCACCACCACTCTTGCTGTCTGCGTTCCGTTACCAGCAATAGCACCTACTGGGCCCTTAATCCAAATGTATCCCGACTGCACAGGTATGCTTAGACTTACAATCGCGGCTGGATCAATGGTTCGATTGAAATTGTATGGATTTGTATTGTTTGCGTTTCGCACAAGCCCCCACAGGTCGTAGCTAGTGTTTCCAGATCCATCATTATCTAATGCAACGCCAAGCGTGGCAAAGTTATTCGATACGTTACATGAACCGGAAATAGAATGAATAAAGGTGTATACGCTCTGCGTCGTAACCTGAAGACCTGCGCCTAAGACCATATTTTCAGCCTCAAATAACACCGCATCATAACCACTTACTGGATTCTGAACTGAAGAGAGGGTACAATTCGAATTTGTAACACCTGCACCGTTACACGCAACCATGTAAACGGTGTAACCCACATTACTCGCCGTGCCAAAAACGGGCGAACTACTATTGGCGACAGTCACGTTGTACGTGAAATCTTCTCCCGAAGCACTTTGAAAAGATACTGGATCGGTAATCGCGGGACTGGAGCCTATCCAACCCTTCACCACGTTGTATGCTGAGCCATCGAAGTTACTTGTAATATTCCATGTCAAATCAACTTGATGCGCACCGCTTCCAGTTGCGGCTGAAAATGAAAAGGCTGGCGCACCAGGCGGAATTGGATTACAAACACTCGGGTTACCAGAACAACTCCAACCGGATTCGACGGTGCACGTGCTTGAACAACCATCACCATTTGTTAAATCACCATCATCACATGCTTCACCAGACTGAACATTACCATTTCCACAAACAGCACTTGTCCCACCACCCGTCGCGCCGAGAGTGACTTGCGATTGGTACACGCCTAAATTATTGTTGATAATATCATTCGTGCTTCCGGTGGAACTAATGATAATGAGCAAAACAATGGTTGCAATTAACACCGCGCCCCCAATCAAGAGCAAATATTCTAACGCACCCTGACCTTTTTCACGTGTAGTATTTTTTTTCCAATCATTTTTCATGCGAGTCACCCTCTCATCCATACGCTAGACGGACTATTCCGCAGTTTAAAAGCCGTGCTTAAATGGGTTCGGTGTATCGAATCAGGATAAAAGGCGCTGGCGTGACCATTCCAGAAGAAAAGCCGGTTTGCCACTGGCGCATCCCCTCGGAAATAGTATCCGGACTTGGATAGGGCGGAGTGTCCTCTCCAACCATGGGTAAGGGAGCCTCCCCCTCACCTGGAGAAAAAAGACCATCCACATCAAACCATTTCACATCATTATCTTCATCATCCCCGTCCTGAGGAAGAGACGAGCCAATCGCCCCCGAATAGGCGGGGAGAATATCCTCCACATTATCAAAAATGACATCAATGGAATCATCACAAAAATTAGGCGTTTTGATGAATGTGTAGGGGTCGGCGTCCGAGTACAATGCTTCACCCTGCGAAACAGTATCAAGCTGGGTCATGAATAAACGCGTGTCCAAAACAGCGGCTGTTGAAGAAAGAGGAGAAGGGAGAGTGAACACGGTGGAGTATCCCAAATCACGCGTGTATGCACACGCATCCGGAGAAGATGGCACGCACCAATCGGTAATCACATTCACCGTACTGCTTTGAGTCGAGCCCACGCTCGAATCTCCATCACACACCGCAATTCGCGCATCCATCATTCCCGACGCGCGGCCTTTTTCATATACTAAAACAGAATTCCATTCAGAAGGAGTGTGAACCACCCCGCTTGCATCCGTCCACGCGAGAGAAAAAGAAAACGCGTGTTGAGCGGGAAACAAGTAATAGGATTGCTCCACCGGCAAAATAGGTTCATCAAAACGCGCCACCATTCTCCAACCCACCGCAGGGTCGAGGATTTGGGGAGAGGACAATGCGTACGTGACATCCGAATCTAAATCCGTGAGGGAAAAAAGAAACGTGTTTGACGCGTCATCCAAAAAAACATCGAGTGAAGAAATTTTTGTTGGGGATGAAAACAGTGGAAATGCGGCAATCGTGTTCAAGGAAAACGACGGACGAACATGCGTAATGAAAAGAGGAGTTGTTCCCGTGTTTGAAAGAACAATTGGAGAAATGGATTTGGGCGGGTCTGCCGTAAAAGGATCCACTAGATGATCAAAAGCAAACGACGCATAATCCCACCCCACCACGTTCGACCAGTTCATGAGAAGTGGACCCGAATACGCAGGAGGAGCCGGGGGATTTGTTCCAGTGTTTCCTCCCGGAATGGTTGAAGGAACATCACTCAAACGGTTCTGCAAAAACTGTTCTCCCGCGGGAATGACTGATGTGGTGAGCACGCGAAGCACGACCACTACCACTAAAATGGCTCCACCTATGAGGAGCAAGTATTCCAAGGAGCCCGGACCGGGGGTTTTAACACGCTTCAAGGAGGGCATGGTTTTCACGCCAGAGAAAAAATCCTCCTTTATATTCCCCGCATTTGGAACACGAAAAAGGGGGGAGAATGATTGTACTATTCATTGAGCAACGCACCAAAACCCCTATTAAAACCCAAAACAAGTATGAGGTAGAAATTCTCCTCCAAACCCTCACGAATGGGGAAAGGGCAGTTGTTTCCTCGGCCCTTCCCTTTCTTTTTTAAGCTCCATTAACCCGGTTAGACCATAGGTTATTCACATTAGGAAGGTGGGTCACATGAAAAAAATTCTCGGACTAATACTAGTTGCCGCGCTCCTCATACCAAGCGTGTATGCGAATGAGGCCATTGGACAAATCACAGGACCCCTGCGCTGGCTCACCGAAGAAGCGGGACAATTTGATTATGCGATACGCATCATCGTGCTACTCTTCTCCGCCGCGATTGCGGTCATTGGATACATGGCATGGAAGCGCACACCCACCACGCGCGTAAAATGGATTGCTCTCGCGTTCGGACTATTGGCATTCAAGTGGGTGCTGAAAGTCATGGACATGTTTGTAAGCACCGGCGCCTTTTTCCCCGACCACGCGGAAAATGTAATTGAACTTGCCTCGCTGGCACTCATCGCGTATGCCATTTTTGCTCCACGAAACGGCGGGAAATAATTTTGATTACCACCCCACACGGGGAGAATGCACATGGCAGATGAAGAAGGTTTTGAAAAAGCCCTCCAGTTGGATGTGAGGAAACGCATCTACACGGAAATAGAATCATCCCCCGGACTGCATTTTAGAGAAATCCAGCGACGCACCACATTAGCAGTGGGGAGTTTACAATATCATTTGGATTACTTGCAGAAGCACCACATTATTCGCACGCAAAAAGAAGGAAAATTTGTGCGATATTATTCTGTACGAGGACCCCAAGTGGGAGAGACGCATACGCTGAACGCGGGACAAAATGCGATGGCCTCACTCAGACATGAAAGCACGCGAAAAATTATTTTATTTTTGCTTCAAGAAAACCGCGCGAACAATGAACGCATTGCGGAAGAAATCAACTTATCTCCCTCAACAACGAGTTGGCATTTAGACAAACTCGTTGAGATGGGCGTGTTGAAAAAAGAACGCGTGGGAAGAAAGAGTTTTTTCACGCTAACAAACCCAGCGGAGACGCGACAACTCTTAGTCACATTCAAACAAAGCTTCTTCGACCAAGCGGTGGATAATTTTGTGGAGCTCACGCAAACACTCACGGAAACAAACTCAAACACGCCCCCGCGTAAACAAGAGCCTCACACCCCAACCATGTAAGAAGGGGTGCCGCGGGAAATATTCCACTGCTTGGCGAGGCCGGCATTTATTTCCAATACCAACAACGCACTCCCCGCGGGAGTGTACACTTTACACGGGTCCTTTTGACACGGGTACATGGTGATAACATCCACCACCACGCCATTTGCATCCATCCAAATCGCATCCAACGGAATGAGTGTGTTTTTCATCCAGAAACCATACACATTTTCCCCCTCAAACACAAACAGCATTCCGCTTGCGGCGGGCAAGGATTCGCGCTGCATGAGACCGCGGGAACGCTCCTCGGGAGTGCGGGCTACTTCCACCAACACGCAACGCTCGCCAAAACACACGCGAGGCTTGCTCGGTGCTTCAACGGAGAGGCAGCCGGATAGGAGCAGGATGCCCAGCATGAAAAAAACAAAAATGAAAAAGGGCTTCATTCACACTCTATGAAAGAGACCAATAAATGCATTTCCCCGCGCGAGGAGAAAAAGCCTTACTTATTGGAAATAATTTCAATCACATCACGATTTTTCAACACGTGGTCTTTTCCCAAAAGCATGCGGGTTTTCACATCCACGGCCTTAATGAAATTCTTTCCAAAATCAGTGTGCAAACGAAATGCAAAGTCTAAGGTAGTGGAATGAGGGGGCATGAGGAAACAATCCGGGAGGGTTCGTCCCTGCGAATCGGTCAAACCTTTGGTGCCGCCGGGGAAAATAGCCACATATTTCAACGCAGAAAAAATGGTTTCATCCAAAATTTTTTGCACGCCCGTAGAATCAAACACGTCCAACACGTGGGTTTGAATGTACGTTAACGCTTGCTTCTGCGCCTCGTTTAATTCTTTCTTAATCGTAAACGCTTTTTCTCCGGGAATATAATCCACTAATCCTGCTTTCGCGGCACGTTTGAGAGTAAACTCGGCTTCCGCCGCGCAGGGAACAATCAACAAATGGGGAAATTCCTTCTGCAATTTTTCCACATTAGGTTTGGCGGTGGGCAAATCACACTTATTGGCAGCAATCACTAAGGGTTTAGAAATCAGCCTCAGCGCGTGAATAAACGTGCGATGATCTTCAGGCTTCCACTCGGTGAGTTTTTCACTAACTTTTGATTTTACTAATGCCGCGTCCACTTGCGCATTCGTTACGCCTAAACCGGAGAGGCCTTTGGCTAATGCATCAATGACCTGCGTTTTACTTGAAAGAGGAGAACGGGCAAATTTTCCAAAATTATTCTCCAAAATAGCCAGCATCCAGAGTTCCATTTCCTCTTCTAAAAAACGAACATCCTTGCAGGGGTCATGTGAACCACTTTCAACGGCTTCGCCTTTCTCATTCGTGCTACCGCTCGCATCCACCACATGAATCAAAACATCGGCCTGGCGTAAATCATCGAGGAATTTATTACCGAGGCCTTTTCCCTCGTGCGCGCCCGGAACCAATCCTGCGACATCAATCATTTCTACGGGAACGAAGCGCGTGTGGTTGACACAATAACCCGAGCGGGGATTGCACTGCACATTAAAATCTACATCCGCGCACGCGACGCGAACAAAACCCACACCCTTGTTGGGCTCAATGGTAGTAAACGGATACGAGGCTCGAGCCACATCAATGAGCGTGGCGGCGGCAAAGAACGTACTTTTTCCCGCACTCGGTTTTCCCACCACACCTACAAGCATATTTTTCAGTCCAGTTGAAACACGCACACACTCAAACTACACGATGCGCGCCTTGTTGAATTCCTTCACCATCTTGTCCGTGTGTTCGACACCAATACACTGTTCTAATACCGAAGGTTTGGCCGTGATTTGGCAGCCTAATGCAAACGCTTTCGCCACATCTTCGGGAGTGCGCAACGAAGCGGCTAACACATGCGCATCTAATTCATGGGCATCAAACGCATCCATCATATCTTCAATTTCGGCCCACGGGTCAATTTTCACATCGAGCATTCGACCCACGTAAGGGGCAATAAAATGACCGCCCGCAAACGCGGCAATAATTCCCTGCGCGCCGGAGAACACCGCGGTAAAGCACAATTCCATTTTGTCATGATTTAGCGTAGGAGCAATGGTGAAACCATTTCGGTCGGCGGGAATTTTGATAATCGCATCGGGCAACATCTCATGAATGGTTCGCGCGTCTTCCAACAACTCATCGGGCGTTTCTCCCGTGGCCTGAACCATGAGCAATTGCTCCTTGTTCAAGAGCATGGAAATCTTCTTCAAATGTTCAAAACGATTGGTGGGCTTGGCCTGCGCGAGAAGCAAAGGGTTGGTTGTCACACCCGTCACAAAGGGCTGTTTAAGCCACTTTTCGGCTTCTAAAATATTGGCGGTGTCCACGAAGATGGTCATAGATATAGGAAAACCCTTCACAATCATTAAAAATGGGACATCTGGGCCAAAACAAGGCACCATTTGGTCTAAAACTCAATTCCCTTGCGGGCGTATATTTTTTTCATGTAAGGGTGTTTTTTTAGCGTCATGAAGGTAATGTAATCCGCGGCTTCAAGAATTTCTTCAGGAACATTTCGGCCGGTGAGAACAATCTCCGTGTGCACGGGTTTTTCCTGAAGCATTTTTTTTACGCTCAACACGTCCACCAAATTTTTGTTCAACGCCACGTTCAACTCATCAAACACCACCAAATCATACTCTCCACTCAATACGGCATTGCGGCCGCGTTCAAACGCGCTCGTGGCGAGAGTTGAATCAAAATCCGTGGGAACAAAACAATCGCGGCAGTATCCTGTGAATGTGCCCTCAATAATTTCTTTATCATGCTGCGCCTGGTTTTTGCACTCCACATTAAACGATTCAAACGTAATGGGAATACCAAATTTTCGAAGCGCGAGAATTTCACCTGTGTACCCAATTTTCATAAATTGAACAATGAAAACACGCATACCATGGCCGGCACCGCGCAAGGCTAAACCCATTGATGCGGTTGTTTTTCCTTTACCGTCACCGGTGTAGACGTGAACTAAACCCTGCTCTAAGAAACCCATATGTACGACCACTCACACAAAGGGTTTCATTCTATTTAATCACACGCACGCGCGAGCGCCAAAGTCCGAAAAAATAACCTACAAAAATTATGGATTGACGTAGGGAATACCACTCCAATAACGCTCGGTGTTTAACCCACACGTGTCATTGGCAGTGAGACCGGGAGAAATAGGGCAATCGGTTCCCGGCAAATTAGAACACTGCGAGGGGTTGTAGCGGTATTGAATCAGGCCGTTGTCTGGGTCTTGAGTAATAGGCCCCGTGCTCGGGAAGAAAATCTTTGTGCCAACCGGATAGGGCGCACCATACTGGCCGAAGTATCCATTCGAGGAGTCATTGGCATTGAATAAGGGGCAGAAGCCCAAAAATCCGGACGCAGGAGGAACTGAAAACACGGGGTCATTGGCACGCTCATTGAGAGTAAACAAACCCGCCACTCCAAAAGGAGAACCTGTTGCTGTACACGCATGGCCGGCGCCGAACGAAGAACCATTTGTCAAACTCCCGCGAATTTTTTCTGAATTCCAATAGATGGTTGTTTTTCCATTCGTGTTTGAAATACACGTGTCCTGACTTGAAACCAAACCAAGCATGCCCGCAAAGGAAGTGGCCTGATTATACAAATCCTCCACGGCGACGCTGCCATTGTCTAACGGAATCGTGCTCGGAGAACCATCCACTATTCCATTAGGAGTGAGGAAGCTTCCAGTGGGTTTACTCTGGTTGGGAGTGCAGCCCATGTAGAGCGTGTAATCTAAACCCGGAGCGCGATAGAAAATACTCGACAAATACGCGGAGTTGCTGGCTTTGTCCGTGGAAGTAAAACCAAAGAAATTAGTGGAAGAAGATTGCGGCAAGGCGGTGAGACCGCAGGATAAGCCGGGAGTTGGGTTGGAATCCAACGCCACGCTCGAAATGTAAGGATTGGTTCCGCCATCCGTGCAAATCGCACAATTATTTCCCACACACGAGAGAGTGGGCTGCTTTACCACAGAAGCATAAGGAGTCCATTTCAGCAAAGAAGGAGCGGAAATAAAAGTAGGGGAAGAGGTTTCCTTCACCGCATAGTATACGTCTCCTTTTCCAAGCGCATTCGAAGACCATTCGGCCGCGAGAGGAGTAGGAATGCTCGGACGAATGTGCAGCACACCATTCACGCGGTCAATGCGGAATAATTCTCCGCGCGAAAACGTATTGAGGGTAACCGCATCGGGTTGAGCGGGAATGGAATACGTGTTCAACGCTGTGTTGTTGGGTTGATTGGGATAGGAACGCAATGTCAATCCGGGAGTGGGAACTAAATCAATCACCGTGCCCGTGAAAGCGGTTCCATAACCATCGCGGTGGAACGTAATGGGATTTTGCGAATCGTCCACGCCCACAATTCCATCAAATGGAATTTCTAATAATTCAGTGTAGCCGGACAATGAAGAGGCATTGGCAAGCTTGGTGAGAACAACTTTAACGCGGGCATGCGGAGAAGACGCGAGGAAAAATTCTCCCGTTCCGCCATCCCACAAAATTTGAATGTGCGCACGATACAAACCAGGAGTGGGAATTTTCACCGCGGGCTCACCATCAATTTCAAACGATAAACGAGTAGGGTCAGACACGTAATCTTTCCACTGTCCCTGGAGGGTGCTTTTGAAATACGCGGGGGCGTCAGAGAATGTGCTCGTGTCAAAAAATTCAACAAAGTCATTTCTAAAATCAGTGCTCAAACCATCATACATCAAATACGTGTCAAACTGCGTGAGAGAAGGAATTTGGGCAACCTGCGCCGGAGTAGCGGAGGGCGCGTACGCGGACTTCAACTCTTCGAGCTTCTTGACTAAAGAAATGGTGAATTGTGTGGCATCACAATATTTGAAATTGGCCGCATCCAAAGGGTTGGCATCACACGAATCTTTCTGCACTGCGCTCCAGCGCCAATCATAGAAAATATGAGGAAATGCACTCGGACCGGTTTCACCTATTTCACCATTTTCTCCAATACACGCATTGGCAGGAGTGGAAATGAGTTTGACCACCATGGTTTGCTGAGCGCGCGGGAAAATCGTTTGTGCGAGACGCACGCCCACTTTATTATTAGACGCATGTTCCCAAACGAAAGGGTTTTGGATGTTGATGAGCTCGCTGGATTCCAACGCTTCCACAAAACCATTGGTTCCTTGTGCAAACGCATCAAACATTTCAATCGCATCCAATTTGGAAGGGTCTCCGGAGGAAGTGGAAATAGACTCGAGGGGGGTGCGATAGAGCACCACGCCGCGAATACCGGTTGTTCCAACGGATTGCAATTGCGTTGCCGCACGCGTCACCAATGCTTGCTCGAGCGCGGGCTCCCATGCATCATTGGTCACATTCTTTCCCAATCCAGAGGGCTTGTTATCGGTGATGACAACCATTACTTTGTGAGGAGCCGACCAAAATGCATGCGTAGCAAACTTCTCCGCCGCCCACGCCCACGCTTCATTCACATCATGCACTCCTTCGGTGTAGGTGGCGTTGGGAACCTGTTGCGAAGTAAAAGGAGTAGAATTGAGCACAATTGGATTGGGAAACTCACTCGCGCACGGAAGAGTGGGTGCACCTGTAAGGGGATAAATATTTTTCAAATCTCCCATGAAAGCAATTCGCAAATTGACGGTGGCGCCCGAATAATATTCAAGCGAATCTTTCAAATGCAAAATAGTCTGGCACAATCCCTCTTGTCGGAATGCACCCGATTGAGTAGAGGAAGCGGGCTCGTTTAACTCACTCAGAATCACACTCGAGGAAGCATCGATTAACACGCCCACATCCACATTCTTGCTCGCGGAGGGGGAACCTAAAGAATAATCCTCCAGGGTGACCACACCATATTGTTCTCCATCCAGAGCGGTGTTTTCCACAAACACATTTTGAATAACGGAAGGATTGTCAAAGCCCACAAACTGCGCGTGGACTTCATCTCCGTGAACAAACGCACGAATGGACGGATTGTTAGTGGTGGTGGTGAGATAAGTTTGCTTCGTGTGGTCAATCTTTCCCGCGTTTAGAAGAATATCCCCAATGGCTTTTCCCTCGGTGGAAAGCGTGTACGCGCCGGAGGAAGTGGGAATGTAATTATTAGCAGACGGAACAAGGGCAGCGGTCTCAGTAACAGTGTATGAACCATTTTGATTCAAACCATTACTGTAGGGCATTCCATACGCGCCGCTCAAGAAGAAGCCGGGATTGGCTTTGCTGGAGAGTGAGGTAAAATCAGACGCGCACGTGTGAACACCGCACGTCGTGTTACTAGTGTAAGGCAAATCTTTGTATTTGACAATAATGGAGTAGCCAGCGGCCGTTGCTTTGTACGTAAAAATTTGAATCGAATGAGGACCGGGAGCAAAATAACGATTTGTCTGCGTGCAGCCGCTGGAGAAAGTGCTCTGAACAACTTCCCCATCAATTTTGACGATAATATTATTCAAGCCAGAGGAAGCAAAGCACATCGAATCAATCGTGGTTCCTTCTTCAAGGATGAAAGTTGTTTCAAACAAAACCGAGCGCTTGGATACGGGAAGCGACCAGGGAAATTTACTCGGAACACTTGTCGCTTCTAAGTAAAAATTTCCATTATACAATTGCGAATCGGGAATAATTGTTTGCACGATGCCCGGTAACGCATTGCCCTGCGCATCCACATAGTCCGAACGCTCATCCAAAAATTGGGTCGCATTGTTAGCAATATAGCGCGTCCAGTTTCCATCAATAATAGGAGGGTCCTGCGTGAAATCATTCACCTTTACGCGCGGAGAGCGGGTGCTGTTGTAGTCCACATCAATTGTGTAATCAAACGAAATGGACGCACTTGGGTTCTGCATCTCAGGAGTGAGAATCGTTGGAACCGCGTGGCCATACACTCCATTCACCGGCAGTGTGACCTTTGGCAAAAAAGCATCGTGAACGAGGGGATTACAATTATTCACCACGCTCGCCGCATCGGAACCATCCGCGACATCAAACACATACTTAGACAAATTCAAACAATTCGCGCTTCCAGTAACGGGCTGAACCAACACATCGACATTTTTCACGAGCGCAAAACTAGACGCGGGAGGTTGATTGTCATACTTGGCATAAATGTAAAGAGGGTACATTCCAAAACTATTCGAAGGATTGGAAATAGTCACATCCTTCGTTGCGGTAGCCGCAAGAGAAAGGGGATTCGTGCTGGTGATGAGAACATTTCCCGCAGAAGGGTCTTTCATATCCAGTTTAATCGCGCTTCCCACCGCAGGAGCAAATCCGGCCGAGTACAATTTCAAACCCGCAGGGCAATTGCTCGTGCTAATACGAAGCGTGCCAGAAGAACCCTGCGCAAAGGTGAGAGGATTTTGATTGGGCACGGGAGTGAGCGTGAGGCAGGAAAAATCCTGCGAAAAATTGAGAATAATTTGATTGGTAATGGGAATGATTTCCACATCTGAAAAATAACCCGACGCGGACGCGGTGATTTCCAACACGCTTCCATTAGGAGATGCGGGGATGGCTCCGGAAAAAATGTTAAATGGAGAGGGAGTGAACGCAATGCTGCTCCCAATGTTTTGTCCCGCGGCATCTTTGATTTGTCCTTGCACTAAAACCCCTTGCGCAGGTCCCGCGAGCGCATTCAATTGGTCGCGCACCACGACTTGAACGGATTGTGCTTGCGCAGGAATAAGGAACGAAGGAGAGACGCTCAAAAATAATGACTTCGCAGGAGTGGTGAAAACTTTAATGGGAAACGAAGGGGAAGTGGTTACGCCTGTGAGACCATTCAGAGTGGCAGTGAGCGTAGCACAGTGCGACACCCCGCTGCTGCACGCCACGGTGCTGCGCAGAGTAAAACTTCCGGACGCGGACGCATTATTGTTCATGGGAGTGGAAATAGAATTGACGCTCGTAGAAAGAGACTGAACATCTTTTGCGAGCGTGAGCGAGGCATTGGGTTGATTCGTTCCCGAAGTGTTGGCGATTTGATAACTAATGGAATAATCCAAATCTTTTTCAACAACTAAAGGAATGGCCGGATTGAGTTGAATGGGCGTGCTTGAACCGGGGGGCGTGACAAAGAAGACGAATGAATAATTACTCTGATTGAGGGGCTGGCCAATGGTGAAGGATTCAAAGTATTGCGCGGACGCATTGGAATTGCTTTTGGCTTGGAAACGAACATCCAGTTTGTCCACTTGCGGCTGCGCCCCACTCTTAATTTTGACAAAAACAACCCACTCATACGCGGCCGCGCCATTGACATCGCCCACACTGTTAATGGAAACCTTCGCGGGCGTGTTAGAGTCTACCACACCCAGTGGGGCAAACACATCACTCGGGTTGTGCGTGGTGTAAAACGAAAGACCACCCTCCGCGGCTTGACCGCCGAGAATACGACCCACATCACTCAAGGAAAGGGGAGTCGCATCATCACCATTCAAGCGCACGACGGCTTTCAACGCGCTCTGCGAAACGAGGGACTTCACTGAAAAACGCAACGCATACAATCCATCCGAAACAAAACTCTGTGCGAGAGAAACAGAACCATTCGCTGCAATTTGGTCAATACGCTGCAAAGAAATATCGGCTGCTTGAGATGCATTCGTGAGAGAAACTTCAATGTTGATGGAGTGTGTGTTGTTTTTGATAATGTCAAACGGAACCGAAACAAACGGAAGATAGGATGCTTTCTCGACGCGCACATACACTTGCTGTCCCGTGGACACGCCTAATTGCACGATTCCCTGCGCGTTGGTGGTGCCGCGGGATTTTAGTGCATCATTGGACAAGGCGTAAATAGAAACATTGGCATCCGCAACGGGGGCATTCAACTCATCTTTGACGGTGACTTTAACCAGAGCATTTCCAAGTGTGAGTGTAACAGGCAACGTGGCGGCCTGTCCAGCATTTCCTTGAATAACCGCACTCACTCCATCCGCATTTGCAGTGGACGCGGAGGCTTGATACGATCCCGCAGGCAAGTTAGAAAATTTTGCAATGCCCTGCGCGTTCGTGGTGGCAGGAGAAAAAGACACGCCATTTTCATCTGGAGTATGCACGCGAACTTCCGCTCCCAACACGGGCAAACCCACTTCATCCTGAACTTTGACGCTTAACACGAATGCATTGGCAATCGTGCCATTTCCACTCACTGCTTGCAGGGGTTCGAGAACAATAGGAATAGACGCCCCCTGGTCTTCGGGAACAATTCCCGTATTCTGTGAAACATCCCAGACAAAATTATCATGCTCCACCACCAATTGCGTGGTACCGTTGAAATCCGCTAAGGGTTGATTCACCATTCCATTTGAATCGGAGGAAAACACGTCATACTCAATGTAATTTCCCTCCGCGCCCAAAACAAACAATGTGACTTGCGCTCCCGACACGGGGAGTTGATTCAAACTACTCACTATTTTCACAAAGACTTTGCGCTTGTTGCTGCTGATGGGAACCGTAATGGTTTGCGAAACAGTTTCACCCGCGTTGACTTGAAACGCTGCACTCGTTGTTTGCTTGTAACCCGATTTAGAAACCACCACCACATGACTGCCGGGAGTGACACTCTCAAACACGCTCAACCCATTCGGGTCAGAGAGAGATTGCTGTACGAGAACGTTTGATCCCGCGGCGGGAACTTTATACAACTTTATCTGCGCCTGCTCAATAGGAGAACCATCCGTGTTTTTGGCAATAATTTCAACCGTTCCACCCGTAGGGTTTTGCGCGGGCGGGTCTAAACTGGCAGTGGATTGCATCGTAATAATGGTGCTATCCCCCAAAATGGGTTGCGTTTTGGAAATGAATCCCGCGGCATCAATGCTCACACTCAAATTAATACAATTCCCCGGCTGCAAAAAAGTAACATTTCCGCTCAACGCGGTTTGATTCGCAGGAGGTGTGCCGGTTTGGCACGAAAAGGAAAGAGAAATAGAAACCGGAGAAAGAATTCCCAACACATTGCCAGAGGCATCTTGAATCAACAACGCACGCTGTTTGGCGGCGGAAACTAATTCTTTGAGGGTAAAAGCTTGGGACGTGTCACGATTCAAGGTAATGGACTCGAAAATGGACGTGTACCCATCCTTGAGGGCACGCAACTCATATTCACCCGCAGAAGCGGACAAAACCACTTCGCCGCGCACATTGGTGGATTGTGAAAAAATGACTTCACCATTTTTTTCTAAAGAAACCAAAACATTCGACACCGGACTGCCCGCGGCATCCGTGAATGTAGCGGTAAGCTCCACGCCCCCACCACTAAACAAACCTCCCGCGAGGGAAAATAAACCAAAACCAAAAAGGGCAACAACTACCGCGAGAATAATCCCAAAACTCGGAACCACTTTGTCAACCGGGTCAACTACACTATACACGGGAACTTTTGGCTGAAGCTTGTCAAGTGCGGCGTAGTATTTGTCTTCCAGCGCAAAATATACTGCGCTGGCTTTTTCACGAATCTCTCCCAAATCCATCAAACAGAGGCAGTTTTTCGGGATTTAAAAAGACGTGCGCAGGAGGGGAGAAAAAGAGGAAAAATTAATGGGAAAACACCCATTACGCATAGGAGGCCAGCACTTTTTGTTTCGCCTCATCTAAGGAGCGAGCAGGAATACCCAATTCTTTGGTGATCGATAACGCTAACTCGTGTTCAAACCCGTGGTGCGTATACACTTGTTTGGGTTGCGCGACGCGAACGTATTCAAGCAATTGTTCATAGTCTGCGTGGTCGGACAACTGAAAATTTCGATCATAGCTTTCTTTCCACACCCACCCGGTGCATTTTGCGGAAAGAATAGGGCGCTTGGCCGAAACACTAATGGCATGCAACACGTGCGGAGTGCACAAACTAGGAGGAAGGATTAGCAACTCCGCATCTTTCAAATTGTGATCAATCTTCTCATACTTTCCCAAGGAAGGAGCGTGCTGTTCGTGAATTTTATTTTTTTCAAAAATACTCTCATGCACGTATGGGGTCAAATTAGAATACTCATTCACAATCTTCGTCAACTCCTGCGCTTTCCCCGTCGCATACCCTGCTAACACGGGAAGCAAATTATTTTGTTGAGCGTGCTTCATCCACGCAGACATTTCCTCATACACGAGTTCACGCGCCGGAAAGGAAAATTGTTTCAAACCAAACGTGCTTTCCATCACCAAAATATCGCACGGCACAATCTCCGCGCCGCGCATAAGTAAAGAGTCCTGCAGCTTGAAATCGGTGGTGACAACCACTTTTTCATCGCCTTCCACCACAATCTGAGACGAACCCAAGATGTGACCCGAATTCACTAATGAAATTTTTTCCTCTCCCGCGTGAAAATGTTTGCGAAAACCCACATGATGCGTTTGGGCTTTTTTGGGAATCTTCTGCTCAATCAAACCATGCGTGGGGGTGCTCATGTAATAAGGAAACTCATTCTTGGCACCAATACACACATGGTCGGAGTGCGCGTGAGAAACTAATACTTTGTCCGCAGAAACCTTCTTGCGGTGGGGGTCCACCATAATTTTCTCCGACGCGTGAATAACGACCCCGTGCTCCTCGTACACATTCATGAAAAAAACCCTTTTTTGACGTTCGAGAACAAATGGCAACCCCCAATAAAAACAAGCCGGGAGAGCAATGCCGTAGTCTGAGAGCAGGGGCAAATAGGCCGCGCACCCAAAACCCATAAATAGGCCCCCTCCGTTGAACGTGGCATGACGGAAGCCCTTTTGCTCCTCGACCAGCTGCACGATGAATTGTCCAAATTCAAAGCCCTTCCGTTTGTGCCTTGGGAACAGGCGAATCGCGCGCAGCTCGTTGAGCGTTTGAAACAGTGGCACGCGCACACCAAACAAACCAAAGATTTGCTCACCCTCTTACAACTGGAACAACTCAAACTGCCCGCATTGAAAACAATCGATTTGCGCGAAGCCGAAACATTCCTGGGAAAAACAGACGAAGTATTGTCACGCAATTTGAATTTTGAAAAAGACAAAACAAACCGAAAAATTGATTTAACCGAAAAAATCCACACTCCTGCATTAGGAGCCGAGTTGGAAGCACGCATGCACCGACAATGGTTGACGCTTCACCGCACGCACGAGCAACTCACCATTGCCCTACGACAAAGTTTAGGAAACCCCACGAATGCAAAAGCGATTGAGGGAGAATTATTTAGTTTAGTCAAAACAAAAGAAGACGAAATACAAGCCCTCAAACACGAAAGAGACACTCTCAAGCGGGAAAAATTCTTTGGAACACATGAAAAATATTCCCTCACCGAAATGGAAAACGATTTACAAGAATTATTACAACGATTTGCCATTGAAAAGCACGGATTGTATGATCATTTAGAACAAGGAAAGAAAAAACTCGACGAATATGCTACGCACCACATGCATTTAGACAATAAGGCCAAGAAAATGGAACAAATGGTACACGAACTTCAGAAAAAACACATCAGCATCGCCACCGTGTTGAAGAAAGAGCGCGATTTTGCACGCAAACTAGCACTCGATTTAGAAAGCGAATCCGCAGCCATTCGAGCAATGTATTCGAAGGAACTTTTAACACTCGAAGAGAAAAAACACGCCATCAAGCAAGAGATAGAAGAGAAGCACCAGCACAAACTCTCCACGCTTGAAAAGAAAGTGACGCAACAAGAACACATCATTCGAGAATTGGAAGCCATCGCGCGCGAAAAAGAACGAGAAGTCGCACGCTTGGCAGAAAAACTTCCCGAAAAAGAGAGAAAAGAAATTGTTACACGAACCAAGAAAATGGTTTCATGAATTATCAATTAATTAAAAAAAAAATCATCACGGTCTAGGAAAATAACCCACTAATTCGAGCAAACCATCATCTTTCGTTTTGTTTGAATCGAGAGAAGGTTTGGTCACCACGACGCGAATTTGATTCTGCGAATCCAACGTGCCCTGAACGGGAATGGAAAAATCAACCGTTTGAGTGTTTTGCGGAAGAAGCGAAACATTCTTGGTTGCGACGGTACGGCCCTCATACTCGACGTTAATACGATACGACGTATCATTTTCCTCAAACGACGATAATTGAATAGAAAATAAAATCTGGCCCCTCTGAAGAGGGGAATTCATTTCAGACACAAATGAAGGGAGCGAACCCCATTCCAATGTGGAATAACGCTCCACGAGACGATTGGGGAGAAAAAAAAGGTATGCCAAAACCAACAAAAGAAGAATAATGGACGCAAACAAAAGCACGCGCAAGGAGGCATTTTCCACGCTCAACGAGGGAGCGGGGGAAACATCATCTAAAGGGGGGCGCATAACTCATAACGAGTGGCAACCTTTATTAGCCCAAACGAATTTTCACGAGTATGTATCCGGATAATGAGACGAATGATAATGGAATGAACGACGGAGGAAATCCCTTCAATGAAGGGTTTGCGACGCAGGGACCGTCTCCAATGGACATGGCTAAAGAATTTCTCCAAAAAAATGGAAAATCACTCGCCATTATTCTCGTGTTAGGAATTGTGGGATTTTTTGTTTACGATTACATGATTGGATCCTTAGTCAAAGTCACGCTCAGCGTGAATGACACGGAAGGAAGAGGAATTGGAACACTCGACGCACGATTATTCGAAGGAACTGCCACGAGTCCGATGAAAACATTCACGGATAGTATAACGATTGACTTACGACCCGGGGATTATCGCGTGGAAGTGGATACGCAAGGAAGCGAATACACGGATGCGGGAGAATATTCATTCACCGTTTCTTCGGAGGATAAAAAAAATGGATTAGATGAAAAAATAGTCATCGAAAAAGACATTGATGTGAAAATTGAAAGTGTGAATATTCCAACCGTTCTCGTCGCGGGGCAACAAGGCGCTAAAGGAACCGTCACCCTGCGTTTTGGAACCGGACAACAAGAACCCGTGGAACTCGTTTTCGAAGACGCATACGAGGCAATGGACGTGAGTGTGCAGCCGAGCATCATCTCCGGAAGCCCAGGCTCCACCATCATTGTAAACGTGCTCATCTCCACTCCAACTACTATCAAAGTCAGCAACACGAAAACAGGAGATAACAAAACAGGAAATGTGCGCGTGAAATATACGAATGAAGGGAAGAAAATTCCATTCACCCTATTCAAAACATTTTCACTCGACGTTACGCCTAAAACACCTCAAACATTTTCAGCAACGGCCAACAAACTATTCTCCAAAACGTTTACGATAAAAAATAACGCAGGAGCGGATTTGAGCGAGGGAGTGCGCGCGGAAGTCACCATCAAAAGTGCCCAAGAAAACAGCCCCAGCGAAATCGCCCCATGGTTTACGTGGTCCCCCACCCAACCATTTTCCGCACTCAAGAAAGGAGAAAGCGTACCGGTGCAAATGCAACTCATGGCAGACTCGAGCGCGGTTTCAGACACGATTACGGGAGAAATAAAATTCTACACCGGATTCTGGTCACTCGTGATACCGTTTACACTCAACTTGACGGAAGCAAAAGTAGAATTGAAAGCAACGATTGACAGTGCACCCCTCACGAAAACATATTCCATTTCAAAAGACGTGACTGGATTATATGAAACGAAGAATGCCTTGTTAAAATTAGAAAACACGGGAGCATTACCCATTGAAAATATTTTATTAGAAACGGGAGGATGCGACGACTACGTCAAATTATTGGACACGACATTCTTTTTTGATTTGACATTGAATGAGAAAGGAAAAACAGGAAGCACGAAGACAACAACATTGCAAATCACTGCACCGCAAACTGCATTGCCGGGAAGCACGCAAAATTGCCTTGTACAACTCTCCTACTTGGACCCGAAAACGGGAGACGTGGCGCAGAACGAACCCATTAATGTGGTTGTAGAAACGAAATAATTGGTCGATAAAATTTTTTCTAAATAGTTTAATTGAGGATACATGAACCGGCAAATAAATGGATTTGATAAACAGTCTTTGTTAAAAAAAATCCCACAATGAAATGATAAAGAATCCAACCACCATACCAAAGTAACAAGAGAATATTCTGGCAACAAAAAAAAAGAATATTAATGAAGTGATTAGAACGGTGGCCCGAAGCTCGTACTCTTTTGAGAGACTTCAATTTTTTGCCTTCTTGACGATTTTATTTCACCGTCTGAAGTATCTTCTTTTTCTGATTATTTTTTTGCTTAGAACTATTTAAATTGTTTAAAGAAGCCCCTATCTTTTTCCAAAAAGGAGTGTGGGTGGATTGGGGCAAATCATTTAGGTCGCGGGCAATTATTCTTCTTGACGAGAATTGTGGGGCAGGGGAAAAATTTCTGCGTGCGGGAGTTTGTTGTCTTTGTTCAGTTGCTTCCTTCACCGCACGGAGTATTTCATTTTTCTGTGAGACTATTTTATTTTCTAGTGTTGTCATTCTGCTTTCGATATTCTTTAACCGAAACTCACTGTCATCATGTATGCTAAATTTTTTGGCATTCACCGTCTTCGCGGCAGCTTTTACGTGTGCTTTGGTAATAGCATCATTATTACTTATGACTAATTTGTTTCTGACTAAGGGCAAAACAAAGTGCCAAAGCAAGTAAATTATTACAACGAGCAATATTAGTTGCAATGCAGAAAAAAGCAAGCTCGCCAAGGCAGCGTCAAAGACAAACAAGTTATTTTCTTTGAAAGTATTTTCATCCCCTTTGACAATTATGTAAAATTCTTTGGATATTTTATTTTTGCTTACTGTCTGATTTGTATTACTATTGCGTTCTTCGATAGTTAGGGTCAGCGATTGCACGCCCACCCTATCTGAAGGGCTTACTTCAAAAACAATATTTTTTTCTTCCCCGGACAAAAATAACACATTAAATGCCTCTTGTTTTATTCCCCAATCATCCGGAACCGAAAGCGATACCCGCGAATTAATTGATTCATTATTTGGATTTGATAATTTGATGGTTATCTTTATTGGAGTTAATGGAAAGGCTTCTTCGTTGGTTAATCCAATTATCCTTAGTTGTTTTGTTTGCGATTCTAATATCCTCAGGACTCCTTCTTTTTGTACGGTAGCTTCGTCGGTAATTACACTTAACTGGAGCAAGTAATCTTTTGCGGTTGCATTCTCTTCTGGCAAAAACGTTATTACAAATTCGGACTCTTCACCGGGCAACAAGGTGGTCTTGCTTTGGTCTATCTTGTACCATCCGGCGTATATCCCAACTATTTGCAATCTTAAATTGTGCAGGGTTGTTGTACTTATGTTTTTTACTCGTAAAGTAGAGAAACCCATTTCTCCTGCCTTGGTTACCACTGTTTCAGCGTAATCTTGCACAGTTAGCATAGCGGATTCTGTTGTTTTTACTGTTCTCGAGCCAGATGATCCGCCCCCACCACTACTTCCCCCGCCAGTGGTTTCCCCGCCCGTATTTCCTCCACCGGTATTGCCGCCAGTTCCTCCTGTTTCGGCCACCGCAGTAAAGGAACTAAGAGCAGACGAAGTTTCCGACCCATATTGGACATTTAAGTGGAAAAAATAGTCCCCGGGAGTTGTCACATTAGAAATAATTGTTTCATAATAATCGGCTCCATTCAAAACTTGAATAAGAGTTGAGCTGCCCCCATTCGACACATCATCTCCGCCACCGCATAAATTTGTCAGAGCATCGGTGACACAGTAAGTGTAATGGTATTCGTACGGGGTGGAGCCTTCATTCCTGATGTGTATGATTGTACTGATGGTCGGAACAGTAGTGTCTGGAAAACTGTCAACGGAAACACGGGCAGGCGGCGCGGGTGTTTTGGATATACTAGCGGAAGTCGGCCCCGTGAGATTGGCATCATTTTTTGCACTAACCCGGAAGTCATATGAATTATCGTTTGATAATGGGGTTACTATTGCGGAAGTGCTTGTCCCTACTCCATCAGTAAATGTGCTCCATGATCCACTCGATGAAAGCTTGTACTCAACAATATAATCCATCAATGGTGAACCACCGTCATAAGGTGCTGACCACGTGAGGCTGACAAAACCATCATTTGCTGTTCCTGCTAGATTTATTGGAGCATCAGGGGCAACAGCAGGCACGGCTGGCACTACGGGATCACTTTCTGCTGAATAAGCACCTGTCCCGTTAACGTTGGTGGCAGAAATTTTGAAAGTATAGCTGACTCCATTTGACAAACCAATAATGTTTATTGGCGATCCTGAAAGCGAGATGACGGGCGCACCACCATTAACAGAAATATTATACTGATTAATGGCCGAACCACCATCGTCAACCGTAAAATAAATAGTAACCTGAGCATTACCCCCAACAACAGAAGTAATCACTGGCGCACTTGGAATGGTAGAAGGAATAACTGCTGGAGAAGGATCAGAAGTTACAGCGGTACCAGAAACATTAATCGCAGCCACCCTAAAAGTATAAACAGTCCCATTAGTAAGACCCGTAAACGTAAAACTCGTAGCAGCCGAACCAACAGTCCTATTCAAATCACCAGTAACACCCTGAGCAGTAGAACCATCATTAGCATAAACAAAAACACGATAATCAGTAATAGCCGCACCACCATTACTATCGGGAGCAGTCCACTGAACAAAACTCTGACTATCCTCATTAGAAGTACCAGTAACACCCGTAGGCTGACCAGGAACAGTAGAAGGAACAACCACGTCACTCACATTCGAAACAGAACCGGTACCATTAGCATTAACCGCACTAACCGTAAAAGAATAACCAACACCATTAGTCAAACCAATAACAGTAATAGGAGAACCCGAAAGAGAAATAATTGGAGAACCACCATTAACAGAAACATTATACTGAGTAATGGCAGAACCACCATTATCAACCGTAAAATAAATTGTCGCTTGCGTATTCCCGGCTACGACACTGGTGAAGACGGGCGTGCCTGGAACAGTGGAAGGAGTGACGCTCGCAGAGAGGTTGGAATCTGCCCCAGCGCCAGAAATATTTATTGCCGCAACTTTGAACGCGTAGGCCGTTCCATTCGTGAGACCCGTAAACGTAAAATTAGTGGTGGTTGAACCAACTGACCTAATCAAATTTCCAGTCACACCTTGCGCAGGAGAACCATCACTCGCGTAAACAGAAACATTATAGTCAAGTATTGCAGCCCCACCAGTAATAGCAGGAGCAACCCACGAAACAACACTTTGTCCATTCTCATCTGAAGTTCCAGTAACACTCGTAGGAGAATTAGGAACAGTAGAAGGAATAATCGAACTACTCAAACTCGAAACAGAACCAACACCATTTGCATTAATCGCAGCAACCTTGAAAGTGTAACTCGTCCCATTAGTGAGACCAGTAAAAATATAATTGGCAGTAGCCGAACCAACATTTCGATCCCAAGAACCAGTCACACCAACCGGATCACTACCAGAAGAATTGAAAACAGATACTTGGTAATCAGTTATTGTTGCCCCGCCATTGGTGTCAGGCACAACCCACTGAACGGTGCTCTGACCATTCTCATTCGACGTCCCAGTAACGCCAGTGGGTTGACCGGGAACAGTAGAAGGAATAACCACTGCACTTGCGCTGGAAGCGGAACCTGTACCATTCGTATTGATTGCCGCAACTTTGAACGTGTAACTGATTCCATTCGTGAGACCCGTAAACGTAAAATTCGTCGAAATTGAACCAACGTTTCTGTTTGAATCCCCGGTCACTCCTTGCGCGGGAGAACCATCACTGGCAAAAACAGAAACCAGATAATCAGTGATGACCGAGCCACCATTACTATCGGGAGCAACCCACGAAACAACACTTTGTCCATTCTCATCTGAAGTTCCAGTAACACTCGTAGGAGAATTAGGAACAGTAGAAGGAATAATCGAACTACTCAAACTCGAAACAGAACCAACACCATTTGCATTAATCGCAGCAACCTTGAAAGTGTAACTCGTCCCATTAGTGAGACCAGTAAAAATATAATTGGCAGTAGCCGAACCAACATTTCGATCCCAAGAACCAGTCACACCAACCGGATCACTACCAGAAGAATTGAAAACAGATACTTGAAAATCAGTAATAGCTGAACCACCATTTATTGCGGGCGCCGTCCAAGAAACCGTGCTTTGAGTATTCTCATTCGAGGTCGCGCTGACGCCAGTTGGTGCGTACGGAGCTCCTTGATAATTGATATAGGGATAAGTTGAGCCTTCAACTATTCTCCAAATGGGTGTAGCAAAATCCCAACCGGGAAAAGTTGCCACTTGCTTCATTTGAGTAGTGGTCTTCCCAGTCATGCCCGCAGGATCTGATCCACCATTACCCGCACCACGTACTTTCCCAGAAGTATCCGCATCCCAATAATTTGCAACGTAGGTACCAGATGAATGCAATCCAACAATTCCACCAGAGTTAGCTGTACCAATTGCTCCGCCACTACCATTTGCACCGTTACCGCCAGCAGGACTGCCAGTTCCGCCGGTTCCGCCAGTACCACCCGAACCGCCCGAACCAGCAGCTCCCGTGGGAACACCAACAGCATAAGAGTTAGTATCTACTCCAGCATTATTTCTTCCTAAAAGGCCCCCGACGTAATTATCCGTACCTAATCCACCGTTAGTAGCTGCACCGCCTGCGCCACCAGCCCCTTGAGTCCCTCCACCTGCAGCTCCACCGTTTCCTCCCGCTCCGCCAATACCCCCGGTTCCTGCAGTGCCCGCGGTACCAGTAACATCACCGCGCGCGTACGTGTTGGTAATGTTGGTGGTGGTGTATCCTGCTAAACCGCCGGCATAAATATCTCCTGCGTTTCCTGCTGTTCCAGCTGTTAGCCCTGCTTGGCCAGCTCCTCCATTTCCACCAGATCCACCAGTACCACCCGAACCGCCTGCTGCACCACCACCACCAGTGCCGCCGCCGCCCGCTGTAGCATTGATTGCACCGGTGCTAAAACTTACAGCAATTGTTCCACCAGTATTATTTCCGACAAGCCCTCCGGCATAAATATCTCCTCCAGCCCCCCCTGCTACTGCCGCGGCTGCACCCGCACCACCGGCACCGCCACCTAAAGTACCACCATCGCCACCAGTTCCGCCTGCACTCGCATTACCCCCAGCACCACCGGTCCCGCTCGAGGCAGTGACATTTCCTGTTGAGTAAGAAACCGATTGTATTGTGCCTGAACTAAATCCAGCCAATCCACCTGCATATGTTGCTCCTCCAGCTCCTCCCGCCCCTCCGACCGCGCGGCTGCCTCCGGACCCACCGGCTCCTCCACCCGCTCCACCTGTGCCTCCATTCGCCCCGGCTCCACCACTGCCTCCCGTTGAACCGGTAGCATTTACATTTCCTGTTGACCAAGAACCTGTGACCGTGGCAAGATTATTTCCAATTAAACCACCAGCATACGTGATTGCACCATTTGTTGCCGCAACGCCGGCTCCGCCAGTGCCGCCCGTCCCTCCCGTACCTGCTCCTGCGCCTGCTCCGCCATCTCCTCCGCGGCCGCCGGTCCCGCCGTTTCCGCCTCTACCTGCTTGAGCCGTGACATTGCCCTGAGCATACGAATAACTGACGACACGCGCGGTGTTGTGATAACCGATTAAGCCGCCAACATACGCCACGGCCGTTGAACCTAACGTGGGAGCAGCACCACCCGAAGCGCCTGCACCACCTTGTCCGCCCGCGCCATTGGTCGCTGCGCTTCCATCCGCGCCCGCTCCACCCATTCCGCCGGTTCCACCATTACCCCCCGTACCATTCACGTCTCCCCGCGCATACGAATTGATCACCGTTCCATCATTATACCCAATCAATCCACCCGCGTATGAAATTCCTCCCGTTCCTGCCGCCGCGCTCCCGCCCGCCGTGCCGGCACCACCTTGAGTTCCTGCTCCTGCCGCACCGGCACCCGACAAACCGCCTTGACCACCGGTTCCACCATTGCCACCCGTGCCAGCGGTGGCCACAACATTACCCGTGGAATACGAGCCACTAATTAAGTTCGCCGCATTTGCGTTAGTTCCAATCAATCCACCGGCACGAACTTCACCACCCGCAGCAGTCGTTCCACCGCCCCCACCATTTCCCCCGATATGTGCGCTAATTCCAAGAGAACCATCTCCTCCGCGGCCACCCGTCGCACCACTCGCACCATTATTTCCGGTGGCAGTGACGGTGCCCGTGGTGTAATACGAATTCAAAATAATTCCAGCTGCACCATTCGAAGCAACTAATCCTCCCGCATAAGCAGCACCACCGGCGATTCCATTTCCACCCGCGCCACCGGTCGCGGTAGATGTCGTCCCTGAACGATTTAATCCGCTTGCTCCACCGGCAGCCCCCGCCGTAGCAGTCCCGGGCAATCCTCCAATGGACGTAACATTTCCTGTCGCATATGACGATTCTTGAATAGTTCCCAAATTTTGTCCAGCCAAACCACCCGCATACACGGCGCCGCCAGCTCCAGGCGTACCACCCGCACCACCGACACCACCGTTATTCGTATCTCCACCCGCAGCACCGGCTTGTGGAGTCCCGCCATTCCCGCCTTGTCCACCTGTCAGTAAAACATCCCCAGTGGAATAAGAAGAAACGATGGTAGTCACGGTACCATTTACTAGTCCGATTAATCCTCCCGCAAAAGAGTTGGTTCCGCCCGCACCGCCCGTTCCGGCTGCGCCCCCGGTTGCACCCGCAGCGTTTGCTCCACTACTACCTGGCGTGCCCCCCGTTCCGCCCGCACCGCCCGCGCCTGCACTCGCGTTGGTATCCCCGGCGGCATAAACAGTTAGGTGATTATTTGTCCCCGTGGTTGCACCATACGCGCCAATAAAACCACCTGCATAAATCAACGCGCCTGCTCCACCGGTTCCAGCATTTCCACCTTGTCCACCAGATGCCGAGCTTCCGCCGGTTCCTCCATTCCCACCATTACCCGAGACTCCGCCTTGTCCACTCGTAGCGTTGATGTCGCCCGAAGCAGAAGAATTGGAAAAATTATGCGTACCTCCCGCTGAAATGGTGTACCCGATTAAGCCGCCGACATAGGTGATGGCTCCTGCCCCACCGTTAGCGCCCGCGCCTCCCGCGCCCCCCAATCTACCGGCTTGCCCATTTGCACCGTTCCCTCCATTTCCACCATTTCCGGCTATACCACCAATCGCGTTGATATCACCAGACGCATTCACATCCGTAAAAGTATTTACACCCGTAGTTATGCTGTTGAAACCAATTAATCCGCCCGCATATACTGCACCGCTACCTCCACCAATCGCAACAGCTGCCGTCCCGGCGCCCCCGGCACCGCCATTAACTCCAGTTGAACTCAATCCACCATCCCCGCATTGACCGCCAATAGCACCTGTTCCGCCAATCGCAGTCACATTACCCGTCGCATACGAATTGGAATAATTGAGTGTTCCCGTCGTGAGCAATTGGTAACCCGTGAGGCCTCCCGCATACACCGCACCACCGGCACCACCCACACCACCCACACCACCTGTTGCGCCCGTATGAGAACTGATTCCAAGCGAGCCATCGCCACCATCGCCACCAATTCCTCCAGCCACTCCTTCTCCGCCGGTCGCAGTGACTGAACCCGCGGCATAGGAATTCGTTACACGTACGACCGCAGTCGTACCCGTGATATACCCAATCAAACCTCCCGCGTATGATGCGCCCCCAGCGCCACCTATCCCACCAGTACCTGCGGCAGCCGAGGTAGCCGCTGCCGCATTGCTGCCAGATGCACCACCGGCACCACCATTACCGGCGACTCCACCCGTTCCGGCGGTGGGAGTGATTGAGATGGTAGAATAACTATCATTGACGAATCCTGCGTTTTGTCCAATTAGACCGCCCACAATACGATTGCCGCCGGCACCGCCATTACCTCCATTACCTCCCGCACCGCCAACATTAGCATCGGATCCGATTCCTCCAACACCACCATTACCACCCATTCCGCCTTGTTTATCGTAACGTGAGATAGAAATTTCTTCCGAATAACTTAGATTCACTGTTCCGGAACTAAATCCTGCCAGCCCACCCACGTACGCGGTTCCAGCAGTAGATCCACTAGCACCCGCGCCTCCCGCTCCGCCCGCATTACCAGTAAGGCCAGCGGCACCATCGCCCCCATCGCCACCATTTCCACCCCAACCCGATGCGGCCGTGATATGACCCTTATCAGAAACTTCATCCACACTCGCAAAGGAACCACTGATTATACCAGTATTGTAAGCACCTACTCCTCCAGCATACGTGTTTCCACCTGCGGCACTCGCCCCACCGGCTGAACCCGCAGCACCGGATACACCAATGATACCGTCTCGGCCGTGGCCCCCATCTCCTGCTTTTCCATCAAGCGTGTTCTGGGAATAGGAATTATTGGTAATCAGTCCGGTGTTGTACCCCGCAAATCCACTGATATACAAATTGCCACCCGCTGCACCATCACCACCGGCGCCGGCCACTCCATTGATTCCGGTTCCATTACCTATCCCACCGGTCCCTCCCGCTCCGGGTGTGCCGCTGTTCCCGCCCGTCACAGTGATGGTTTTTGTTTTTGAATAACAATTATTGATGGTGCCCAACGCATTGTATCCGGCAAATCCTCCCGCGTATGTGCCGGTACTCGTAGCCGAGGCCGCACCGGCTCCAGCCGTGCCTCCTTTACCTCCCACACCCCCGATGTGAGTTCCACTCGCCAGAGAACCATCTCCTCCAGCCCCACCATCGCCACCATCCCCACCATGTCCACCCGAAACATTGATGTCAACCATCGCAAAAGAATTGGAAATGGAGACTAAAGCACTGGTTGTATACCCGACAAATCCTCCCACGTAACTGGCACCTCCGGCACCACCGGCACCGGCTTGTACACTAGTAGCGGATGTCCCTCCCGAATATCCTGAGGCAGTCGCGCCCCCATCACCACTATTACCGCCGACTCCACCCTCACCCCCAATCACCGTAATTAAGCCGTTCGTAACTCTGCTGGCATCCGCACTTCCGGCATTGTATCCAATAATACCACCAACAAAAACATTGACGGCTGCTGCACCGCCCCCGGCTCCACCAGTCTGGCCAACTGCACCATTTGCACCAAGGGCATTGGCACCGCCGTCACCACCATTACCTCCGGCTCCTCCGGCACCGCCAATTGAACCGGTAACGAAAATATCACCTGTACGATTAGAATCACTAATAAGGTTGGCAGAACCGGAATTACCAACTAGACCGCCGACATATGCCCCTGCGCCCTGCCCCCCTACAACTGCGACTCCGGCGGTTCCACCAGCGGCGCCCGATCCTCCTGTTCCACCATTACCCGCAGCGGTCGCTGCGCCACCGTTACCACCACTCACGGTGATTGTTCCTGACGAATATGAATCATCGATAAAAGCCCCGGTTGACGCAATGCCAGTTAATCCACCCACATAGGGAATCTGACCTGCCGCGCCGGTGCCGCCCGTCCCTCCCGTTCCACCCGTCGTGGAAGCAGCACCTGCTCCGCCATCACCCGCCGCACCGCCTCCGCCGCCTGTACCGGAAACGACATTGATGTCGCCAGTGGCATACGAATCGATGATGGTGCCACTGTTGTTGAAAAGATAACCAATGATTCCGCCGACATAAGTATGAGGCGTACCCGCACCCGCAACAGACCCGCCGGTCCCGCCCGTTCCACCTTGCGCGCCATTTTCTCCATCCACCCCAACGCCGCCGGTCCCGCCCGTGCCCCCGATGACATTGATATCTAACGTGGAATAGGTGGTGTCAAAAACAATTCCCAAAACCGTGGTGTTGTATCCCGCGACACCTCCAACATTAATCGACGGAATGTTTCCGCCGGCTCCGCCTCCTCCTCCTTGCCCATTTCGGCTGGTCCCGCCGGCTACGCCTCCCGCTCCACCGGTGCCGCCCGTACCACCCGTGCCACCCACCACTGAAATGGTGCCGCCGGAAGAATTCGACGCACGAACCTCGTTGTTGGGGTCAGCCACTACTCCACCAACAAAAACTGCGCCCGCCGCACCACCGGTTCCTCCCGTACCACCTGCACCACCTGCGGCAGTTCCGGCTGAAGCGTTCCCACCAATTCCTCCTGTATTGGCATCTCTTCCATTCGCTCCCGTAACACTCAAACTTCCAGAAACCGAAGAGAAGCGAATAATTCCCGTCGAATACCCAATCAACCCACCTAAGTAAGTGGCACCGCCCGCACCTCCCGTTCCACCCGTTCCACCCGCGGCCGCGGCGGAGGCAAACCCGGTACCGCTTGCTCCAGCATTTCCACCAACACCACCGGTTCCACCAAGCCCGCCCGAAACGCTCAAGGAACTAACGGTGTAATCAATGTTTTGGACTAGACCCAAATTGTACGCTGCTATTCCAGCTAAGTACGTCAGGCTGGATGCACCACCCGTGCCACCATTCCCTCCAATACCGCCGATACGAGCAACGGCCCCGCCCGCGCCCCCATTTCCTCCGGTCCCGCCAATTCCTCCATTTCCCCGAGTAACGGTCACGGTGCCCGAAGTGTTTTGAGAAATAAGGGTAATGGCACTTCCATTGTAACCAAAAGAGCCTCCTGCGTAGATTGTATTTCCGGCTGCACCGTTGCCTCCATTAACCCCCGCGGGGGCAGTAGCCACGCCCGACCCACTGGTTCCCGCGTTCCCCGCATTCCCGCCATTGCCTCCCGTTCCGCCAATGACTGAAACATCTCCAGTGGAGTAACAGCTTTCTTCAACCTGCGCCGCGGTTGCCGAGAAATTATAACCAACAAGCCCTCCAACGTAAAAAGTTCCGGCAGCACCACCATTCGGACCAAGAATGCCCGGCAATCCCGCCGTTGCCGCACCGCTCGAGGATCCGCCTGAACCTCCGTTACCCGCATTGCCCCCATTGCCACCACGAACAACTACATTTCCAGTTGAATACGATGCATCTTTTAGTAAGCCGTTTGTCGAGTTGTGGCCCACCGCACCCCCCACGTATGCTGCACCGCCCGCCACCCCGACAGGGGTGGTGCCTGTTCCACCGGTTCCACCCGCGCCGCCCGTGACTCCATCGGCACCACTGCCGGCCGAACCATTATTGCCCGCATTGCCAGCCGTAGCATCAATGCTACCTGAAAAAAATGACTCTTCAATAATCCATAAATTTAATCCGGCCAACCCTCCTGCGTAGACCGCACCCCCAATCTGGCCATTACCACCGTTACCGCCTGCGCCTCCAGTCGTGAGCGTGCTGGCATATCCACTTCCCCCATTTGCTCCACTTCCACCATTTCCCGCAACTACCGTAATCTCATTAGTGGAATAACTTGAAGAGATAGTACCGCCAGTCGTAACATTATTGCTTGCAATACCACCCGCATACATTGCTCCTGCTGAACCTCCGGCTGAACCAATTGCACCCGCGCCGCCAGTCCCTTGTCCGGCTGAACCACCAATCGTACCATTAGGACCGGTGGCACCATTGCCCCCATTACCAGCTGTAGCAGTTACTACGCCCGTGGTGCTGTACGAGCTGACGATGCTTCCCACGTTATACCCAACCAAACCAGCAACATACACCGTGCCGCCATTGCCACCCACTCCCGATGCAACGGGAACAGCACCCGCGTGGCTTGCTCCGCCCGCAGTACCGCTTCCACCCGAACCAGCGCTCTGTCCTATTTTACCAGAAGTGGCCGTGGCACGAACATCGCCGGTACTGGAACAAGTTATGATAAAACTCGAGCTGGTGGTATTACCAACTAATCCTCCCGCGTAAACCGACCCTCCCGCTCCACCTGCACCACCGGTACCTCCCGAGATTGCATTACCTGAATTATATCCCGTGCCAGTAGCACCGCCGACTGCGCCAGCACTTCCATCACCCGGGGTTCCGCCCGTTGCGTTTACATCCCCACTCGCATTTGAATTCGCCTGAATGGTCGCTGCACTTTGTGCAACCAAACCTGCCGCATAAACGGTACCGCCCGCTCCCCCCGTCGCGCCGGCTCCGCCCGTTCCACCTAAAGTATTGCTTCCCCCTGCCCCACCTGCACCAGAAGTCCCGGCATTCCCACCCGCTCCGCCTGTTACCACAACATCCGCTTGGGAAGGCGAATTACTAATACGTCCGGCAACAAAGTTTGCAACCAATCCACCGCCAAAAGCATTCGCTCCCGCTCCACCGTTTTGGCCAGCGCCACCCGCACCTCCTGCTACTGCGGCACCACCAGCAATACCCGCGCCACCATTACCACCCACTCCACCTTGCCCCCCATTTGCAGTAACGGTCCCGGCAGAATCAGAATCAGTAATCAATCCTGAAGCGTGCCAACCAACAAGTCCGCCCGCGTACGCAATACCTCCGGTTCCACCCGCCGTACCCGCTGATCCCGCAATTCCAGCACTAACTCCATCACGACCATTTGCACCCGCACCACCGGCACCACCAATTGCGGTAACCGAAATACTGCTCGTGCTCTCTTCGATTATATTTGAATTATAACCCGCTATTCCACCCGCATAGACAACAGCACCATTCGTGGCCGAACCGCCAGCACCATTAGCTGCACCCGTTCCACCCGTGCCCCCGCGCCCTGCTGCACCACCAGAAGGTGCCGTAGCTGTGATTGTTCCACTCGTGTAATCTCCATTCGTAATAACACCAATGTTGTAGCCAACAACACCTCCTACCACTAATGCAGCAGGAGTTGTGCCGCCCGTTCCACCTGGCCTTCCAGCAATACTCGCTAAGCCGTCCTGCCCATCCCCACCGCTACCGGAAGCGCCTACGGTAGCCACAATATTATTTTGGGAATACGAATTTATCACCAAATTCAAATTGTAACCAACTAATCCTCCGACGTAACCTGAAGTAGTAATCCCATCACTGATTCCAGCCGCACCGTTACCACTGGTCCCTGCCGTACCATTGGTTCCGGATGAACCTTTGGCGCCACCTTGCCCACCAACGCCCCCTTGTCCGCCTGCACCACTCGTTATTGTAATAGTCCCGATGCGGGAATAAACCGTATCAATAAGCCCAGTATTAGTGATCGCAATTCCTGCAGCGTAGGCCGCACCGCCAACGGATCCAATCACTCCTGCCCCGCCTGTTCCACCAGTACCGGTTGTTGTAGACGCAGCACTTCCACCGGTTCCGCCTGCACCACCGGTCTTTCCATTCGCACCGGTCGCGGTGACATTGCTATCCGAATGGGAAGCGATAATGAGATTAGTATTTGTAACCGCAATACCTGCAGCATACGCAGCTCCACCAACACCACCCGTTGCTCCACCCGTACCCAACGTCCCTCCCGTGGTACCTGTTCCGGCATGCGTTGAACCGCTGGCCCCCGCCGTGCCACCGGTCGCATTGGTTCCGCCCGCACCACCATTCGCAATAATATTTCCGGCAGAATACGAATTCCCATCTATCGTTCCCGCGTTATTGACCGTGATACCGGCCGCATACGCCGCTCCCCCCGTGCCACCGTTCGCAAGCGTCCCTGCTGCACCACCGGCATTATTCCCCGTACTACTTCCCCCATTACCTGACGTTCCAGCATTTCCTCCGGCCCCGCCATTGGCAGTAACGGCACCAGTAGAATACGATGCGGAGATATTACCTGAAGTTATCCAGCCGGCAATTCCCGCAACATACGCTGCGCCACCCGTACCACCCACTTGCGTGGTAACCGCACCGCCGGCGCCTCCAGCACCAACTGCGCTATCGCCCCCGTTCCCTGAATTTCCAGAAACTCCTGCAGTACCACCCGTAGCAGTAATCGAAGCTGAAGAATTTGACGATAATATGGAGCCCGTAGAATAACCAGTGATTCCCCCCGTGTACACCGCTCCCCCATTCGCACCGGAGGCCCCAATTCCACCGGCTGAAGCCGCAGCACCATTTCCACCATGACCTCCGCGTCCTCCCGTGCCCCCCGTGATAGTCAACGATCCTGAGACAGACGAATTCGATATGAGCCCAGTAGAGTAACCCGCGAAACCGCCAGCGTAAATCGCACCGCCTGCCGTTGCGGCACCACCATTAGCACCCGCACCACCATCAGAACCATTAACCCCAGCAGTACCTTGAGCAGTAATCGAAACATTAGAAAGAGTAAGATTAGAAATGGAACCCGTAAGATAACCGAAGAGCCCAACGTAGTTAACTAAAGCGATTCTATTAATGTCAAGATCGGAAATACTTTTGTTATTTCCATCTAAGACTCCGCTAAAAGCACTCGTACCCGAACCAGTTCCAATTGGTTCAAACCCAGTACCTGAATTCCAATCCATCGTTGTCGCTGCGTTAATATCATTATTCAACTGATACGAATTTGTCAGACCGGATTTCATTCCTTGCAAGCCATACACATCAAAAATAATGTAAGGATCAGCAGGAGTACCGGCTCCAGAATATCTTCTGAAAGTACCTGCAGGAATGGTAAAACTTCCAGTCACGGAAAATGGATTAGCCTCAGGATTTGATGCAACAAAAGTTGAGCTAGCAGCATTTTGAGAATAAATCCCAGACATTCCACCAGTGTCGGAAATTTCAAGAGCGGCATTCTGTGCAATAGTTCCAGCATACGTGCCACTAATTGTTAACGAACCAATGATAAAGTTCTGGTCAATTACTGCAATTCCCGTTGAGGAGTTGTCAAAATAAACATCATTACCCACTCCCGGAGTCGATGATCCCGGCGCACCGTTGCTCGTAGCAGACCAGTGAGCCGTATCCGACCAGTTACCTGAACCACCAACCCAAAACCTATCGGTGGGAGGATCGATAATATAATCAATATCCGTGTCGCCAATAATTTTCAAATCAAAAATATCAGTTGGTGTTCCTAGGCTCGTGAGTAAAATCCTATATTTGGCATCGCGATCAATATTTTCAAAAGTGGCAAGAAATTCTCCAGATAAAGTATACACTTCTATTATCGATGATTGACTTCCACCACTTGGGCGCGCATAGATGGTAATATCATTTTCGCTCGTTAATTCTTTTTCAAACGTAACACGAACATATTGCCCATCAAGCATATTGACATACGATTTATCTAAGGATTTTACCAAATCAAAAATATTTTCAATCGGATTTTTTTCCGAATCCAATCGCAATGCATTTGAAATAAAAATAATTTCAAAAGTTTGAGTTGAAAAATGCGGAACAACCCAGAGCAAGTGATCAATACGCCCATTACCGCTTTCATCAAGTGCAACAAACTGCATTTCTTCATTATCATTATTCGTCCATTTTATTTGAATATTTTTTTCATCCCCCACCGCAAAAATCTCAGGGATTGAAATAACTACAGGAATATTTTGCAATAACTCTTCATTCGCGTCAACTGGTGAGGAAAATGTGACTATTTTACTATCACTTTTTAGTTCCTCAGCAATTTCCAAATTCAAAACATTGTACATTAAATTTTCAACAGCAACAATTGACGAAGAAATTACAATTGTGTCATCCTCATTAATTAGCTCTTCAACAATATTTGGACTCAGATTCGGACCAAAAGGATATTGCGGCAAATTTTCATCAACGACAATTACTGGAGAAATTGCGTTTTCGTCATAAACAATATTGGTGTCTTCAACAATATTCATGTCTGCATTCAAATCTAAAATGTCTAGCATTAGATTTACATCAGCGTCAACCTCGGAGGAAAAATTAATTTTTCTGCTCAAAATAGTTGTTTTATTTATTATTTCTACAGAGCCCAATTCAGTGGCTTCCAGCAGGGGAAGATCAAGTGAACTCATCGAGGGGTTTTCTGAAAAATTTTTTGCCAGCGAGGAAATGTTCAATTCCCCGCCAGGTAAGGCAGGCATAGAAGACGCCAAAATCAGGCCCACTATAAATGAAAGAAAAAACAATTTGAGAATACGTGCGTTTTGTGTTCCCATTCCTAATCACCATCTAAAATATAGTTTGGCCAATTAGAGAAATTTTGATTATTCAACGTTCGCGCAAGTCCAAAAGACACGAGCAACACAAACAAAAAAAATGAACTAATTTTTTGTCTTTTCATGTCGAAAAAAGGTTTATTGGGTATAAAAAGCTGCTTTAAAAAATTATAAAATCCCAATACAAAAAAAACCGATATATACCATAAAAGGTTAAATTTTACCTTAGGGCAAGACTCCTATTTGGTGCTGGGGGAACTCCAAGACTGACATCCGGGGGATTTTCAATAATCCTAAAAAAAATGTGCGTGCGGCAAAAATTACTCTATTTCGCAGACAAACAAATTGATGTTGGGACGTTAGATGAAAAAATGAATCGAAAAAAGAGACAGTTTCGCGTGATTTCAAAACAGTAGAACAGAGTGGAATCATCATCAAAAAAAAAGTGAATCCTAAATTAGCGGCGAAAGAAATTGTGATACGACTCACATAACAAAAGCGAGCCCGGACAGATTCAATACGCACCTTTTAGAAAAAAGGTGCATGAAAAACGATTAAGCGAGCCCGGAGGGATTCATACGCACTCCTTCAAACTTTTAGGAAAAGTTTGATCAAAACAGATAGTAGACGCCCAGTCCAAAGAAAAACGAAGGGATTGCTTCGCAACCCTTCAACGAGCCCGGAGGGATTTGAACCCTCGACCTTCTCCTTAGGACGGAGCTGCTCTGGTGTCCAGGCTGAGCTACGGGCCCTGCTCGCTACATTCACCACTAGAATAAACCCTAAAAAGAAGCCTTATACGAGGAATGGGGCCAAAAAGGCGACAACAAAAGGAATGCTCAGCGAATCATCAATAGGAAGGATTTCCACCACCGTAGCAACGAGGGAAAGAATAAACGCTTGCTGGAAAGGAAGAAAAATACTCAAACCAAGAGTGCAGGCGACTAAACCACCTAATGAGCCTTCCAATGATTTGCTGGGAAAAATTTTCGTTTTACCAAAACGAACACCAAAAAGTGTGGAAAAACCATCCTGCCACGTTAATGCAAACACGCCCAGGAAGACATGAAACGGATTTGAAAACAAAAAAGAAGGAATCAACGCCCCTAAGACAAACATGAACGCACTCTGACCGGGAACGCGTTCATTCTTCCGCTGAACTAAATCCAATAACTGATTAAGAGGACTAAACACGCGGGAACGGGCGACAAAAACAAGAAAAATTCCAAAAATGAATAACACGAGCAAGGCGATACGAAAAAAATTCAGATTAGTGAAAAATAATAATCCAGACAAAAAAAAACCTAAAACCAAATGAAATGATTGACGCAACACTTCTCTCTTCCACGACAACTCGTCTTTTGAAACCAAAACAACGGGAGTTTTTTTTCGAGACATGATCAATCCTTCATGACACAATGAATAATGAAATGGTCAGCTTCGAATTTATTTAAATCCAACACTTCCAAAACAGAAAACGTTTTCTCCACGAGAGAAAGTTCTTTCTTTAACACACGCTCAGGGGGCAAACTCGAGTCCACCGAACGAGCTTTGATGACTAACAAACCACGGGTGCCCTTGCGACCAAATGCACGCATGTTTTTGATAAAAATATCGGCTTGATTACGCTGAGAAACATCCTGAACAATCACATCGGCCGAAAAATCACCCAAATCATTCTTCATACGCTCAACGAGACTAGCATCCGCAAGCAAAGGAATAATATTTTCTCGACTCTCAACTAACTTAGAAAAAGTCGCCATGGCTTTAGGAGAAATATCCACACTCACCACAAGGCCTTTTTCACCCACCACGTCCGAAACGTGTGATACCGTAGTTCCTTCCGCGCTGCCCAAATACAACACGACACTTCCTTCACGGATGGGAAAATCCTTCAAACCCGCGCACAACGCGGCCGCAAGCTTAGAACGAAACGGATTCCACTCTCGCCACTCGACCTTACCTTCCGTTACAATTCGCTCCCCATACACTTTTTGACCTAAAACAAGGGAGCGCGTGAAGAAATTTTTTCCATCCTTGCGCAAGGAAGAAGACATGCCCTCACCTTCCTCGAGGAGAAAAAGGCTTTCGAGCGCGAGGAGAAGACTTGGCGAGACGCTTGGAAAGGGCTTCGAGGGCGGGGCGATACTGATCTACGACGCGTGATTTGCCAAACACATCTACACGAATACAGATGGCAAGCTTCCCCGCAAGAGTGCGGGCCATTCGACCACGAGCATGCTTAGGAAGAGGCTTCACTAAGGGGTGGTTGAATAAGTATCCGTGTTTGGGAGGACGCGTTTTGGTTTTCAAGTGAGAAAATAATGCTTCTTCCGCCCCCATGACTTGAATAGTTGAACCCGGAAGCTCGGATAAGTGTTTCAAACTTCCTGCCTTTGCGAGAAGTTGAGCCGCAATAGTAGGAGTTGCAAGCTCTGAAAAATTGGGAGCCAACTCTTTCATTTGGCGCACCACAAAATCATTCAAGCGGATTTGTTCCTTCTTGATGTCCAACGCGGTTTGCGCCACTCCTTGAATCGCACGCAACGCGTTCTCATCCAACTCTCCGCCGGCACTCTTTTCCGCTGCATCCGTTAAACGGGAAATAGAATAATCATCTGTGTAAAACTGCCCCGTAATTTCACGAGAAATTTTACTTCGGGGACCCGCGCGCACAATAATCCCTAACACATTTTGGGGGTCACGAATCAACTGCCTCATTTCGGGAAAGTGCAACGCGTACCACTCAAGCGTTTGTTCAAACAAAAGGTTGTAAATTGCCTCGAGATTTTTGCTCGTTTGCACGGCACGAATGACGTGGGAGTCCTTACTTGAAAGAGATGTGGAAATAGACCATTTCGTCTGCTCTATCAAACGTTTGCGTAACGCGTGAATTTGACTCGCACCCGAGAAAGGCTTATCCATCGGCATATGCACACGTTTGGTTGATAGGCTTTAAAATATCCCCCTCCCATTCCCTAGCATATGCCCCTGCAAGAAGTCACCAACCTCGCCCAACGAAGAGGACTGTTTTTCCCCACCGCGGAAATATACAGCGATGGACTAGCGGGATTTTTTGATTACGGTCCTGAAGGATCAAGAATCAAACACCGCATCGTACAACTTTGGAGACGACTCCTGGTTGAGCGCGAAGGGGCACTTGAAATTGATGGAAGCATCATTCTTCCCGAGAGTGTGTTTCGCGCATCCGGACACTTGGAAAACTTCAACGATCCATTAGTGTATTGTTCCACGTGCAAAACACCCTACCGCGTGGATAAACTCATTGAAGAAAAAGTAGGACACGAAATTCCGGAAGGAGCATCGTTAGAGTACTTCGACCAGAAAGTAGTGGAATTGAATCTCGTTTGTCCCAAAGACAAAAAACCATTTGAACGCACAACCAAATTCAACATGATGATGCGCGTGGACGTGGGAGCGAGTAAAGGAAACCCAGGATACTTGAAACCGGAATCCTGCCAAAACATTTTCTTAGACTTCATACGCATTTGGAAAACGGGACGAGTAAAACTTCCTCTCTCCATTGCACAAGTCGGAAAAACATTCCGAAATGAAATCGCACCACGACAAGGACTCTTACGCAAACGAGAATTCGAACAAATGGACGTGGAAGTATTTTTCAACCCCGAAAAAATAAATGAAGTCGAAAACTGGAATGACGTCAAAGACTACAAACTCAACTTATACTTGCTCATCGACAAAGAAGTACACGCAATAACATGTCAAGAGGCCGTGGACCAAGAAGTGGTGTCGGGAAAACTCATCGCATACTATTTGGCACGCACCCAACAATTTGGAGAAGCGGCAGGAATACCCCTCGAAAAGATGCGATTTCGCGAGCTTGAACAAGAAGCACGCGCCTTTTATGCAGCTGAAACGTGGGATTTTGAAGCGCAAGTAGATGAAAATTGGGTGGAATTAGCGGCATGCAACTATCGCACGGACCACGATTTGAAAACACACGCAGAATTTTCTAAGAATGATTTGCAAATACGCGAAGACACTCTCCCAAATAAATTTTACCCGCACATTTTCGAAATATCCATGGGAGTAGACCGAATGCTACTAACCACACTCGATTCGGCATTTCAAAAAGACACGCGAGGAGAAGAAGAACGCATTTTCTTAGACTTGCCCGCGCGCATTGCCCCCTACAAAGTGGGAGTGTATCCATTAATGAAAAAAGATGGATTGAGCGAAGAAGCGTACAAAATTTTCCAAGAACTCCAACGAATGAGCGTGAATGCGCTTTTTGACGAGAGTGGGAGCATTGGAAAACGATACGCGAGAGCGGACGAAATAGGAATACCTTTTGCGATTACCATTGATTATGACACGCTCAAAGAACAAACCGTCACGCTGCGCGAACGGAACACGATGGAGCAAAAACGCGTGCCCGTAGAAGCACTGGACGAGATTTTTTGGAAATTCTCCACCGGGCGAAAAACCTTCAATGATTTGGCGGATTAGGCACTATCCCACAGCCAGGCTAACCACCCCCACCGCGCCGTTTTAAAGCATTCCCGAGCCGAAATAGTCTACTGTCCTTTGGAACCTACGGAAATACGGGGTTCTGAAAGGTTGAATAAAACGGTTTTCCAATGCCTCTGTAGCGCAGTGGTAGCGCACCAGTTTCGTAAACTGGGGGTCGAGGGTTCAAATCCCTCCAGAGGCTTGGTCATGGAAAACCGATTTTTTGATATCAATCAGCCACTCACTCCAGATTTATGCGA
Source organism: uncultured archaeon (assembly GCA_964480705.1). Classification (GTDB taxonomy): domain Archaea; phylum Iainarchaeota; class Iainarchaeia; order Iainarchaeales; family VGJJ01; genus VGJJ01. The sequence continues at coordinate 2,290 of CAYZPC010000003.1, read as the reverse complement.
GTTTCTAGGTGCTTTTTCTGGCGACGGTTTTACCAACAAATATGGACGCAGCCATCAAACTGGTTTTGTTGGTGATTCGCGATATGACATGGACTACTATACAAAGGTAATCGCGCCAATCGCAAAAAAACACTTCAACATTCCCTGTTCTATTTACAAACGAAAAACGAGAAATGCAGTAAATGTCAATCTCTATTCAAGACTTCTGTTTGAAATGCTTACCAAACGATTTGGAATACCTGCTGGAGTGAAGTTCGACAAAGTTTTAGTTCCTAATGAAATACTTAACGGAAATATGGAACACAAAATTGCATTTCTTCGCGGCGCATTCGACACGGACGGTTGTGTATTCTTCGATAAGCGCAAAACATACAAAGAACCATACATGCGAGTCGATATTACCATGTACAATATTCCCATTCTAACTCAACTTCATAACATTCTGAAAGAATTAGAGATTGAGTCAAAAGTATTAGGAAACGGCAAACACTTACAAGTAACTTCAAAAAAAAATGTCCGAAAATTCTTCGAGAAAATAGGTTCATCCAACGAAAGGCATCGCGCCAAGATTCGACAAAAATACTCCGATTTTGAGGAATGGAATCCAGCCAAATTACCAGTTTCGTAAACTGGAGGTCGCGGGTTCAACTCCCGTCGGAGGCTCTTCCATCCTATTTATTCTCAAACTCAAGCGAGCACGAGTTAATACAAAACCTCTTGCGCGTTTTCGTGGGACCATCATCAAACACATGCCCTAAGTGCGAACCACATTTTTTACAATTCACTTCCACGCGGCGCATGAAATGAGAATTATCCTCTTTCAATTCAATGTTTTTCAAATTCGCCGGTTCGTCAAAACTCGGCCAGCCGGTTCCGGAGTCAAACTTTGCATCGGAGGAAAATAATTGGGTTCCGCACGCGGCACACACGTACATTCCTTTATCCTTCGTGTTCACAAACTTTCCCGTGAAGGGTGCTTCCGTTCCTTTTTCGCGGAGCACGTGATATTGTTCGCGCGTTAAACGTTTCTTCCACTCCTTCTCATCATTTGGAATGGGTGTTTGTTTTTTTTGCGGGGAAGCCATTCACACAGGAGGAGAATGGACATTATAACCTTCGCGGGAAAATCCTGCACAAACCAAATGGATTAAAAGGAAAAATACGCTCAAGAAGGTATGGCCATCAAAACCAAAAAACATCCGGAAAAACCCCTCGTGGAAAAAGAACCCGTTGGCATTACCTTCCTCAAACTCGCCGCAGCGGGAGTGGGAGTGATTATTCTCCTCGTCATCCTCGCAGCATTATTTTTCATCCCCACTACGACGGTTGTGACATATGAAACGCCCTATGACACGTGCATTGCGGCAGGCAACCCCATGCTCAAAACATACCCGCCAAAATGTGTCTGGCCGGGGGGACAAACGGTCGTGCAAATTATTCCAGGAGTAAATGACATTGACTCGTTTGAAGACTGTGCAGATGCGGGGTATCCCATTATGGAGAGTTATCCCGAGCAATGCCGCACATTCGATGGAAAAGTATTTGTGAAACAATACCCCCTCCCAAATTAGTGCAGCGAAACCACCAACGCTTTTTGACGTAGATTTATATAGACGTTTACCGATGTTTCGAGCATGGATCAGCTCAAAGTTACGATAGCCGGCGAAATTACGCTCAGCAAGGACCCGGGCGGAAGCATGAAGAAATGGCGCGAAATCTTTGGCATTTCTCAAACCGAACTCGCCGAATTTTTGCACGTTTCCTCTTCCACTATTTCAGATTATGAGGGCGGCCGACGAAAAAGCCCCGGAATCGCTGTGATTAACCGCCTCGTGGATGCTCTCGTTGAAGTCGATAAAAACCGTGGAGGAAAAGTCGCTACCCAACTTTCGCGACAAGAAGGACCTGTGGACAAAGTCTTTGACATTCATGAATTCCACGCGGGAATCAATGGAAAAGAATTCTTAGAAAAAATTGAAGGAGAATGCATTGCCAATCCCTTACGATTGAAAGAATTGACGCTGTATGGATACACGATTATTGATTCACTCAAAGTAATTTTGGATGTGCCCGTGCACGAGTATTTGCAAATGTATGGTAAAACACCTGAACGCGCACTCATTTTCACGCAAGTGGAAAATGGTCGCTCCCCTCTTATTGCGGTGAAAGTGGGACGCTTCGCTACGGAAATGCGCCCGAGTGTGGTGGTGTTGCACGGCTGCCAAAAGGTTGATCCCATCGCACGAAAGATTGCGGAGAATGAAAAAATCCCATTGATTGTGACGATGAT
>CAYZPC010000002.1:15718-111662 GCA_964480705.1 uncultured archaeon | reverse complement strand
GAAAAGGAGTCAACCCCGCATTCATGTATTTGATGGACGAATTCATCGCCGTGGGCACTCACGTCCGAATTGAAAGGCCCGGAAAAGCCGCACAACTATTTCCAGTAGAAACCATTGATGGGCCCACCGTCATGCTGAAAGATGGGAGTGTAAAACAAATCAACACTGCTGAAGAAGCATTGCGCATCCGCCCCCTCGTGGACAAAATATTATTTGTGGGAGACATGCTCGTGACGCTAGGAGATTATCGAAAAGCCGCGCACCCGCTCACTCCATCTCCATTCGTTCCTGAATGGTGGGCGCAGCTGGTTAAACGTGAACTCGATGCGGGAAAAAAAACAAGTGTGGATGTTTCCCCCATTCTAGAAAAACCGTATGACTACATTTCATTCACGCACGCTCACACCCTTTCACGCGAACTCGGCGTGCCGCTGCATCCTAATTACACGTGGTTCTACAAAGGGTGGTCCGTCGAAGACACGAAAAAAATAATTGATGAAACCAAAAAAGCCAATGATGCCGGAATGGGGCTTGGACTATTACGATATCCTCACACCACGGAACTCAAGAAAAAATTTGAGTATGTGGGATTGCCCCACCGCGTGGAAGGAGAATGGATATACTTAGATGAGAACGAATCCGATGCCATGAGGCTTTTCACCCAAAATAATGTGGAACCCATTTTGGACGAAGACACGACGCTCACATTGCTTTCGCGTGCGGCAGGAATTGAAATCAAAGACAAAGTAGGATTTTTCTCCGGAGGACGAATGGGGAGACCGGAAGCAGCCGTTGCGCGAACAATGAAAGGAAACCCGCACGTTCTCTTCCCTATTGGCCTCGCGGGGGGAGCGACTCGCAGTATGAACCGCGCCTCCGGACTCACGCAGGTGAAAGGAAAATCCTTCTCCGAAAAAACAGGAAAAGTCACGGTGGAAGTGGGCGTGTTCAAATGTCCCACGTGCCACGAAGTATCGGCGCGGAGATACTGTATCAAATGCCAACACAATACTCAACCGGCGTACATTTGCAGCAACAAAGAATGCTTAGCCATCAACTCCACTCAAAAATGCGACCGATGTGGATTCCCTGCCAAACAAGGAACGGAATACACGCTCAACCTGCGCACGGAAATTGAACATGCGGCCAAAAATCTAGTGGAACGTATTCCCGACCCCGTGAAAGGAGTGAAAGGACTCATCTCGGACGAAAAACTACCCGAACCATTAGAGAAAGGAATACTGCGCGCCAAGCATGACTTGCACGTGTTCCGCGACGGCACGGGTCGTTTCGAACTGTTGAATGCTCCGATTACACACTTTTATCCGCGCGAAATAGGATTGAGTGTGGAAAAAGTAAAAGAATTAGGATACACGCACGACGCGGAAGGAAAACCAATCGAAAGCGAGGACCAACTCATTGAAATGTTCGTGCAGGACATCATTGTGAACGAAGGATGCGGCGACTGGCTATTGAGAGGAACGCATTTTGTGGATGATTTATTATCCAAATTTTACAAAATGCAACCCCACTACCGTGCGAAAACACGGAATGACATTATTGGGCAGCTTGTGATTGGACTCGCCCCCCACACGAGTGCAGGAATCGTTGCGCGGGTGATTGGTTATTCCAAAACACGCTTAGGATGGGGGCACCCGTATTTTGTGATGTGTAAACGCCGAAACATCGATGGGGACCAGGATTCGGTCATGCTATTGATGGATGCCCTGCTAAACTTTTCTCACACGTATTTGAGTAAATCACGTGGAGGGAGAATGGACGCTCCGTTAGTGTTCACCATCGCATTAAACCCGCAAGAAATTGATGATGACGTCTACGAAATGGAAACATGCGCATCGTATCCTGCTACATTTTATGATAAAACACTCACATTCTCCGAACCCAAAGTAGAAGAAGTTCCCGTGGTGAAGAAAAAATTGGGAAAAGACCACCAATATACTGGATTACACTTTTCTCACACGACTAAACAATTTGATTTTGGTCCGACGCAGAGTACATACACTAAACTAAAAAGCATGGAAGAAAAACTCAAGACACAAGCCAAGTTGCAAGGGAAGCTCATGTCAATTGAATTCAAAGACTCGCTAGAACGAGTCATTGTTTCTCATTTATTCCCGGATATTATTGGAAACACGCGCGCGTTTTCGCGCCAAACATTCCGCTGCACCAAATGCAACGCCTCCTACCGGCGCATCCCCCTCACGGGAAACTGCCACAAATGCGAAGGAGGAAATATTATTCTCACGATTGCGCAGGGAAGTGTGCGAAAATATTTGACGATTGCCAAAGACTTGATTCACACGCACGATTTGTCAACGTATTTGAAACAACGCATCGCGCTGGCGGAAACCGAGATTAATGCAGTGTTCCCTCCTGAGAAGCAGACGCAAAAATCGCTATTCGAATTTGCCTAGCCGCTGCATTATTGCGGCGTGGGGAGATTAATGAAACCCAGCGCGAGCAAGAATAATGCGATGAGCAAGAGAATGAGAATCATCATCCAGCGGTTAGGGTGTTCTTTATTGGGCTGAAAAAGCAAGAGAAAATCATTCACAATATTTCCAATGAACGTAGACCACCCTTCCGGAGAGCGTAAATCGGAAAGCGTTTCTTTGGCTAGCTCGGTAGCGGTGTTTCCTTGATAGGGAATGCCACTTTCTTCTCCTTCAAACTCTCCTGACACTCCATTAATGCGGAGCTTGACCTCATTATCTTCATCTAGGGTAATTTTGTACACCCAAAAAGGAATATACACGAGGCGCATTCCCGAAACATGCACATTTCCTCGGGGAACTTTTTCCTGCGCAGCAATTTTGATTTGAGCCGCACCCTTAGCTTCTTCCAACGAGAAACGGGGATTTTTGGCCGTGACTTTTGTTTTAGGGGGCTCGTCAAAAAAAGGCTGAATCATATCCGGATTGACCATTTCGGCAATCACATCATCTAATGCATTCTTGACCGCGTTCAAACTGCTGGTGCCCTGCACGCTCTCATGAACATTCCGAATTTTGGATTTTTCTTCTTCCGTTTCGGAATACGAGTCAAAATGAAACACGTAATAGGGAATCAACTCCAACTCTGGAGCAGGAACCTCAATCTCTCCCCAATTATTGGAATCCAACTCATCCTGAACAAGGTCTTTGACCTCTTCGACTTTGACTTTCAACGCAAGAGAAGGGAGTTCGAGTTTGGGCATATGTATGAGAATCAAGCCGGGCGGGGTTCAAAAAGGTAATCGTTGGGGTTTTGATTAAACTTTTATCAAAAGTTTAAAATAGAAAAAGAAGGGGAATTGCTTCCCCATTCAAAAAAAAGAAATCAATTACTGTTGATTAGGAACTTTTCGCTTCATGATTTTGACGCGAGCGGGTGTGACCAAGAGTCTTCCTTGGGCAATTCCGGCAATGTCTCCATCGATGCGTGAAACAAGGTCTTTGATTGAAATGACCATATCTCGCAACCCTTTGGGGTTTCGCTTTTGAGCATCTTCGATGTTCAACAAAATCAAATTTCCTTCTTTCAACTCGTGCTCAACGGCAGCCATATCTTCCGCACCGCGCAAAGTAATGGGCTTAACGTACGCATCCGCGTCCTCGAAGGTGGATTCTTCTTCCACATCCATGTTATTCAAAAAATCTTCTACATCAACCTGTTCGGTTTGACTCGTGAATACCTTATCTAAGAAGCCCATGTTACATTCCCCCTCATTTTGGTCTAAAAGGCTTAAACCCTCAGCATTTTTGAATTTTCAAAAAGGCTGCGTTGGCTATATTGTCCTTTTGAAGTTCTTAAACGTGTGCTTGGAAAAGCAAACACGGAACCTTAAAATGCTGGTCAACTGTTAACAAGTAAGGATTAGTGGAAGTGAGGGTGAAAACCCATGAGTTTACAAAACGCATTCGAAGCCGAGTTTACTAAACCATCCGTGTTCTCGGACCGAAACAAAATAATGCCGCATTACACGCCCAACGTGCTGCCCTTCCGCGAAAAACAATTAGGAGACATAACACGCGTGGTGGCTGCCGCCCTGCGCGGACAGCGGCCGGAGAACTTATTCATCTATGGAAAACCCGGCACGGGAAAAACATCTTCAACGAGACATGTGATGGACGAATTAGGAACATTTGCCGCCAAAAAAGAACTCAAAATTAGGCACGTGTATATCAATTGCCGCACGCACAACAAAAAATACAAAGTTTTACTCAAATGCCTCCGAGAAATTTTTCCGGGAGAACCTGATAAAGCATTTCAAGGATACTCCGCCGCGTACTTGTATGAAAAACTCGTGGGATATGTGCGAGACACGGAAACGCATTTGATTTTAGTGCTGGATGAATTGGATAAAGTTCGCGACTTGGATGAGCTAATTTATTCTACTACGCGTTCGAACGATGAATTGCCCAAGGGAGGCATTTCGGTGATTGGCATCTCCAACAATTTGTTATTCAAAGACGCATTAGACCCGCGAACCAAATCATCCTTGTGCCAGCAAGAAATGATTTTTCCCCCCTATAACGCGGAACAATTACACACCATTTTGGAACAGCGCGTGCAAGAAGCATTTTCCCCCAACGCAGTAGAGTCGGGGGCGATTAGCTTAGCATCCGCCATCGCGGCGCAAGAAAGCGGGGATGCGCGCACAGCAATCAAATTATTATTGCGCGCGGGAGAACTCGCCGATGAAGAAAAAGTAGGACAAGTCACGGATGTGCATGTGAAAAATGCCCGTTCATCGGTTGAACAAGAAATCATCATGGAGCACGTGACATTATTGCCCGAGCACGAGAAACTCGTACTCTACACCATTGCCGCACTCACCCTGCAACGAAGGCCCATTCAAACATTGTCCGGAACGAAAGCCGAAGGCGTGTTGTATAGTGGAGAAGTGTATGAAGAATACGAACGCACCGCCAAAAAATTCAAGTTTAATGACCCGGTGTCCGCGCGCTGGTATCGCGAATACATCAACCAGTTGGAAATGTACGGAATGATTGTTACTACGCAAAGCGGGCCGGGAGTGAAGGGACAAACGCGCTTCATTAAGTTGAAAGTGGACGCGCAGAAGATTAAGGATGTTTTAGAGAAAGAATTTATGGGCGCGTAAATTGTCCGGCTAATCAAACAACGTCTTCTGCGTACGCAATTGCGCTTCGATTTTCTTCTTGGTTCCTTTCTCGTGTTCGTCGCCGAGCTGTTTCTTCACTTGCATCGCCGCACCCACGCCAATTACTTTCGCCAAATCTTCCACGCGGGCGTTTTTCACATCGGACACGTTCTTGATGCCCACGTTAAACAAACGGCGCGCACGCACTCTTCCTATGCCGCGCAATTCGCACAGCAAAATGAGTTCTTCTTTGATTCCACTATCTAAACGCTTGCGCATTTTGGCAATGAGGGGAACGTGAACGTGCTTTCCCACAAGGGGAGCGAGTTCGGAAAGACCATACAGCAACCAATCGCCCTTCTGCAATTTGTGGCGAATAAGTCCGGGAGCGACGTTGTATTCCTCGAGCAATTGCTGCTCGGGCATTTCATTCATCCACGCTTCTAAGAATTTAGCGGTTTGAAACTTATCAGCGATTTGCCCGTCGGAGAAAATGGAATTGGGGTCATCAAGAGGCATGTCCTCCCAGCGCGATTGAATTTCCTCCCAAATCTCAGGTTCTTTCTTCGCTGACACATTAATGTACGGGCGAATTTCGGTGGTGTCGGTGAGCGCATACAAAATGGAAAACGTGTTGAGCTTGTCGCGCTTGAGTTTTTGGATGAGTGCGTTTGCGGACAGGGGATCGAGGTACAATTCGGCGACGCGCTGACCAATTTTGGTGGCCCAAAAACGATTTTCTTCCCCATCAATGAATTCTAACTCATACAATTCTTTCACGAGGCCGCGGAGCATGCGTTTCAAATTGTCTAAATCGTGATATTGTTGCGCGTAGAATGTGCGCGCGAAGAAATCATCCATGGAATCCACGTCAAAAATGTATTTGGATGCAATGAGTGCGAGCAAATGCATGCGCAACACGGGTTGAACGCCTAATTTAGATTCAATATTCTCCATTTCTCCCAAAATATAATTGCGCATGACCTCTTCCGCGTCCATTTCCGTTTTGCAGAGCACAATACTCTCGCCCGCTTTGTCGTAACGTGGCCTTCCCGCGCGCCCGGCCATTTGCCTATATTCGCGCACGGGAATGTTTTTCATTCCGGAGAAATCGAAGCGCTGAACGGAGGTAATAATCACGCGAAATGAGGGAAGATTGACCCCGGCTGCTAATGTGGGGGTGGCGGAAATGGTTTTGATGAGGCCGGAGCGGAAATGATCCTCTACTAATTCACGCTGGCGTGCCACTAACCCGGCGTGATGGAATGCTACGCCATTTTTGATTAAATGAGAAAGTTTTCGACATTGCTCGGTGGGAACCTCTAATGCGTTTTCAATTTTTTGCGAGAGTTTTTCCAAGGATTTTTTTTCTTCTGCACTCAACAAGGGGTTGATGATCACCGCGGTTTGTTTGGCTAAACTTTCCGCGCGCGGACGGGTGTTGGCAAAAACAAGGGCTTGTTTTTTTTGCTTAAGAGTGTCATTCACTAAGGCTTCAAGCGGGTCTTCTTGTGCGAGTTCAATCTGTTCATCTCCTTTGAACACAATCGTTTGGTGATAGTGAACGCCTTCTTTCAAGGGAACAGGGCGATAATTACTCTCCACCAGTTCGGCTTTCAACCACGCGGCTAATTCATCCGCGTTTGGAATCGTCGCGCTGAGTGCGACGATTTGAATTTTAGGATTGAGAATGCGAAGCTTGGTGATAATCATTTCCAACGTCGCACCGCGGTCGGAATCCAACTCGTGCACTTCATCAATAATGAGCACGCCAATCTGCTGCAACCATTCCGCACGGTGGATGAGGAGCGAGTCCAATTTTTCGAATGTGGAAAAAATAAAATCAAAGTTTGACAAGTATTTGGATGACGAATCTAATTCGCCAGTTGACACTGCAAATTTGATGTTGTGTTTATCTGCATATTTTTTTTTCAAATCGTTATAGTGTTCACTCGCCAATGCACGCAGGGGTCCTGTGTACATGGCTTTCTTTTTTCGATTGAGAATACTTTCGAGGCCCACCAATTCGGCGATAATAGTTTTCCCAGACGCGGTGGGGGAGGCTACAACAAGGTTGTGCGTCGTCCAGGGGGCATCCAGCACCTTCTGCTGCATGGGGTTGAACGTGGTAAAGCCATTGGCTTCTTTCACGAGGTCGGGGACGGAAGACATGTAGTATCTAGAGAGGGGAGAGGCGTTATAATTTAATCCAGGGCACGTCGCCGCTTAGGAGAGTTCCTTATCCTGGGTGTATCTTTGACCCGTTTTCATTGCGGTAATGGCTTTCTGGAGTTCCGCACCCAAATATAGCGCGTGGTCGTGATGGAGGATGAAATTGGAGTGCGCGAGTTTAGCAAATAATTCTTCCAGCGCACGTTTTTCATTCATGTGAGTATTTTCCCACGTGAATTGTGTTTTCTCTCCCGTTGGAGTAAAATGTTGAATGTGAATTTTCTTTTTTTCAGGATTAAGTTGAATCACAAAATTTCCTCTTGGGTCCGGGTTGAAACGGTATGATTCTTCTGGATAATATTTTTTCAAAATAGTTTTGGCTTCGTCCCATTTTTTCTCATAAATGTGGGCAGAAATGGACAAGCAGGCCAAATCTCCAATGGGAATATTGGTTTCCTGCGCAACATGATGGTGCATGCGGCGTAAACCAGAAATGTTGAGCGGCCACCCCTCAAACAAATCATGCGAGCGAAAAACGCACGTTTGCTGAAGCTTTCCCCCCGTGACATTCCATGTTACTTGCGTCAAGCATGGGGGATTTTTGTTGTTTAAATCTTCATGAATGCGCCACGTGAATACGCTTGCCCTTCTCGTGTGAGGGGTTTTTTTGAGATATTCGATGGCATGCTGAACTTGGTCGATTCCCTCACGTAAACGAGAACCATAGGTGTACACTACATTCTCTGGTTTTTGCGACGAAAGGAGTTTGGGAATGTATTCATCCAACGCTTTTTCATCAAAAGGAAAACACGCGGGAATAGTCTCATCATCATTTGAAATAATGGCGAGAATGTCAATAAGCTCCTTCATTTTTCCACCATATTCGGTCTGTTTTTCTTCACCAAACTTGAGAACCACATCTAAAATTTGCAGCCACGCATGAGAGGGTGTTTTTCCGCGAATAATAAAACCAAATTTCTCCGAAGGAAATGTTTCTACTTGCGGGGGTGGCGATTCGGGAAATGTTTTGGGAGTTGTCCACGCTGGAGAACTCGTGAGTGTCTGCGTGAGGGCGATTAATTCTTCAATGGGTTTTCCGCGCAAATCATGCAGATGAACATTTTTTCGAATCAATTCAAGGTCGGCAAGGGGAATTTCTTTCTGGAATGAAAAAGAAGTATTTTTGACTTTCCCATTTTCATCCATTCCATTAGTAAAAAATTGTACGAGGGCTTCTCCTCTGTGCGTTAAATCCGCGCCAAAAATAATGAGATTATTCCAGCGGGGATTCTGGTAGAATGCTCGAATAATGGTGTTGAGACCATCAAATGAGTACACGTTAGCACACACGGCAAATTTTTCCGAAGAAAGTTTTTGAGAAACGGGTTTAGCGAGCGTCCAACACGTGCAAATGACTGTAGAAGAAGAAGGGTTTCCCAGGATGAATGATTCACTCGTCATATAATTCGAAAAATAGAATGGGGGGAGGTTCCCTATAATGGTATGGGAAAAAAGGTAAGGAGGGGTGGCGTGAAGAAATCACGCCTCGCCAATGTGGCGGTGCCCTCGCTCAGTAAAATTCCTCAACCGAGGATAGGTTGTATGCGCACGCGTACGATTTGAATATGCGCCAACCCAAAACCGCCGTTGGTTCCGATTATTTTAGGGGGCGTCTGCGCGTGCGCGCTGGAGAAGAGAAACGAATTCCTTTCTCTGTAATGGGATGGCTGGATTTTAGAATAAAGGGGCGTTGTCCCGGCGAAAAGGTTTTGGTGAGAAACTCCCGCGTGGCAAGAACAAAGCGCTTTCCGCTCCACGAGAGAATGCCGGTTTCGCGCGTGCGAACAAAAGGTTTTCCAGTGATACTTTCCCATTTTTCAAGGGGGATTGCCCGCCATTGTTTTTGAATGGGTCGACGAACCATACACTATCACTATTTCTCCTGACACCACTTCAATAATTCCTTTAATGCAAACAATTGTTCCTGCGCATCCTCCACTTGAACATGCGTTTTTGCTACAAGTGATTTTGACACATCCATTTGGAGTTTTCTTCGATCGTCCGCGTGTTTGGCTAAGCCCTTGTGGTCCTTGTACACAATGGATGTTTTCACCGTCTCCGTAAGTTGTTTGCGGTATTCTTCATTATTGACAAATGCATCAATCATTGGACGGTATTTTTTATCTGAAATGAGGGTGGCGTGCAAATCAATTGCTTTCGCCGCGTCGCGGTACTCTCCATCGGTGACCGTTTTAGCGACGTGCTGCCAGTACAATGGGTCCGTAACTTTTTTGGCGTGCGCAAGAACATCCTTCGAAGACGCTTTGAGATGAGTCACTTGCCAGTGCCACTTTTTACTCGTGTGATCGCGATGCTTTTGAGACAATTCAACAATTTGATTCTGCAATTTCTCCGCGTGAGGATAGGATAACGCGGGCCACTTGCCCGGCTTCGTGTTCACGTCCAATTGAACTACCCCGCGGCGGGAAAAATAATGCTCAAGCGCTTTTTTTCTCCGGGGATTCGTTTCCAAAAAGGGCGCGCCGGCAAAACGAGCCTTGATTTTCTCCATACTTTCAAAAACTTCCACAGACATAAGGGGTTCCACTATCCTTCATGAGGCGTGGCTCTAAAAGGATTGCTCTTCTTGTATGAATGATATGATTCCCGGACTCGGCGGAATGAACCCCGCCCAAATGAAAGCCATGATGCGGCAACTCGGCATCAAATCAGAAGACTTAGACGCACGACGTGTAACGATTGAACTTATGGATGGCGTCAAACTGGTTTTTGATTCTCCTCAAGTGAATGCGGTGGATATGAAGGGAAACAAAACGTACACGATTACGGGAGAACCGCGCGAAGAACGCGGAAGCGCACCTGCGTTTTCGGAAGAAGATGTGGACATGGTCGCGGAGCAAGCGGACGTGAGCAAGGAAGTGGCCCGCACCGCGTTGGAAGAAAATGATGGGGATTTAGCCGCGGCGATTTCTTCATTGAAGAAAGAAGATTAAAAAGTTTTTTTTTCACTTTTCGAATTATTTTTTTATTTTTACTAAAAATTAATTAACGGCGGCTTAGTTTTCGCTTCGCCGTTTTCGTATTTTTGGATTTGTTTTTTGACGCAGAACTTTCTTCCATTTTCATTTCGCGTGCGCGGGAAGAGGAGCGTTTCTCATCGCGAGAAATTCGTAAGTAGATGAGGATTTGCACGATGATGAATGCAATCTGTGCGATGAATAACAAGAGCAAGTCCGGGCGACCGGCAAAAATATCCATGAATTATCGCCTCTGTCGTTCGTGATGTCGAGCCATGCGGAACAAAATGAGTACGCTCAACACAATTGACACGGTTTGTCCTAAGAAAATCAATAACTCGGCGAGACTGAAAAAATATAGCATGCGTGCACCTCGCATGCAAGGAAAAAACGGGCGAATTTAAACCTGCAACCCATTTTCGGGGGTTTCGACCCCATTCACGTATACTAATTCGCCGCGCAGGGCGATGGCGTTGGCAAACTATTAAATAGAATTAACTGACTCTTGAAACTATGAACTACGCTATTGTGCTGGTTGCCGGGCTACTTATTTTTTCGGGTTGCGTTTCTGAGAGTGAAAAAACTAAAATTACAACATTGGAAGAAACAAATACCAGTTTAGTAAACGAGATAGCGCGCCTAAATTCTGAAAAAGTATTATCTGCAAAAGAGCAGGAAGGTTTATTTCAAGAATATATTGCTGCATCCTATCATTATACTTATGCTAAAGAGCAAATTGGATTAGCTAGTTCTAATTATCAATTGTGGATGAGCTCTTGTAATGAGTCAAATAATTTTCAAGAATGTTATGATATCTCTTCTTCTTTCAATGAAATAGTGACGCGTTTATCTTCAGAAGCGGTTGACTCGTTTACCTTAGCCGAAAAAAAATTAAAAGCAGTTAATGGTCTTTCAAGTGACTTTCTGAAAAAAGATATTGAACTGCGCTTGACATTAATTCCGTTGGAGAAAAACTATTCCGCTAACTTGAGCAAAACCTCCAATGCTTGGAAAAACTACATTTTTGAACCGAGTGAATCGGCCGATGACGGCCTGTATGATATTTACGCAGACTATGCTAAACAGATGCTTGATGATGCGGTAAAAGTAAGTAAAGTCGGGGACGAAATTGATTTGCTTTGGGAACAAAATTGGTATCCGACAGTTCCTGATTCAAATTCAATATAACTATTTGTAGAAGTTACTCCTCAGTAACTTCTTCACCGCTTGGGAAGACCAATTCGCCTCGAGACAGTGTTGCATGAATTCGACCAACTATTGTGTCTCCCACAACATGGCCTGGAAGGACAACTGATAATACTTCTCCAGTCGGGATAGAATAAGTTTTGTTGCTATCTGGCGAGGTTAATGACTCAACGGAAAAAAATCCTTGTTGAAAAATATCAACTGTGGCGTTAACATCAAGCATTTCAAAATAATTTTTGATAAGCAAAGACGTGTTCTTGTTAGTCGTGGTGGTTGTATTTGCGTCGATAAAAAATTGTGTGCGTGGTGCTTTGAAGGAAATTGGCGTATTCGATGCGGTTATTTCATTAATTTTTGCAGTAAGAATATCTTTAGCCTCGTTCACATTGACGTTTTTCAAATTTACTGAGAACCCATTCGGTGTTAAACTAAAAGAATCAAATGACTCGGGACGTGTAGTAACGAACAAGTTCAAATCATTTGAAACAATCCCTGCTCCGCTAAACTCGGTAAAAAGAGTGTTGTTTACATATGGAAGAAAAGGGATAGTCACTCCACTTACTCCATTGATGTCGCTTAATTCTTGATTAAGAAGTTCCAAAGATAATCCTGGATAGTAATCAACTTCGCCCCTAATCAATAATCCAGGTTGAAGTGATTTGAGCGTATAATTTCCTGAAAATGAAATGGGGCTAGGCGATGCAGTGACGTTTTGAGTTTCAACTAAATTTGCATTAACTAATTTTGTGCCTTGAAATGCGGCTTCAAAATGACCTGTAATTGTGTCTCCTTTTTGTGTTATTGGAGTAACAATTGCTTGAATATTTGCATTCGGCAGTTCTATACGCGTTAATTGATTTTTTGAATTCGTTACTTGCTGTTCGGTTTCTACTTGTGCAGAACCCTGAAAGTAGACATATGGGTTGTCAAACAAATCTAATTGCATTACACTATCGGCAAAGGAAATGTGGTCTGCGTTTGCGGACAGTGTGATGTTTGCAATGTATGTGACACTTCCGTCCTGCTGAAGAGGCGAGAATTCTGATGTAAACTTTACAATGTTGGGGATTGCTTGAATCAATGCGTCAATTTCAGTTTTATCCCCATCGCTAGTCTGCCCGACTATAATTGCAGTGTCAAAAACTTCGATAACTGTCCCTGAAACGTCTTCTCCGGAGAATTGCTCGACGTTTTGAGGCGCAGTGTCAGTGGGTGTAGGTTGGGTGGAGGATTGTGAACCGAAAAACACCGCGACACCTGAGAGTAGCATGAGGACGATGATGAATAATGCACCCCATTTGACAGTGGAATTAGTTGTTTTTGTTGTGGATGCGGGGTCGGTCATGGAAGAATCCTCTCTGGCTGAAAAAGCCCGTAAAGAGTTAAAAATAGCCCCATTTGCGAGGTTGAAAACCTGGGCCGTACCATAAGGCCGGTTCCGCCCGGCCGCATCGGTATCGTGGGATGACGCCGTCATCCCACGGGGGTTTTCCCGAGTTATCTTAAAGGTTTTGCTGGGGAAACATGGTGAGAGAGGTCTATTACCATGCAGAAAGGGGATATCATTTCAATCGAGTTTACGGGAAAAGACGCGAGCACGGGAAAAGTGTTCGACACCACCCAAAAAGAAGTGGCTGAAAAAGAAGGATTGGACACGCAGGGAAGAGCCTATGGGCCCGTGACCATTATCGCAGGAAATGGAGAAGTATTGCCGGGAATCGATGAAATGTTGCTTCGCATGAAAGTGGGCGAATCAAAACACGTGGAATTAGAACCCGAAAAAGCGTTTGGTCAGAGAAATGCCCAACTGATTAAGGTTTTGCCTTTACAAGAATTCAAAAACAACAACATTCCCGCGGTGCCGGGAACGATTGTGAACGCCAATGACATGGTGGGACGCGTACAAAGCGTGTCCGGTGGACGCGTGCGCGTAGACTTCAACCCGGATTTAGCGGGAAAAACAGTCGAATACGAGTTGAAAATAATCAAACACTTCACGGAAGAAAAAGAACAAATTGACGCTCTAGCCGAAAAAATGTTCCGAGGAAAAGAAAAACCCCAGATTAAACGAGACGGAGACATTCTCACAGTGTCTGGAAACGTTTCCATCATGACGCGCTACACACGCAATCTTGCGGTATTTTCCAAACTCGTGTTGGAAACCGTGAAAAGTGTGAAGAAAGTCAATCTCCAATCAATGGTGGAAAAGAAAGACGTGGAAAACACGCACGTTCATGAGGATGGAACGATTCACTCGAATGACGCGCACGAAGGACACGACCACGGTCATGACCACGACGACGCGGAAGACGAGCACGCGGGACACACGCACTAAAAAAGCGTGTGAACACGTGTGGGGCGGGATAAACCGCCCTCATTGGAGTAATGTAGCCATGCGCGGAGCGTGGCTTTTTTAAAGGGTTTAGGACTTATAACGTGTAGAATTCTGCTTTTATCACGTTTAACATGGGATGAAACACATGGAAAATTCCAACGAAAACAAACACATCATGAAAACGGGCACCACGACCGTGGGAATCCGAACGAAGGAATGTGTCGTATTAGCCGCGGACCAAAAGGCCACGATGGGATATTTTGCCGCAGAATTAGACGCCAAAAAAGTGTACAAACTCACCGACCGAATCGCACTCACGATTGCGGGAGGAATGGGAGACGCTCAAACACTGGTGCGATTTTTACGCTCACAAGCCAAATTATTTGAAGTCGAACGCGAGAATGCGATTACGACCAAAGCCCTCGTAACATTTATTGCCAACATTTTGAGCGGAAACCGCTACTATCCCTTCATGGTGCAATTCATCATCGGCGGATACACGGGAAACGCCCAATTGTATTCCATGGATGCAGCCGGAAGCATTGCGGAAACAGAAGAGTTTACCGTGTCCGGAAGCGGAAGCGAATTCGCGATGGGTGTGTTAGACACGAACTATCATGCGAACATGAAGAAAGATGACGCCATTAAACTCGCCATTAAAGCCGTGCAAGCGGCCAAGAAACGCGATGTCATGTCGGGTGGACACAGCTTCACCGTGACCGTGATTGATGCGAATGGCATTCAAGAATTAAGCAAGAAAGACGTCGAAAAAATTGTTGCAGCAATGTAAATTGCACGAATAACAGACAATTTTTTTTATCCACGCTCTTTTTTGAAAAACCATTTTACGATTATTTTTAGGAAACGATTCAACCAAATAGAAAAAAGGAAAAAATAATTATTAAAAAAATAGAATGTGAAAAAAATGAGAACACCAAAAAATGAAACAAAGTTTGATGAAGATGGCGTGCCGCTGCCCATTGAAAAGAAAAAATATCAAACGATTGAAGAATTAGAAAAAAAAGTCTGGGAAAGCCTGCCCAAAACATGCCAAGTTACGAATGTTGATTTCGAGGGGCCGGAGATTATTCTATATACCAAAAACCCTAAAGCTTTTTTTGCGGGAACCGACAATTACGTGGCCAAAATTGCGTTTGAATTGAAGAAAAAAATTAGCGTTCGCGCGGACAAATCATTGTTGCAAGATCCCAGCACGGCCAAAAAACAAATCGAAGGACTCATTCCGGTTGAAGCGGGAGTGAAAAATATTACATTTGTAGAACCCTTTTGCCAAGTCGTGATTGAAGCCGATAAACCGGGATTAGTCATTGGAAAAGGGGGAGAAACGAGCAAGGCGATTATTATTCAAACGGGATGGACACCTAAAATTATCCGCGCTCCTTCCACCGATTCGGAATTTTTGCAGGGAATACGTTATCACTTAAACAAACACGCCGCGGACCGAAAGAAACTATTGCAAGACACGGCACGAAAAATTTATCGCTCAACGAATGCCAAACACGATTGGGTGCGTTTGACGGGGTTAGGAGCGTTTAGAGAAATTGGACGCTCCTGCATGCTCGTGGACACACCCATCTCCAAAGTCATGCTGGATTGCGGAATCAATCCTGGAAACAAGGAAGAGCCGTATCCGTATTTGGACGCGTTAAACTTTCCCTTGTCTGAGTTAGATGCATTAGTGGTTTCGCACGCGCACATGGATCATCAGGGATTTGCACCCTACTTGTATCGAATGGGATATCGCGGGCCGCTGTATTGTACGGAACCCACGCGCGACATTATGGCCTTGTTACAATTCGATTACGTGGATGTTGCACTCAAACAAGGAGTCGAACCCCCGTACACGGAAAAAGACGTGAAAGAATTATTGAAACACGTGATTGTGAGAGATTACCGCGAGACCACGGATATTACGCCGGACATGCGAATTACATTCTTCAACGCCTCCCACATTTTGGGAAGCGCATCCGTGCACATGCATATTGGGGATGGGGCGCACAATTTAGTATATTCGGGAGACATGAAATACGGGTACACGCGATTATTCGACCCGCTTGACTTGCACTATCCGCGCGTTGAAACACTCATTATGGAATCCACGTACGGGGGAGAAAATGATATTCAACCCGCACGCGAGAACGAAGACCGAAAACTATTGCAAATAATTACGGAAACGCTAGAGAAGAAAGGAAACGTTCTCATCCCTGTGTTTGCCGTGGGAAGAGGACAAGAAGTTACTCTTGTGATAGAAGACTTTTACCGACAAGGACTGTTACCAACCGCTAAAGTGTTTGTGGATGGGTTAACGCGTGAAGCGAGTGCGATTCACACGGCGTATCCGGAATATTTGAGACAAAACATTCAACGACGAATTTTGTCCAATGATTCTCCCTTCACGAGTCCGTTGTTCAACAACGTCACTGCGCAAGATAGAGACCAAATCCTCAAAGATGGAAACGCCATCATTTTGGCTTCGAGTGGAATGCTTAACGGTGGGGCCAGTTTAGCCTATTTTTACAAAATGGCCGAAGACCCCAAAAATTCATTGGTGTTCACGGGATATCAAGGAGATGGAACACTCGGACGAAAATTACAAGGCGGCATTCGAAACATCCCCGTGGCGGATGAAAAAGGACGAACGAAAGAATTGAATGTACAAATGCGCGTGGAAAGCTTGGAAGGATACTCTGGACATTCTGACCGATTGCAATTGGAAAACTATATTCGTAACATTAATCCAAAACCAAAGAGAATTGTTATTGACCATGGTAATCGTGTGAAGACGGTTGCGTTCGCCAAGTTTGTGATGCAAAAATATGGCGTGAGCAGTATGGCCATCCGAAACTTGGACACCCTGCGATTGCGCTAACGAAATAAATTTACTAATTTTTTTTGTTAATTTTTTGCTCTTTTCTCGCGCAAACCAGTAATTTTTCGCCTAAAATATGCCAAATTACATAACTTTTTTTGGAACAATTGTTTGTGCGCCTAAAAATTACATAACGTATTCTAATTTTTCTAAAAAATTTTTTGATGCAACAAACGCATTACATAACGCATTTTTGCTAAAACTATTTTTCCAACTCACACACCAAAAGATTTTTTCCCTGTTTTAAGCTTCCACATAAGAAAAGGAGGCTAAATTAGCCTTATTTTGCTCTGTTAAGTGCTTCAAAAACCGCTTATCGCCTAAAAAGCCTAAATATTGCTTATTTTCCGATAAGTATATATACTTGGCGTGTTTCTAGTTGACGCGAGGTTTTTCCGATGACGACAAATTCCCCTCAAGAAAATTCTCATCCGTCAGCGGAAAAGGCGTACATTGAATCACCCTCTGCGGTCGAAGAGGCCGGTACACGGGTGGATGATTCAGTCCTCGCATGGGCAAAGAAGGTTGGGAGAGGTATTGGATTGGGTTCCCCGAGCACCCCCGCTCGCGAGGAATACCTTCCCTCTCACCACGAACCTCGCCCCAATTAGCGCTTTGGTGCTGCGGCCGGCAACCCCCTGCGGCCGCACCACCTTTCTTACGCCGTTTTCGTCCGGCGGTACCGATGTCGTGGTGCCGCGAGCGGCACCACTCAACTACTTTTCATGAGCTTCCGATCGGCTGCCGGAGTTAGGGTCGCTTGCTTCGCAAGGACCCAGACGTTTTTTTTATTTTTTTTGCAGAGCGTAACCTATCATTTATGAACTCTGCTTTTCTATTTTTCACATGCCAACAAAGCATGTTGCAAAAAGATACATAATTCTCATTTCGGGCGTTCCGGGGACGGGCAAGACTACTCTCGCGCACGCCATTGCTCCCGCGCTATCTGCGCGCGTGCTGGAAGAAAAATCGCTGGTGAAAAAACGTCATGTTGGGAAATGGAACCGCTCAACCAACGAGTATGACGTGGATGTGTCCGCGCTCAAAATGGAATTGTTGAAAAAAATTCATTCCAGCAAACATAACTTGATTATTGAAGGGCACCTATCTTGTGAGTTTTCTCTCCCCGTGGATGGAGTGGTAGTCACGCACACGTCTCTGCCTGTTTTAGAAAAACGCCTGCGTGCACGAAAATACTCCGAACTCAAAATTCAGGAAAATGTGTTCTGCGAGGAAGAAGGGTACTGTGAGGAGGCCGTGAAAAAGAATTACACACGCACGCCTGTACTTTCAATCGATACCCATCGGCCTAAAAAAGGGGTTCAGCGTAGGGTTGTCCATTGGATTAATCATCTGATGAAAAAAGTTAACCGCCCGCGCTCAACACGCGCGGTTTGATTAAACTTTTTTTTTCAAACGTTAGGGGGAAATTACGTGAGAAAAGAGATACTGCTCATTTTACTGGCCAGCGCCCTGCTCGCCACGCATGCCAATGCACTTGTTTTAGATGAAAAAACACTCTCAACTGGGGGATTTTCAGCGATTACTATTCTAGAACCCTCTCAAACCGCGTGTGATGAATTTTCATTCGCTCCCTTTGCTGGCTATCTCGAAAAAGGAAATGATACCGTTCTCACGCTCAACATTGAAACGATTCCCGCCAATGATGGTGACGCAAACGTTAGTTTATTTTTGAATGATGAACCATTCCGCGTCATCCGCGCGAATGAAGTGCTCGAAAATGGAAATATTCACGTGCTCATTCCCCCCGCGATTCAAGAAACAACGAATAACACGATTCGCATCTGCGGCACGACATCATCGTACACGGACGCTCTGCGCGTGCGCAACACTACCACATTTGGATTGTATCAACAACCCCGCTTCGATAGTGTGGAAGCATTTCAAACACTCCTCGCGGGAAACGAACCTGAGTTGGGTGAACCTATTGACATTGAATTGTATTTGACGAACTT
The DNA here is from genome assembly GCA_964480705.1 of uncultured archaeon. GTDB lineage: Archaea > Iainarchaeota > Iainarchaeia > Iainarchaeales > VGJJ01 > VGJJ01. The sequence goes on along the minus strand of CAYZPC010000002.1, from coordinate 92,920 downwards.
AGGCGGAGAAGCCGTGGATGTGTCCATTGATTATCGAAAATATGAATTAGAATATGTTCCATTATTGAAAGGAGAAACGGGATTTACTGGAACGATTCTCCCCGGGGAAACCAAAAAACTCTCCTACAACATCAAACCCCTCCGCGCGGTTTCCATTCTATTGCCTCCTGCGGTGTTAACCTACACGAACATTTGGGGAGAAAAAATAGTGCAAGAGAGCACACGACCCTACTTGCTGGTGGAAGGACCCGAGTTTAATGTTCGCGCCGCATTCTTAGTGCCGCAAGTTCGAGTGAATGTGAACGAACCCGTTGACGTGCAATGGGTCGCACAAAATGATGGAATTACTCCCGTGAATGGAATCAAAGCCACATACACGGTGTACCCGGAAGGAACCATCACTCCCGCATCCACGACGATTGATTCCCTTTCTCCTGCCAAAGCAGTAACACAAAACTTTACCGTAACATTTTCCAAACCCGGAATATACACGCTGGGATGTTATTTGTCTCCGAACGCAGACCCGACACTCACCACGAATTGTCAATCGGCAACCATTGAAGTGGTGGAACCCAACACGGGAATCACGCTGTTGTTTTCGCTTCTTCTTTTGCTGATTGCAGTGGTCGTGTACGCATACATTTACGTTCTGCCCAACGCCCCGCGAAAAGAACCGCCCACCAAACACGGGCGATTCCGCTCAGGTTAAGGACAGGTTTTTTAATGCGTGCAACCCCAAGAATGAGTAAGCCAGGGAATTAGTCATGAATACTTACTCATTCAAATTCGCTTTCTCACGCAACAACTCACCCTTTTCGAACGTTTTGCGCAAAACGTTCACATATTCCAAGATTGGAGGTCCCAGATATGATGAATAATGAAAATAACTATGACAGCCGACCACAACGAAGACAAGGGTTTGGTCCCGTTCCCGTGAAGGAAGGAGACACCTACGACGTCACGATTGAAGGAATCGGCGAAAAAGGAGATGGGATTGCCAAGATTCAAGGATTTGTGATCGTCGTTCCCAAAACACAACAAGGACAGCGCGTGAAAGTCAAAATCACCGCGGTGCGCGGAAAAGTTTCATTCGGAGAAGTCGTGGGAGAAGCCACCACTGAAGCGGAAGAAACATCCGATGATGAAGAACAATAATTTTTAGTTTGGGAATGATTGCATTCCCAAATCACTTTTTTTTTAAACTATTTTTATCCACCATTCTCATGCAAGCGAGAAATTTTGGTGTTGTATTTTCCTAAAACTCTGCTGGCCGATGCATTTGTAATAGAAACAAATTCACTGCTCCCCATATGAAACTCATATTCTAAATATCCTTTTTTCATGAGGCTTCGAAGAGCGTGCTTAAAATTTTCAAATAAAAGTGGGGGTGATGTTAAATTGCGTAATGCCCTCTCACTCACCCGACCGGACTTTTGAAACTTTGTCGCTATGATGGTGAGAATCTGGTGCTCCATTAATTGGTCAATTTGAGCATCTGGATATTGGCGTGAACGAACACCTTGCAAAAAATTGTTAAGTGCGACCGCCATTTCAGCCGTGACACGTTTTTCTTTTCCAAAAAGAGAAGCAAATCCTCCCGCAGTGGCGGGGAATTTCTTTTCTCCATTTTGCGGTTCAGGCTTCTTAATTGCTTTGGCTGCCGCTTCTTCCGCGCGCCGGCGTTCCTTTCGTTGCTCACGCTCTGCCAGCTTACGTGGATTCAATACAGTGGGTGCGCGAGTAAACTCTGTTCCCTGAAGGGTTGCACTGGTGGGAGTGGTTTTAACATATTTTTGAATCACACGCTTAACAAGGTTTCTGGCTTGGTCATCTGTTTTTGCGGAGCGAAGAACGTGTGAAAGAATTTTTAATCGGCGAAAACCTGTGTCATCATCCTTGTTAATGCCTAGTTTTGAAAAAACATCATCTGGATTCATACCTATTTCTTGTAGTTTTTTGCGCGCGACCATTCTGCCTTGCTTAATCCCCCTTGTCAAAAAAAAGGCACCAATATCCATTGAACCATTTTTTACCATTTCCCGCGCTTCTTTGATTATCCGTTTTCTTACGTCACGTTCCATTGTTAAACGAGATATTTTCTTTTTATGCAAATCTATTTTTGCGTTTGCTTCTGGACTCATTTTTTCTTTGCGCTCGCGCTTCAACTCACTTAAAAACTCTCTTTCTACCTTTGAGAACAAATTGTTAACGACTCCCCAATCATCATAACTGCTTATAGGATGGTGAGCTTTCATTTTTTGATAAATTCTTTTCAATGAAAAATGAATGCCTCTCGCTTCCATCTCTCGTTGTAATATAGCTGACAAATTTATCCTGGCTACGGTTTGTTCCAATTTAGATTCTATTCTTCGTGCAATAGCATCATACGCGGGAGGGACATGAACCCCGTGCAGTAATGCATACTCGGAAAAACGGGCGCCTTTACTTTCTGCAGCTATTTTAGCAGCTATCAACTCCGAATTTCTAGAAAACTTTTTCAATTTGTTTACGTCAGCTCCCAATCCCTCTGTGCGCAATTCTTCCTCAAGTAGTCTCTTAATAGATGAATTATTTTGCAACATTTTGAATAAATTCTCGTGTGCTGCTTTTTTCTCGTGATTGATTCTATCCACTTTCTGAAGAAATGGTTCTTTAGGTGTGGCGTTCTTTGCGGTTTTACGGTGCTCCTGTCTAATACTTTTTACTACTGCTCTAGCGTAACGGGCAGTGGGCGAACCTAGCATGATCGATCGTAAAGGATCATCCGTCGATGGAAGTCTATTCATGCGCCGGCGGAGCATTAATAGCTGACACATTGAATGAATATAAATTTGCGTGAATGGTGCAAACGAATAAAAAAAGAGGCCCCGGATGGGGCAAAATAATTATTTTATTTTTTCTTAGCAAATGAACGTTTGGGTTCACTAGCGGCAACTTTCTTTCCCGCGTGGCGTGAACCTAACACTCCTGCATCCTTCACGACTTCGCCGAACATGATGTATGTGGTCATCCACCATGAGTAGCCGGCAACGCCTAAGAACAATGCGGACAGGGCATTAAACTCGGGCAAGGAGAGAATAGCCACTGCACCGACTAATACTACGCCATAGGCCATGAGCAATAACCACGTGACCCAATAGTCTGCGGTGGCAATCACGCGCCAAATTTTACTCGTTTGAAATGCGGAAGCAATTTTCTTATCGTGCGCAAACAACTGAATTCCAATAGGTGCCATGAGCGTGGCCAAAAAAACCAAAATAAGGGCGAGCGCACCAAATACCGCACCATTGACTAACAAACCAATGAAACTCTGTCCAGCGAGAATAGGATTCTGCGCCAAGCTCGTGAATAATGAAAAGAGCAGGGGAATAGACACCAATGCGCCGGCGAGCAACGCTAACATGGCGGGCAAAAAGAAAAGAATGCCAATGACAATAACCATGAGGCCGGACAAGTAACTATCAATAAAGTCCGAAAAATGAGGCATGGTCTCATTTCCATTCTGCGCGCGGTGCGCACTCTCGACACCTAACCCGTGCAACAAGGGTCGCAGGGGGGTGAAAATAGTAAATAAGGTCCCCAACACAATCGTGATAGGGTCCGTCTTCCACGGGCGCTTCACGGCCTCCACAAAGTCAATCATACATACTCCTCCACGCCAACAATGGCTGTATACGTGGAGCAAAAAACTCGGCGTTTATAAAACGGCCTTTTGACTAGAAAAAAATCCATTCGCCTGAGGGGGCTGAGGCGCGGTGGGGTTAGCATTAAATCCCCATCCTGCTTCTTTCACGCATGCCCTCCTCGACCAAAACCCCACACGCGGAAAAAGAAAAACTGCCCATCGAAAAAGCGTGTGTGGCGATTGTTTATCGTGGAAAAAAGTTCCTACTCCTCAAACGAGCCTACTCTCGAAATTGGACCGCGCCGGGCGGACAAGTGGAGAAGGGAGAAACGGAAGAAGAAACCGCGCGAAGAGAAGCATTCGAAGAAACAGGGTTGAAAAATTTGGTGTTTGTGCCGCGATTCAAAAAAATAAACATTTACACCATGTTCCGCGGCGTGAAAAAAGTAGAAAGACATGTGTTATTTTTTCTCGCGGAAAGCAAAACAGGCGACGTGGTGTTGTCGCCCGAACACACCGCATATGAGTGGCTGGACTTTCATGACTCGATTAAACGCGTGCGATTTCCTGCACTCAAATCAATTCTCGCAGCTGCTGCCCAGAGGCTCGATTCTTCATTCAAATGGAAACCCAGCGACATTTGGGGAAAAGGAAATACTTCGCCTGCCCCTTCAACGGGCAACGGCGGAAAACTAAGCAAAAAGTTTGTGAATAAAAACACGCAAGAGGGGATATGAGATATGACCAAAATGAATACCAACCAAAAAATAGCCGCGGGAGCAGTGTTTGCACTACTGTTGATGCTGTCCGGATGTGTAACGAACACGCCGCCGCAAAACCCTCCTGGAAACAATCCTCCCGTGGGAACATCTGACTTGCTGTGGATGGCCTACGCTCCCGTGCAAGCGGAAACAAACCCCTGGCAAGTAGCGGATATTCAATTTGTAAATGCACCCACTGAACTCGAACGCGTGCAAGCCTGGCTTTCCAGCGCAGGAATTTCATTTGAAAATACTGTTTTTGTGCCGCACGATGAAATAGTGTGCATGGCCCTCAACTGCCCGCGCGGCGATTACTTGCTCGTCAATCCAACCGACAAAATAAATCAACAAAAATTACGCGACGCCGGATTTTTTGCAATGAATGAACCATTCATTTGGGTGAATGAGAGCGAAGACACTAGCACATACACGATTGAATTAGTCAATGCGAGTGCGGAAACCATTTTCTTCGGAGGATGCAACGACTACGTGACCTACAAGCACGTGAATGGAGAAAAAATGGAGATGATTTGGAAAACGTGCGTGTGGGAAGGAGTGCCCAACACGCTCAGCGCGGGAAAGAGCGTGAAACTTGACGCTCAACCCTTGGGAAATGGAACATACTCCCTCACATTAGGATATGGTGTGGGCTGCGCGGAAGGACAAGCACTCTCCCAAGCCGCATGTACCAGCGAGAAGAGCATTTCATCCAATACTTTTGACGTGCGAACCCTCGCGAGTGCGGAAACGATTTCAATGACCTATTCATTGAAGCAATGCCTCTCCAACCCGTGGCAAGTGGATACAAACGAACTCATCCTGACGGAGGATAAAGTCGCATTCACCCAATGGTTGGAAGGGCAGGGCATTACTCCCCTGCACGTGAATTACGCCCCCGCTCCCGAAGGATTGGCCGTGTGTTTAGCCTGCTCCTGCCCCAGCGGAGAAACCTACCGCATCATCATCCCCGCATCCCATCAAGCACTAGCTGAAACACTCGGATTTGTGTTTGAAGGAGACTATGTGTGGCCCACCCTGCAGCCGGATTTTGATGAAATGCAATGGCGCGTGTTCACCCCCTACCAATGTTTTGCCAACCAATGGAATGTGAAAAAAGAACCCGTGCGAAACATTGAGAAAGATTTTGCACTCATGCAAACATGGCTGGAAGAAAAAGGAGTTGACATCAAATACGTTGGATTTGTCCGCGGAATAAGCTTGAGCCAGCAGTGCACCAAACTCTCAACAGACAAGTATGGTGTGGCCGTGAATGACGATGAAAGCGCCGCCATTCTTGCCGCATCCGGATTTGTTCCCGCAGGATTGCAGCAGACAAAATTGTTCACGAGTACGGAAGACACGGAAGCCAAAAATTATTTGTTCAAAACAAAATTCTGCGAATCACCCGCGTGGGGCGAACCTGAGGTGAGCGCGGAAAATGGAAATGCAGTCGTGCAGCGCGTTATGGAATGGTTAGCCGAATCAGGAATTCCCTCGTACGAGAAACCTACTCTCCACACAGTGGGAGTGTCCGTCACACGAAGCTGCGGAACAGACTCTGGATTGGGCGTGTACATTAGTGTTCCCGCCTGGGCAGAAACGCACGTGTTGCCGTATGGATTTGCCAAACCCTCCTATGCATTTGACCCGGAAAAAAGTCAAGTGTATCCCTCGCCTGAATCGGCAGAGGGTGCTGCTGGAACCGTCGAAACAGGCAGCGGAACGTGCGTGGGCGAAGAGTGTGCGGTCATTTAGTCCAGCATTCCATTCGCGCGCATGCTGAACAATTCTTCCCGCGTCACAATCACGTGATCAACGAGCTCAATGTCCATCCACTTTGCTCCTTCGAGAATATGTTTGGTTAGAATAATATCCGCGGGAGAAGGCTGCGCGATTTGGGAAGGGTGATTATGCATCACCAGAATTTTTCCCGCGCCGCGCTGAAGCGCTTTGCTTAGTATTTCCCGCGCATCCACATGAACGCGGAAACGAGTGCCCTCACTCAAAAGGAGGGGTGCACCCACGCAGGTGCCGCGCATATCTAAACACACTAAAAAAAACAATTCATTCGGCGCATTGCGCATGCGCGATGAAATATTCACGACCGCGTCTTCCATGAAAACGGGTTCATGTTTAGCATGGTGCATGCGTGAACCCAACTCAAGTGCGGCGTGCAATTCAATCGCCTGCACGCGACCAATGCCATTTTTCATTAATCCAGTGGTGTCTCGGGATTTGATTTCATGCAAATCTCCATTGTGCGCGGATAAAATATCCTGCGCCTGCTCTACTGCACTGCGTCCCTTCTTTCCCGAGCGCAAAATAATGGCGACTAATTCAACATCCGAAAGGTTTTGCACGCCCACACTCCACGCGCGCTCACGCGGACGCAGGTGTGAAGGAATGCGACTTATTTTCATGAAGTGGGAACGCGCGTAAGGAAAGAAAAAGACACGTTGTATTATACATAAGTTGCTGTTGCTCGGCCTTAAAAACACCCTTTGATTTTGAGTAGCATGCCCGCTCCACACGCAAACGCACACCCGGTGCACATCACTGCCTACTTTGATTTCATGTGCCCGTGGTCGTATCTCGCACGTGCGCGAATTAAACACGCGGTGAAGCGCGCACGCATTCCTACCAAAATAACCTGGGTGCCGTTTGAATTATACGCGCATAACCAAAACCATCGCGTGGAAAAAGAAAAAATAATTGGACATGAGAATGTGCATCACGTGTACGCACAACTGACGCCCCTCGCGGAAAAAGAAAACATACTCATTTTTCCTCCCAAATATGAAGCAAGTTCCAAGCGCGCACTCATTGGATTTTTGTACGCTCAACACGAAAAAAAAGAAGAACAATACATGGATGAAATGTTCGCACACGCATTTGAACACACGATGGACATTTCATCTTTCGCCGTGCTGCGTCGCATCGCCCTCAAACTTAATTTTGATGTCGAAAAATTTCTTTTATTCATTCAAGATGAAAAAAATCATGCGCAAGTAGAAGAATTCACGCGCGTGGCCAAACTCAATGGAGTGAGGGGCGTGCCCACCTACCTCATCAATCACCTCCCTGTTACGGGGGCATTGCCGGTAGAGGATTTTGTGCACCTGCTCCGCTCGGCACAGCACCACATTACCCCTGCGTACCTTTTGCCGAAAGAGAAAACGAAAACCCGCGCACGCAAAGCATCCCCTGCACGCATTCGCACCAAACCCTCTCGCACCCAAACGAAAAAAACCCGTTCAAACGTCTCTTCGCTGAGGAAAAAGACCATTCCCTCGCGTAAAAAACATTCCAAAAAAAGGTGAGGGGCAGACCATGCCTTTATGTTCTCTTCTCTATGGATGATATCATATGAGCAAGGCCTCCAAACCCCCCAAAGCCGTCAAAGGAAAAACGGCCAAAACCCAAAAACGCTCCACGAGCAAAATTCCACTCGCCCAACCCCACACGGGAGAAATTCCTTCTATTTCACATGCGGAAACAAAAACACCTTCTCCTCCGCACGCAACACCGGCTCGCGCGCCCGTTTCCAGTGTGCAAACGCACGAAAACACTTCTCATTCGCCCACGCATTCCCACTCTCCTGCCCCGCATGAAAGCGGCATGCGCTTTTCCGACATGAACCTCCCTCCAGCTGTGCAACAGGGACTGCGTGAACTCAACTACATTTATCCTACTCCCATTCAAGCGGAAACGATTCCCCATATTTTAAGCGGACGAAATGTGTTAGGACAAGCCAAAACAGGCACGGGAAAAACAGCTGCATTTGGAATTCCCCTTTTCACACACGTCAATGCAACCATACGCAAACCCCAAGCACTCATTGTGGTTCCCACGCGCGAACTCGCCCTGCAAGTGAGGGATGAATTAGAAAACATTGGAAAACACACGCACACTAGAGTGCTCGCCGTGTTTGGTGGAGCGAGCATGAACATGCAAGCCGAAGGATTGCACGCCGGACCGGGAATTATTGTGGGAACGCCCGGAAGACTCATGGATTTCATGCGCCGAGGAACATTGGATTTGTCTCATGTTCGTTTTGCCGTGTTAGATGAAGCCGACAAAATGCTCGACATGGGTTTCAAAGACGATATTGAAACCATTTTCTCTCAATTGCCGTACGAGAGACAAGCACTATTGTTCTCCGCCACCATGCCGCCCGAAATTAAATCGCTCGCCAAAAAATATTTGCACGATTACAAAGAAATCAACTTGAGCGAGGACACTCTAACAGTAGAGGGAATCACTCAATATTATTTGAACGTGGACCCGCGCGAACGCGTGACAATGCTGCTTGGATTAATTCAGCATTTTAACATCACCAAAGGAATTGTTTTCTGCTCGACAAAACGAACCGTTGATTGGTTGGCGCGACAATTGCATCACAATGGAATCCGCGTGGGAGAAATACATGGAGACTTGTCACAAGTACAACGCCAACGAAACCTAGCGGACTTCGAAGAGGGAAAATATTCTCTATTGCTCGCAACCAACATCGCTGCGCGGGGAATTCACATCGAAGACATTACGCACGTGATTAATTTTGACTTCCCGGAAGAAAATGAAACCTATGTCCACCGCATCGGACGAACCGCTCGAAAGGGAAAAAAGGGCGTTTCCATCACATTCGTCACCACCATGGGACAAATCCGCCAACTCAAGGACTTGGAAGCCGTGATGAACGCCAAAGTGCATGAGTTGAAGGCTAAGTAGCCCTCATTTCGTATAATTCACGCCGTTTTCGCCGCTCTACCCCCACGCTTTAAATCTCTTTTCCAGGGTGCATTTCTCCTATGACTGCACCAAATGCCACCTCCACAGCCAAAGACTCTAACACATATGATGTCATCGTCGTCGGAGGGGGCCCGGGCGGAAACTCCACCGCGATGTTTTTGCACAAAAAAGGATACAATGTCCTGCTTTTGGATAAGGCAAAATACCCCCGCGATAAGATTTGCGGAGACGCCATTTCCGGAAAGAGTGTGGGAATGCTGAAAGAACTCGGCATCGAACACGAGATGGAAGACTTAGACACGGCCAAAGTATTTGGACTCGTTTTCTCTTCACCCGAAGGAAAAATGCTCGAAATTCCGTTCCCCGTGAAAGACGGCGAAGGAAAAACAAAAGCACGCGGATATGTTTGCCGAAGAATTGTTTTTGATAATTTTTTGTTCTCTCACACCAAAAAAATGGTGGACGCGCGAGAAGAATACACAGTGAACGACCTGATTTGGGAAGGCGATACGGTAGTAGGCGTAAAAGCCACGGACATGAAAACAAAAGAAGCCCATGAATTCCGCGCCAAGTTTGTGATTGGAGCCGATGGTGCAACATCACTTGTTGCCAATAAAGTGGGTGCCGAAAAAATTCCCGATGACCATTTGTGCATGGCGACGCGCGTGTACTATCAAGGCATCACCGGCATGTCCCCCAATATTGAAATTCATTTCATTGACTCTGTTATGCCTGGATACTTTTGGATTTTTCCACTCGAAAATGGAAAAGCCAACGTTGGATTAGGAATGGTCTCCACCGACCGACAAAAGAAAGGCGTAAACTTGGTTGCCGAAACCGAGCGCGTGATTGTAGAACACCCTTTGTTCAAAGAGCGATTCAAAAACGCCACGAAACTCACGGATGTTAAAGGATGGACTCTTCCCTTTGGATCATTCAAGCGCAAATTACATGGCAAAGGATGGTTTTTGGTGGGAGATGCCGCTTCATTGGTTGACCCGTTCTCCGGAGAAGGAGTGGGAAACGCCATGACATCCGGAAAATACGTTTCGGAAATCATCGATGAAGCATTCAAAACAAACAATTTCTCACTCGAGCATATGGCACAGTATGATGAGCGATTGTGGAAAGAAATTGGACCCGAGTTGCACACCTCGTACTTGCTCCAAAAGATGGGCCGACACAAGTGGTTGCTGAACATGGTCATTGGAAAAGCCTCTCGCAGCAAAGAAATCCGCGACACGATTAGTGGAATGCTCGTGAATGAAGAAGCACGCAAGTCCTTCATCTCGCCCATGTTCTACTTGAAAGTCCTGCTCGCGTAAGCGCGAGCATCACTATTCTTTGGGATTTGTTCCAGAGGGTTTTAATTCCATTCACGAGTGGTTGGATTATGCCTCTCGCAAAAAAAATGGATGTTTCCATTGTTGTCTGCACGCTCAATGAAGAAAAAAACATTGAGGGATGTTTGCGTGCGCTGCGCGACCAAGAATTTTCTGGAAACTATGAAATTATTCTCGCGGATGGAAACTCGGAAGACAACACCGTAAAACTCGCCAAACCATTTGCCGACAAAATAGTGATTGAAAAAAAACGCAGCATTGCATTCGAACGACAAGCCGGTGCACGCGTTGCAAAAGGAAAAATAATCGCATTCACGGATGCCGATTCGCGCGCTCCCAAAGATTGGGTGCAAAAAATCCACGACACATTTGAAAAAAACGCAGACATTGCCCTGCTATACGGCCCGGTGTTTTACTCGGATGTGTCTGAAAACGAACAGTGGATTTCCACCTTCTTCATGCCAAAATTTTTGCGCTTGATGAGTGTGCTGAAAATGCACAACCCCATTGGTTCAAACTTAGCGATTCGCCGCGATGTGTTTGAAACAATTGGAGGGTTTGACACGCGGTATATTACATGCGAGGATTTGGATTTGGGAAAGCGCGCCGCGCAACATGGGAAGCTCCACTATCACACGCACTTGAAGCACTACGTTTCCGCACGCCGCGTAAAAAAGTGGGGATACATGAAATACGTGGGATTTCACCTCATGAATGGGGTGCGCTACCACCTCACGGGGAAAGCGGCACGAAAATACGAGGATGTGCGGGACTAACCGCGCATTAAAAAGCCCGAATGGGATGAAAACTGCATGCGCATTGCCATTTTCACGGATTCTTTCTGGCCGCAAATCAATGGTGTCACGACAAGTATCCTCAACACGGTGAGCCAGCTCTCGGAGCAGGGACATCACTTCATTATTTTCACTCCTAAACCCAAAAAATTTCCGGGACCCGAGCCCCAACTCAAAAACACGCGCATTGTTTGGCTGCCTGCGGAACCGCTTCCCACGTACACGGATTATTTGATGGCCTATCTCATTCCACCTTCTGCGAAAAAAGCATTCAATGACTTTCACGCGGACATTGTTCACGTGCACACCCCCTTTTTTGTGGCGGAGAAAGGAATTCAATATGCTCGGCGAAAAAAAATACCTGTGGTGGGAACCTTTCACACGCTCGTGTCCGAATTTTTAGAATATGTTCCTATTCCCAAAATCAAAAACAATCCCATCATGAAAAAACTCACGTGGGTGTACACGCAACATTTCTACAAGCGATGCGATGTCATCACGACGCCAACAAACGTATTGGCGGATGAGCTTCACCAACACGGATTCAAAAACGTGCACGTGCTCACCAATGCAATTGATTATGAACAATTTTCCCGCGGAAAAAACGCCGCATGGGGAAAGAAAATTAAGTTGTGTTATTTTGGCCGCGTGAGTTTTGAGAAACGAATTGATGTGGCGCTGGAAGCGCTTTTTTTATTGCGAAAAAAATATTCGAATGTGGAATTGAACATTATTGGTTCGGGCCCCGCGGAAGATTCGTTAAAACACACGGCGCGCGAATTAGGAATTGAAACAATCGTGCACTTTTTAGGACCCAAGCGCGGAAAAGAATTGGCACGCGCGGTGAAACAAAACCATATTCTCATTGCGCCCTCTCCCATGGAGACGCAGGGATTGTATGTGTTAGAAGCCATGGCTGCCGGCTTGAGTGTCGTTGGAGCAAATGCGCGCGCGATTCCGGTTGCATTGGGAAAAAATGAGCGCGGCCTGCTATTTGAAACAAACAACGTGGAAGACTGCGCTGAAAAAATAGAAAAAATAATAAAAGACGCCAAACTTCGGAAAAAACTCTCCACGAATGCGCGAAAATGGGTCAAGCACTACAGCAAAAAAGCCATTGCCACCGAATGGCTGCGACTCTATCATTCCGTGCAATAGCCATCACCCTTAAATTGGCCCCAATTTTGTTTCCCATATGTCCCAACTCACACACGATGTGCTCATCATTGGCGCCGGACTCGCGGGACAACGCGCGGCGATTGAAGCGCGCAACCAAAACATGGATGTGGGAATCATTTCCAAAGTTCATCCCGTGCGTTCACACTCGGTAGCCGCCGCGGGAGGGATTAATGCCGCACTCTCTGCAGATGATGACTGGAAAGCCCACTTCCGCGACACCGTGTATGGGAGCGATTTTCTCGCAGACCAGGATGCGGTTGAACTATTATGCAAAGACGCCCCCGCGCGAATACGCGAAATGGAATCCTGGGGAGTGGTTTTTTCACGCACAACCAAAGGAGAAATTGCCCAACGCCCATTCGGCGGACAAAGTGTGGCACGCACATGCTATGCGTCCGACCGCACGGGGCACATGCTCTTGCACACGACGTATGACCAACTCCTGAAAGCACACCCGACGGTGTATCCAGAATATTACGCGCTTTCTCTCATCATTGAAAACAACGCGTGCAAGGGCGCGGTGTTGTGGGACATGGAAAAAGGAAAACTACTGGTGGCACGCGCCCACGCCACGCTGCTAGCGACGGGAGGATATGGGAGAGCATTCTCCACTACTTCAAATGCGCGAATCTGCACGGGAGACGGACTCGTACTCGCGTATAACGCGGGATTGCCATTAGAAGATATGGAAATGGTCCAGTTTCATCCGAGTGGGATGTATGGAAAAGGATTTCTTGTGAGTGAAGCCTCGCGCGGAGAAGGAGCCTTTTTGCTCAATGGAAAAAATGAACGATTCATGCAAAAATATGCTCCGCAAAAAATGGAACTTGCCTCACGCGACGTGATTGCGCGCGCCATTGCCACTGAAATACTCCAAGGAAGAGGCGCGGGAGAAAAAAAAGACCACGTGTACTTGGACGTTCGACATTTGGGAGAAAAAACCATTATGGAAAAAATCCCCGAAATACGAAAAACAGTGCACGAACAACTCGGAATAGACTGCGTGCGCGAACTCATCCCTGTGGTACCCACTGCTCACTATAGTATGGGGGGCGTGCCCACGGACATTCACACACGTGTAACTACTGACGCGCACAACACTCCCCTGCATGGATTATTTGCCGCAGGAGAAGTGGCCTGCGCGAGCGTGCACGGCGCCAACCGCCTGGGAGGAAACTCTCTGCTTGAAACATTAGTATTCGGACGCATCGCCGGACAGCAAATGGCTGCATACGTGCGCGAACACGGAAAAAACCACGCACCCATTTCAACCGAACATGTTGAAAAAGCCCGCGAACGGATTCAAACCATTCTCACCGCGCAACGGGGAGAAAAAAGCCACATTATTCAAGAGAAACTCCAGCGCGTGATGATGAATGACTGCGGCGTGTATCGAAACAAAGCAAGTTTGACTCGCGCCATGAACGCGTGGAAAAAACTCCACACGCCAGCACGTGCTATTCGTGCCGAAGACACCTCACACACATTCAACACGGACTTAATCGCCGCACTCGAATGCCAAAACCTCGTGACATTTTCCCAATCCATTCTCGCGAGCGCACTTGCGCGAACGGAAACAAGAGGCAGCCACGCGCGAACAGACTATCCTACGCGCAATGATCAAAAATGGCTGAAACACACGCTCGCCACTCAACACGGGGAAAATGTTCAGCTGAATTACAAACCTGTTATCATCAAAGGATATTCTCCTGAGGCGAGGCACTACTAGTATGGCCAAAAAAACACGCTCATCCTCTTCAAAATCGAAAAAAGCGACTCGAAAGATAGTGCGAAAAAAGAAAACACGCGCATCCACGCGCGCGGCCACTATTCGTACGGAAACACATTCACTTATGCACGTTCGCGTGACGCGATTCAATCCCGAAATGGACTTCTACCCGCGCACCCACGAATATGCGCTCCACGCAAACCCAGGAGAAAGCGTGTTGGATTTACTCACGCGCATCAAACACACGCAGGATGGAAGCTTGACCTTTCGAGGAAGCTGCGGCTACGGGGGATGCGGTTCATGCGGAGTAAAAGTGAATGGAAAACCCGTATTGGGGTGCGTGACACAAGTCTCCGATGCTATGGACACGCACGCGCGCACGCTGCGGATTGAACCCTTAGACGTGGAGCGCGTGATAAAAGATTTGGTGGTGGATGAAAAACCATTCTTCGATGAATTACTGCGAATCAAACCCTGGGTGGTGCCGCGCAAACACGATGAGCGAAGACACCACAAAATGGGAGTAAATGACGTCAAAAAACTCTCACGGACGCAGGAGTGCATCCTCTGCGGACTCTGCAATGCCAATGTTTCTTCTGTTCAAACGAATGGAAAAAACGCCGGAGAGATAGGGCCGGCCGCGTGGGTAAAGGCCTACCGCTACACGTTTGACATGCGGGATGGGGATACTCGACGCGTGGAAGGGTACTCGACCATGCTCCCCGTGCACTATTCCTTGGAAAAGGCCAATTGGTGCCCCCGGAACATTGCCCCTGGAGACCGCATTCGTGAAATGAGCGCCCTTCAAAAAGAGAAAAACTCTCCTAAACGAAGAAGAACATGAAAAATGGAGAAAAACACATGCCCACTCACGCTAAACGACGCACATCCAAAACAGTGCGGCACGAACAAGATTCCATTGGCACCAAAATCATTCCCGCTAATTCATACACAGGAATATTCTCCGCACGTGCTCATGAAAACTTTTCACTTTCAACAAGACGGTTTCCCATCTCTTTCTATCATGGATTAGCATTATTGAAACAGGTTGCCGCGCAAGAACATGTGCACGCGGGCAGACTACCACCAAAAGAAGGAAATGCCATTGTGCGCGCGGCACAGGAAGTTCAACGCGGAAAATTTGATGAGCTGTTTGACTTAGATGTGTTTCAAGCCGGCGCGGGAACACCGTTGAACATGATGATGAATGAAATCATCGCCAATCGCGCGCTCGAAATGCTGGGAGAACGCAAAGGAAAATACGCGCGCATACATCCAAACATTCATGTGAATATGGCGCAGTCCACTAATGATGTCATTCCCACGGCGCTTCGCCTCACGACATTATCGTATTCTGCGCACTTGGAAAAAGAACTCATGGAAACAATTCACGCCGCGGAGGAACTTTCTCACCACTACCGCACCACCAGCAAAACAGGGCGCACTCACTTGCAAACAGCCGTGCCTGTGACATTTGGACAAGAATTGTACGTGTACGCCCAATCCCTCCGCGAGGACTGGCAGAGCATCCGCTCCACCAAGGAAAAAATGCACGAACTCTCACTTGGGGGGACGGCAGTCGGAACGGGCATAACCGCTGAACCAGGGTATGATGTGGCAGTGGTTAAACGCTTGCGCAGCGAGACGGGCATTCCATTCTACCCCTCGCACCGAAAAATGTATCACACGAGCCACATGAGTGTGTTTCAACGCTACTCGGATGCACTCTCAACACTTGCGAGCGACTTACTGATTTGGATGAATGACTGGATACTCCTGGGTTCAGACCCGTATGCTGGAATAGGAGAAATTCACTTGCCGGAAGTGGAACCGGGAAGCAGCATCATGCCGGGAAAAATCAACCCAAGTATTTTAGAAGCAATGAAAATGATCGCGTTGCACGTGCAGGGAAATCATGAAACCATCCGTTTGAGCTGCGAGGCAACGCAGCTTGAATTGAATGTCATGACGCCCGTGATGGGAAGCAACTTGTTTGAGTCGCAAGAACTTTTAACAAACGGATTGAAAATGTTCCGCGAAAAATGTTTGAAAAAAATTCGCCCCACGCCGCGCATGAACATGCTGCTGCAACAAAGCGTCTCCACCGCTACTGCACTGAATCCATACTTAGGATATGATGTGGTCGCATTCATGGTGAAAAAGGCCATGGCTAATCATGTGAGTGTAGAAAAAATCATTCGAGCCGAAGGACTTCTGACCCCGACTGAAATAGAAAAAATAATGCGCCCTGAAAATCTCACACGACCGCAAAAAACGGATGAAAAACTTGCACAAACCATTCAGGCACGCACCGCGTACAAGAAAATCCGCGCGCGTGTGCAAAAATTCGCACGATGAGCGGACACTCTTAAAAAGAAAAGAAAACGAATACGAGAATGGCTCACCGGTATTTTACATTGCACGAAGCCGAGCGGCTGCTTCCCAAAGTGAAGTTACACTTGGAGAAGCTCATGTCTATTCACGATGAACTCTCCGCACTGTCGGGAGTGAAAGTGCACGCCGACACATTCGACTGGCAGGCTCACCTTTTGGCAATCAACATCAACAAACGCTATCATGAATTATCATTCAAATATTTTGCGGAGTTGGAAGCACTCACTCGATTGGGGTGCTATGTAAAAGACGTCACCCAAGGGTTAGTGGATTTTTATTCCACATTTGAAAATAGAGAAATATTATTATGCTGGCAATTTGACGAACCAACCATATTGTATTATCACGATGAATTATCGGGAAAGTCCGGACGCATTCCCATTTCACAACTTAAAGAAAAAATATCCGAACAGCAGCGCGCACTGCAATAATGATTCGTTTCAATTCAGTAGGACACTCATGACATTCGAAAATACTGCCCAAAAATACCGCGAACGGTACGCGCAAGGAGTCATTCTCCGCGACCAGACGCTAAAACAATACAACACCTTTCTGCAAAACCTCGGAGAAAACACTCCTCTGGAAAAAATGGCGGCCGAATATATTCGCCAAAAAGGGTCGTGTCGAATATTGGACATTGGCTGCGGAAATGGACAAGCGCTGCACGAAGTCAAGCAACACGTGAGCAGTTTAGTGCATACGGTAGGGGTGGACTTGCTCCCGCTCGAAGACTCTCGCATGCTGGATGAATTCATTCAGGGGGATGTGCACACGGTTCCACTGTCGAGGGAGTGCGATATTATAGTTAGTTTTCGCGCCCTGCATGAAATAGGAAACTTTTCCACTCTATTGCCGCGCATTGCTCACGCTCTCGCCCCCGGGGGGCGTGCCTACCTATGGATTCGTTTCCGCGACGCACACGGAACGCATGCGTTTGAGGGAGAAATGTCCCGCGTTGAAGAAGCGTATTTGGAAAAACTCTCCACCCTTTCGTCTCTTGAGGGGTGCCGCGTCCTCGTGGAAAAGGTTCCCGTGGCAGAAACGACCTCCCCTGCGCTGCGCACGCACGCCCAACCGCTTTCGGCTGGATACGTGGTGCTTTTTATGCGCCCCCGCTAAACACGAGGTGTCGTTTAAAGCCATTTTGATTAACGAATGTTACATATCGTTCACGATAGGAGTGATTCTCATGACCGAACCCAAACCCTTAACCTACAAAGCCCTCAATGGTCTAACCGAAAAACAATTGGCCGAGCACCACGACGTGTTGTACGTGGGGTACGTGAAAAAAACAGATGAAATCCGCGAAAAATTGAAAACAGTGGATTTGACGAAAGCCAATGGAACACACTCCGATTTGCGCGAACTCAAACTTGAAGAAGGATTTGCCGTGAATGGGGTGCGCTTGCACGAAGGATATTTTGCCGCGATGGGTGGAAACGGTGGAAAACCAGCAGGGGATTTGCTTCATATGATTGAGCAAGATTTTGGTTCCTATGAAAAATGGGAAGCCGAGTTTAAGGCATTGGGATTATGCGCACGCGGATGGGTTGTGCTCGCATTCGATTGGGAAGACATGAAGTTACACAACTACATTGCGGACGTGCACAACCACGGTGGAATTTGGTCTTGCTCTCCTGTTCTCATACTCGACGTGTATGAACACGCGTACTTTTTGGATTATGGAACGAAACGCAAAGACTACATTGAAGCCTTCATGAAAAATCTTAATTGGAAAAACCCCGAGACGTTTGTTCAGAACATGCGCCTCATGGAAGGACGAAAGGCCGCAGGACACTAATCCTGCCCCCCTTACTCGGGTGCCTTTTAATTCTTTTTTATGGCCGATGATACTATGACCTTAGACACGCAGACACTGTATGATATTGCCATCATTGGTGCAGGCCCCGCTGGGGGAAGTGCGGCGATTCATGCGTCTAAAATGGGGCTCAAGACAGTAATTCTTGAAGAACACGCCAGCGTGGGAGACCCGGTGCACTGCGGGGAATGCTTAAGTGAAATGGCTGAAGTTCGCATCAACATGAAATTTCCCAAAGAAGTCATCGCCCTTCCGGTCAAAGGAGTCAATGTTATTTTTCCCGACTCGCACAAAGTGAAATTAACTGAAGCCGGATATGTTTTAGAGAAACACGCGTTTGAAAAATGGCTTTCAAACGAGGCACAGAATGCGGGCACACACTTATCATTATCCACGCGCGTAACCAGTTTAGCCCGAACAAATGATGTGTGGGAGATTCAAACATCTCAAGGAATGGTGCGCGCACGCATGGTTATCGACGCTTCCGGCGCCGCGGGAGTGGCCAACCGCATGCTTAACATGAACCCACGCTTTAGTGTCACGACAGGAATCCAATATGAAATGCTTGATATTCCACATGAAAATTATTTAGACTTTTATTTGTGGCCTCGACTCTCTCCCCATGGCTATTTGTGGATGATTCCCAAAAATGATGGGCGAGCCAATGTGGGGCTTGTGACTACTGATATCACCAAAGCAAAAATGTATTTGGACCAATTCGTGAAAGAAATGAATTGGCAAAACAAAAAAATAGTGAAAACATTCGGCGGACCCATTCCCTCATCGGGACCCGTGCAAAACACGGTGGGAGATGGAATCATTTTGATTGGCGATGCGGCGGGATTCACTTCTCCACTATTTGAAGGGGGAACCCAATTAGGATTAGTCAGCGGACGCATGGCTGCGGAAGTAGCAAAAGACGCATTCACTCATTCCAATTTTTCAAAAACTTTTTTGTCAACGTATGAAAAAAAGTGGCGCAATGAATTCCCCTCCTATGGAAAAATAATCAAAGGAAAAAATGCGCTCTACAATTTTACCGAAGACGAGTTAAACCGCATTGGACACTTAATGCCTCAAGAATTATCCAACCTGACTGCCGTGGATAAAGCAAAAGTCGGATTCAACGTGCTCTCGCACAACTATGACTTATACCAAAAAGGCGTGGTGGATGCATTCCTCGCATTCGGATACTCGCGCGCTGCCCATTACGGGTGGTAATTCCCCATTCTAATTCACGCATCTTCTCGCGCGTGCGAGAGCACTTTTATTAAATCAAAAACCCACATAGTATCAATGAGCCTTTCCAATACAATGGACACTTCCGCCATTGATTTTTCTCATTCCGAAAAACTTTGCCGAAAACACGCCACTAGTTTTTCCCTTGCTGCCGAGCATCTGCCTGAAAAAGAACGCTTAGCCGCGTACGCAACCTATGGTTTTTGCCGTGTTACTGATCAAATCGTGGATGGAAATTTATCGCTCGCGGAAAAAAAACTTCGATTGAATGAGTGGAGAAACAATCTCACTCTGGCGTGGGAGAATGAAACCTCCCCCGACCCTATTTTGCATGCGTTTGTGCAGACGTGCAGACAGTATGCTATTCCACGCGAATGGGGTTTCCGCCTAATGGATGGGTTGGAAAAAGATTTAGACAAAAAATCATATGAAAATTTTGACGAACTATACGAATACTGCTTCTCTGCCGCAGCAATCCCCGGATTGCTCATGGCATACGTCCTCCGCGCGCCGCATTCCGCATTAGAACATGCAATTGAATTAGGTGTGGCGATGCAACTCACTAATATTCTGCGCGACGTAAAAGAAGACCACGATGCAGGAAGAGTATATTTGCCCCAGGACGAGTTGAAACAATTCAATTACACTCACTCCCAAATTGCATCGCGCGAACAAAATGACGCCTTTCGAAAAATGATGCATTATCAAATCACGCGGGCGCGGGACTATTACACGCGCTCCGAAGAAGGAATTGCACACCTTCCGCGCGAAGCACAATTAGGAATGCGCCTCAGCCTCGTATTCTACCGTGAAATACTGAATGAGATAGAAAAAAGAAACTACGATGTGTACACGGAACGCGTTTACGTTTCAGATGAACGAAAAAAAGAATTATTGCACGCCGAAAAAACAGCGCTTTCCGCGCACATTAAAACAAAATAGGGTGCAAAAGTATATTTCAGTATGGCAGCCCCATCTTCTTCCCGCACACGAGCCAAAACACTCCACTCTTCTCCGGCAGGGGAGCCTGAAATCATCATTATTGGCGCCGGACTCGGGGGGCTTGCCCTCGCATGCCGCCTCGCTAAACAGGGTAAGCGCGTGGAAATATACGAAAAAAACGCTTTTCCCGGGGGAAGAGCGGCGCAGCGAAAGGTAAAAGGATACACCATTGATTTGGGACCGACTTTCCTCCTCATGCCGGGAGAATTTGAAGAGTTATTTGCTTACTGCGGAAAAAAAATGCAGGATGTGCTGCCCATCAACCTGCTCACCCCATCGTACCGCTTGCATTTTTGGGACGCACAACACTTAGATGTAAGTTCGAATCTTCCCGAAATGCTCCGCGAAATAAAACGCGTTTCTCCTGAAGATGCGCGAGGGTTTTTGCGCTTTCTCGAACACGAATACGAGGTGTATGAAAACGTTTACTCCAATTTCATCGCCCAATCCCCCACATCCATTTGGGATATCGTCCTCTCGGGAAAATTTTTATCATTCTTACACGCGGACGGCTTCCACTCGATGTGGGACCACATGTCAACCTTTTTTACGAATCCAAAAATAAAACTCGCATTCAGCTTTCAGAGCATGTACTTAGGACAAAGCCCACTCTTAACGCCGGCAACATACACCATTGTCCCCTACGTGGAATTAGCGCAGGGCGTGTGGTACCCCCAAAATGGAATATACTCCATTGTGAGCGAAATAGAAAAACTCGCGCTCGAATTAGGAGTAAAAATCCATTATGGAAAAAATGTTTCCGAGATTGTGATTGAAAATAACACCGCAACGGGAATTCGCCTCGATACAAATGAAGTTATTCGCGCGGAAAAAATAGTGTCCGATGTGGATTTGCCGGCCACGTATTCAAAATTGATTCACGCTACATCTCGGAAAAAATATTCCGATGAAAAATTAAAAAAACTCGAATACACGTGCTCGGCATTCATGCTCTATCTGGGAGTGGACACGGATTACCCGCAGCTGCTGCATCACAATGTGTTTTTCTGCGAGGATTTTTTGAAAAACTTCCACGAATTATTCGAACAAAAAGTACTCTCAACAAGTCCAAGCATTTATGTGAACGTGCCCTCGCGCACCAACTCAACATTAGCCCCGAAGGGAAAGCATTTGCTGTATGTGCTCGTTCCCGTTCCCTCCAACGATCCCAAAAATGGACATCCCATCGATTGGAATTCAATAAAAAAAGAGTTTGCAGAAAAAATCATTGCGCAACTTGAAAAAAATGGTCTCACTAATTTGAAAAAACACATCCGCATGCAGGAAATGCTCACTCCAAATGAGTGGGAAGCGCTGAGCGGAATGAATTTCGGCGCGACGTTTGGACTTTCTCCCACATTCATGCAGAGCAGCGTTTTCCGACCCTCTCAAAAAAGCGAAGAATTCAACCATTTGTATTTTGTGGGTGCGAGCACCCATCCAGGGGGAGGAATGCCCATGGTGCTTATTTCTGCCCGGACGTGTGCGGAGAAGATTTTCGCGAAGAAATAGACTTCCTTTCTTTTCGCGCAGCTGCCAGCACAACCGCTTTTTGATAATTAGCAACTGCCTTCTCAAAATTCTTTTTTTGACGGCGAAGCACAAACAATTCAGATGCCTCTCTATCGGAGAGAATTTCTTTCTTCAGGCCCAGCTCCAATAAATCAATCCGAATCAATGCATCGCGAGCTTTGATGTATTGTTCTGAACTGGTGCTTTTGATAAATTTTTGTTCGCGCAAATCGCGATAGGCCCTCCATGCCCACGCCGCGCGAATCAGGCCGCGCCATCCCTTTTTACGTTTCAGTTTTTCGTGCTCAATCTGCTGTATGTCTGCGCCAATTTTTTTATTCAGCGCAAACATATTTTCAATGTCACCTAATGGTTCGTAGATGTGTTCTAACTCAGCATAATTGCGTTCAATTCGCTGCGTGAGCTTATTAATATTTTTCAAAAAAAGGGCGCGGCCCCACTTGCGGCGAATTTTTTTCCACATTCTCATTTCCTCTGCGACCATTCAAAAAGAATTAGTGTAAACCAAAGCATTTCAATTCCGAAAAATAAATTTTCTATTGGAATGAATGGAACAAAAATTCCAAGCGTTTCGCTTGGATTGAACACCCAAATCCCTAGCGCGGTAAAATAATTATCAAAAATAAGCTGAAATGTGAGGAAAATTAGAGTAGTGAACACTAATTGGGGGGTGAGTCGAATAATATTCGTGCGCAGCGCGCGGTCAAGTGCCATTACGAGAAAAAATCCAATGGAAACCGCGAGTGTGTATTGCATCATTTTGTTTTCGCCCTCGTTTGGGTGAATTTCCCCATCATCTCCCACAAAACGATTCCAAAAAATGGAATCACGAGAAAAAATGCTATTTCTTCAAGGGGTTGATTGCCAATCAAAATGTTCAGCGTGTGCTGCAGACCAAATGACCAGTGTTTTTGTTCCACGGCCCACATATCCCACGCGGTGAAAACAATCATCGTTGCCAGCAGCGAAAATAAAATGGCTTTCATTTGCTTTGTGGTGAATGAAATAGTAAACACACGCATAAATGCAAGCGTCCCCGCGAGGGCGAAAAGCAAATAGAGTGCGTATGTGAAACTCATACGTGTATGAATGAAAAAAAGTATATTAGCCTGCGCACACGCGACGCGTGATAATTATGCGTGCGCGGGGCGTCTAGACTTGGCGCGTGAACGCGCTTCAGTCATTTGAGGAATGGGCTTTGAATGATTCTTCATCTGAGGAGACATTCGATATCCCACCCATGCGGCTACTTTGAATGCGGCATGCAAGGGCATGGCGAGCAGAGTGGCGGCTTGATAAATTCCGGGAAGTTTCACAAACTCATCCTGCAACTCACCGTCGCGCAGCAATGCTTCTGCGTGCTCGTGTGTTCCCGTGGGAAAATTTTCTCGAACATGTTGTGGAGAAAAAAATTCTTCAAGCTGATACAATCCCATCATGTGTTTCACTCGTGCTTCGGCAAAGCGGAAAAATGTTCGAGGGGCTTGCACAGTAACTGCGGCGGTGGGGTGCGTGTCCACGGTGTCAATGCCCAAATACATTTGCAACCACAAATCATCCGCCATTACATTCTCGGGGAAGCGTACTCCGCGCACTGCTTTGGCGCGAACCGCCATACACGATGCTTTTCGATCGCGCAATGCCAACGATGATAATGAAATTTCACTCACGCCAAACAACAAGTGTTCCAACACTGAACCGCTCGCAGGAACGGGGCTTACATCATTTGCAGTGACAGCGTTGAGGTTTTTGTTTTGCTTCAACATCACCGTCAAGTCTGAAATAGTGGAATCCTGCACGTGGGCATTGGCATCCAAAAATAAAACCACATCGTCTCCGCTCATTTTTCTCGTTTTTTCCGCGCGATCAATTAATGCGTTTAATGCACGCGGTTTTCCTGGAACGCTCTCCACCACATAATCCAAATTTTTTTGTTTAAGCTTAAGGGTTTCCAGCACTTCTACCGTGTTGTCGGTGCATGCGTTCGCGCCCACAATCGTGTGAATGGAACCATCCACATTCTGAGAGGAATTGACTGCGTAGAGTGCCGACGGAATGTTTCGCGACTCGTTGCGTGCCGGCATTAGGACAACGATTTCGTTTTGGGACGTACTGGGAGCGGTTTTCATGGCGGAATGGACCCAATTCGCCTATAAATACCTTATCCTTGATTTCGGGCTCGTGCAACGCTTTGTTCGCCAAAAAAT
This sequence comes from uncultured archaeon, assembly GCA_964480705.1. Lineage (GTDB taxonomy): Archaea > Iainarchaeota > Iainarchaeia > Iainarchaeales > VGJJ01 > VGJJ01. The sequence continues at coordinate 68,546 of CAYZPC010000002.1, read as the reverse complement.
TCGTTAGAATTACGCGCTTTCGCCGGTTGAATATGGGCGATTTTTCACATGCTTGGGTTTTTTTAACTCCGGGAAACACGAGCGGTGTATGAAACAATACCTCTTTGGAGTCGCCATCCTGCTCGTGCTCGCCGTTGCACTGCTTCTCGTGGAAACCCATCGCACGTGGGGGCTGCTCGTTCTCCTGCTGGCCATTATTTTCTATGGACTCTTCGCTAACCCCATGAAGGAAGTGCATGAGGACATGATTGCGCGGAGCCCAAAGAGCCCGTCTTCCCGGAAAAAGAAGAAGAAAAAACGCTAAAAGAACTTTTTCTCATAGCATAACGTCCTCTAAAACCCTCATTTTGGGTCATTTTTGCCCATTTTAACCTATTTTTTTCCAGCACACGAACAACTTTATAAGGGTTTCTTGGGACCTTTGAGTATCCTTTGAGGATTGTGCAGCGGTTTGGGTTAACGTTTAACGTGGGGAACGATTCATCGTTTTAAAGTCCGTGAAATACCGGTCCCTTTTTTTCCAAGCGCTGTACTAAAAAAACGGAGCTGAGGGGACATGCTGAAGTCACTATCTGAACACCATTTAGTTCCTAAACACGAAATTCTTTCTGCAGATGAAACGCAAAAACTTTTTTTACAATTTGGAATTGACGTAGACAAACTTCCTCAAATTTCACAAGAAGATCCCATGTCGCAAGAACTTGGTGCGAAAGTGGGAGACATTATTCGCATTACTCGAAACTCCCCCGTGGCGGGAGAAACATTATACTATCGGAGAGTGGTGTAAATGGCGCAAGGTTGGGATCAATACGCACTCGTAGAAAGCTGGTTTAAGTCTCGCAACTTCGCGCAGATGAACATCAACTCCTACAATCAATTTGTAGATGACAAACTTACTGAAATTATTCACGAAAACAAAACCATTACGCCGAAAATTGAAGAAGTTCGAATTGAACTCGAAGACATTGAAGTGTTGAAACCGCGCATCGTGGAAGCCGATGGTTCTCCGCGAAATGATTTTTATCCCATGGAAGCACGCATGCGAAACCGAACATACTCGGCACCGTTGTTCCTCACCATGCGCTTGTTACGACGCGATGTTGAACAAGACGTGAAGAAAACATACATCGGCGAACTGCCCGTGATGTTGAAATCAAAATTGTGCCACCTGCAAGGAAAAACAGCTGAGGAATTAATCTCAATGGGAGAAGACCCCATGGACTTCGGCGGATACTTCGTCATCAATGGAAGCGAAAAAGCATTGACTGCGCAGGAAGTTCTCTCCTCGGACCGAATTCTCATCACCGAATCAGCGGATGACAAAACAAGCGCCGAAGTTATCTCCACCAAAGGTGCATTCAAAGGACGTGTACGTGTTACACGCGCTAAAGATGGTTTGTTGAGCGTCAGTTTTCCAGCCTCTCCGCGCAAGCTGCGATTGTTTGTGCTGTTGAAAGCATTAGGACTCAAAACCGAAAAAGAAATTCTCGAAGCATTCCCATCTCTCAATGAGATCATGAATGATGTCATCATCAACATGGAAGCCATGGACGTGAAAGATGAAGAAGAAGCCTTGGATCGAATCGGTAAATATGTGGCGCCGGGACAAGTTATTGATTATCGCCTCCGACGAGCGCAAGAAGTCATCGACGCATTCTTGCTCCCGCACATCGGAGACAAGAAAGATGACCGCCGCGCGAAAGCATACTTCCTCTCCACCATGGCCACACGTGCCATTGAACGAGCCAACGGATTGCGCGGACAAGATGACAAGGATCATTACGCCAACAAGCGACTCGAATTATCGGGAAAACTCATGGAACATTTGTTCCGACATTCATTCAAATATTTCATTAAAGATTTGACATTCCAAATCGACCGAACCGTCACACGAAGACGAAAATTAAACATTTCAACGGTTGTTCGCCCCGGCGCCGTGACTGAACGTATTCTGTTCGGAATGAGCACCGGAAACTGGATTGGCCGCTCAACAGGTGTTTCACGCTTCATGGACCGCGTGAACTATTTGGGACCCCTCACGGAATTCCGAAAAGTTAAATCTCCGTTGAACAAAAACCGCGAACTGTATGAAGCGCGTGATGTTCACGGAACGCACTGGGGAAGACTTTGCTGTATTGAAACGCCGGACGGACCCCAATGTGGTTTGGTGAAGAATTTGGGATTGTTCTCGGAAGTTACACAGGATGTGAATCCTGAACCAGTTGAAAAATTGCTGAAAGGAATGGACGTGTATTTGAAGTAAGGTTGGAGAAAAAGGGACGGGGTGAAAAAAACATGGCTGCACAAGAAGGAAAAGTGTTCGTGAATGGAAAACTCGTGGGTTTCCATAAAGACATTCACAAGTTGACCAAAGACTTGGTGAACAAGCGCCGCACAGGAAAAATTGATGCGCATGTCAACATCGCCCTGCACGAAGACAACTTTGAATTGTACGTGAACACAGACTCCGGACGCGTGCAGCGACCCGTTATCGTGGTTGAGAGCGGAAAGCCCCGCGTGACAAAAGAAACTATTAAACAAATCAAAGACGGCAAACTCACGTGGAATGATTTAGTCAACCAGGGATATATTGAATACTTGGATGCGGAAGAAGAAGAAACCGCCCAAGTCGCACTCCGCGAAGAAGACATTACTCCCAAAACAACGCATTTGGAAATCAACCCCATGGGAATTTTCTCTGTCATTTCATCCATGATTCCCTTTTTGGAACACAACTTGGCTGGAAAAACATTGCATGGTGCCAAAGTGTTCAAACAAGCATTGGGAATTCCCTCCGCCAACTATAATTTGCGCACGGACACCGAATCCTATTTGCTGTATTATCCTCAGCGCGAACTCGTGCGAACTAAAACACTGGATTTTTTGAACACCGATCAACGGCCGATGATTCAGAACTTTGTCGTGGCCATCATGCCCTACATGGGATTCAACGTTTTAGACTCAGTGGTGTTGAACAAAGGCGCTGTTGACCGAGGACTCGGACGCGCTGCCTATTTCCGCAATTACGAAAGCGAAGAAACACGCTACCCCGGCGGACAAGTGGATAAATTTGAAATCCCCGCCGAAGACGCGGTAGGACATTTAGGTGAAGAACCCTACAAAAAATTAGGAATTGATGGCTTGGCCGAGTTGGAAACATCGGTCTCCGACAAAGACGTGATTATTGGAAAAACATCCCCGCCGCGATTCTTAGAAGAAATCACCGAATTTGGTGTCATTCAAGAAAAACGACGCGAAGCCTCGCTCTTTCCCCGAAAAGGAAAGCCTGGAGTTGTTGACCGCGTTATTTTAACCGAAGGAACATCGGGTGCACGCATTGCTAAAGTGAAAGTCCGCTCATGCATGACGCCAGAACCGGGCGACAAATTTGCCTCCAAACACGGACAAAAAGGAGTATTGGGAGCAATCATTCCCGAAGAAGACATGCCTTTCACCGAAAGCGGTGTGCGACCCGACTTGATGCTGAACCCGCACGCCATTCCTACGCGAATGACCATTGGACACATGCTCGAAATGCTCACCGGAAAAGCCGCTGCATTGGGCGGAAAAACAATTGATGGAACACCGTTTAACGAGGATCCCGTTGAAGAATCGAAGAAAATTTTGGAACACTTCGGTTTCCGCTCCGATGGAAAAGAAGCCTTCTACGACGGACGAACTGGAAAGAAAATTGAAGGAGAAATCTACACGGGTGTCATTGCCTATCGTCGATTATTCCACATGGTTGCGCACAAGCTTCAAGCACGCTCCCGCGGACCGGTGCAAATCCTCACGCGCCAGCCTACGGAAGGAAAAGAAAAGGAAGGCGGACTCCGTTTCGGAGAAATGGAAGGAGAAACCTTGGTTGGACACGGTGCTGCCATGCTGTTGCAGGAAAAGTTCATTGATGATTCGGACAAAGTCACCGAACTCGTTTGTGATAACTGCGGAGTCATTGCCGTGAATGACCAAATCCGAAAGAAGAGATACTGCCCCATGTGTGAGAGTACGAGCGTGTACCCGGTGCAAATGTCATACGGATTCAAACTCTTGCTCGACGAATTGAAAGCATTGGGAATTTATCCAAAAATGAAATTGATGGACCGCGCATAAGGAGAAATGGAGGGAACAAACATGTTGTTGAAAAAAATCCAATTGATTGAATTCGGCGTCCTTTCTCCGGAAAACGTGCGAAAAATGTCTGCGATTGAAATCAAGAGTCCAGAGACCTACGATAAAGATGGTTACCCCATGGAAGGCGGACTCATGGACCCGCACTTGGGAGTGATTAACCCTTCTTTACGTTGTAAAACCTGCGGACAAAAAATGAAGCAGTGCCCCGGACACTTCGGCTCGCTCGAACTCGTGCGACCGGTTGCCCACCCTAAATTTACTAACAAATTAGAAGAATTGCTACAAGCAACGTGTCAAGAATGCGGAAAAATCGCGCTGAAAGACGAATCGCTTGAAGATTTCAAAAAATCCATCGAACGATTAGACAAAGAAGAAGCCGTCAAATTGTTGGTCAAAAAAACCAAAACCAAACGCAAATGCCCCCACTGCGGAGCGGCACGCGCAGAAGTTTTGTTGGACAAACCCACCAACTTCTATTTAGACAAGGACCGAATCTACCCCTCTCAAATCCGAGAATGGGTGGAGAAAATTGCCGAAGAAGATTTGAAATTATTCGGATACGATCTCACGCGACTTCGACCCGAATGGTTCATTCTCACCGTGTTGCAGGTTCCCCCCATCACGATTCGCCCCTCCATTACATTGGAATCGGGAATCAAATCCGAAGATGATTTGACGCACAAGTTAGTTGATGTGATTCGCATTAACTTGCGATTGAAAGACAACATTGACGCTGGTGCACCGCAACTCATCATTGAAGACTTGTGGGACTTGTTGCAGTATCACATCACCACGTACTTCGACAACGACACCGCAGGAGTTCCTCCTGCCAAGCACCGATCCGGACGCTCCCTGCGAACATTATTGCAGCGATTGAAAGGAAAGAAAGGTCGTTTCCGATACAATTTGACCGGAAAGCGAGTCAATTACGCGGCACGATCAACGATTATCCCAGACCCCTACTTGTCCATTAACCAAGTGGGAGTGCCCGAACCCATTGCCAACAACCTCACGGTTCCCGAACACGTGACGGAATGGAACATGGAAGAAATGAAGAAACTCATCAAGAAGGGTGAGAAGGTTGTGTACGTGACCAAACCAAATGGATTGCGAAAGAAAGTCACCGAACTCAACAAAAAAGAAGTCACGGACGAATTAGAAGTGGGAAGCAAAGTTGAACGCGTCCTCCAAGACGGAGACATCGTGTTGTTCAACCGACAACCCTCACTGCATCGATTGTCCATGCTTGCCCACGAAGTCAAAGTCGTGCCCAACAAGGCCATCCGAATGAACCCGATGGTTTGTAAGCCCTACAACGCTGACTTCGATGGTGATGAAATGAACTTGCACGTTCCGCAAACACAGGAAGGAATTTCCGAAGCGCGCGAACTCATGTTTGTGGAAAACCAAGTTATCTCCCCCCGACACGGACAGCCGGTTATTGGCGGACAAGAAGATGACATGACGGGATTATTCATCTTAACGATGGACCAGACCGAATTCACAAAAGAAGAAGCCATGCACTATTTGTACAACATGGGTGTTACTGAGCTTCCCGAACCCGATCGCGGAAAAAAATACTCCGGAAAACTCATCTACTCGCACGCATTGCCCGCGAAGTTGAACGTAGAATACTCGAACAACACCGCGCGACAATTGAAAGTCGCCAAGCTTCCCCGCGAAGGAAACGAAGCACTGTACAAAGAGTCGGAAGTCAAAATTGAAGACGGAAAACTCATCCAAGGAACCGTTGATTCATCTTCTGCCCTTGTTGAAAGTATTCTGCGAAACTACACCGCGCACGAATTGGAACAATACTATTCGCGCATGGCCCACGTGACGCACGAACTCTTAACAACGAAAGGATTGACGATTAGCATTGCGGAATTCGAAAACACTCCTGAATTGGATGCGGTGCGAAAAGAAGCATTAGAAGAAGAAATCCGCGAAGGAACCGAGTTGGCAGAGAAATTCGCTGCTGGAAAACTCGAACCGATTCCCGGACGCACAGTGGTAGAGAGTTTCGAACTCATGATGGTCCGCTTAGGTGGAAAAACAAAAGCAAAAGTACAATCCAAGCTCGGAGAATACAAACTCAAAAAACTCTTCGACACCAAACGACCCACTCTGGACACGATGCCCATTATTGTTTCCGGAGGACGCGGAAGCATGCTGAATGTGACCAACATGTCCGGATTCTGGGGACAAATCTCTGTGCGAACAGGACGACCCAAAAAAGGATTTACGGGCCGCTTAATTGCATTGAACGAGAAGAACGACCTCGCTCCCCGCGCTGGAGGATTCGTTTCATCGAACTTCCTACAGGGAATGAACCCCACGGAATACTTCATGCACTCCATGGGTGGACGTCAAGGTGAAGTGGACACGGGTGTTGCCACCAAGGTTTCGGGATACTTATACCGAAGACTGGCAAATTCCTTGAAGGACTTGCACGTGGCGAACGATGAAACCGTTCGAACCGCCAACAAGGACGTTGTACAATTCCGCTACGGAGAAGACGGTGTCTTCCCCGCACGCACGAGTGGCGGAAACTTTGCCAACATGGATGAAATTATTCGAAATATGCAGCGCAAATCAACCAAGGAAAAGAAAAATTAGGTGAACGGAGGGAAAACGTATGGTGATGGAACAAGACATTTCAAACACAGAAAATTTCGACGCAACCCAACACGCAGAAGAAGTTGAGTTTGTCGATCATGTGGCTAAATACGGAATTCCCCGCCGAGCGTACGAAGACGCTCAAAGACTTTCATTAGAAATGAATTTGACGGACGACCAGTTCGACCAACTCTTGGAAGAATTGAAAAAACGCTACCAACACGCGAAAGCAGAACCGGGCGAGAGTGTGGGAATCATCGCCGCTCAATCATTAGGAGAACCGGGAACACAGCTCACACTCCGAACAAAACACTACGCGGGAGCAGCTGAAGTGTCTGTTGGATCCGGAATTCAACGTGTGGAAGAAATTGTGGACGGACGAGCCAAAGCAAAATACCCCACCATGACCGTGTATTTTTCCGATTCGGAATTGCGCTCAAGCAGAGAAGAAGCACGAAAATTCGCCGCATCTCTAGTGGATTTGCGCTTGTCTGACGTCATGCACTTCAAAGAAAACTACCACACGAAATCATTCGATGTGATTCCGAATGATTATGAAATCAAAGACAAAGGATTGGACGAACAAGCCTTGTTGAAAAAAGTTTCCGACAAATTGAAACTCAAACACACCCCCATCAAAGACGGCGGACTCCGCTTTACATTTGATGACGCGGAAGGAATTCTCAAGCTGCGAAAGAGCTTGATTAAACTCATGCAGACACGCTTACAAGGTGTGCGCGGCATCGACAAAGCCATTGTGTTTGAAGAAAACGGAGAATTCATCGTCAAGACAAGCGGTTCAAACCTGAAAAGCATGCTCAAGATGAAAGAAGTCGACTCTTCACGCACCACTACAAACGATGTGAAAGAAATTTCAAAAGTTTTAGGAGTCGAAGCCGGACGCTCTTCCATTGTGTTTGAACTCCACAAAGTTTTATCCGAAAATGGAATTAACGTGGACCTGCGACACATTTTACTTTTAGCAGACACCATGACATTCGACGGAGAAATCCGAGGAATTGTTCGAACCGGAATCACCCGAAAGAAAAGCTCACCATTTGCCCGAGCATCGTTTGAAGAAACATCCAAACACTTATTGGACGCCGCATTCTTCAACGAAAAAGAAAACCTCCAGGGTGTGGTCGAAAATATTATTGTGGGACAACCCATCAAGGTTGGAACAGGCGTTGTTGACTTGGTGATGAAGCAGCAATAGACTCGTCATTAACCATAATAGAGTAGAAGTGGAGGGCGCCTGCCATTCAGGAGCCCGCTACTTTCAGGCTCTGGGAAGCGGATTTAAATGCCTTTCCTAGGGGTTTGAGGTATAGAATCTCATTTAATCCATGAGAAACACGTGCCCAAGGAGGGGTGTGGAGTATGGATCATGCCGAAGCAGGAAAAGAAATTCGCCGTGCGGTTGACACGGGAAAAGTGTTATTTGGTGGAAAGGAGAGTCTCCACTCCCTCAAACACGGCGACGGACAATTATTGGTTGTCACGCAAAACGCTCCCACGCTTGATTTAGAAGAAATGGCTCACATTGCTTCATTGGCCAATGTTCCTGTATACAAATTCGCCGGAAACGGTTTGGAATTGGGAAACGTGTGTGGAAAACCCTATGTTATTTCCACGCTCTTAGTTTTGGATGAAGGAAAAAGTAAAGTGTTACAATTAGGAGATGCCGTTCATCAACAGGCATCCGAAGCAGTTGCGGAAGCAACAAAAAAAGGGAGAAAGAAACGCGTCTAATTGAAGCATTTAAAAGACTTCGGAGAGACGATTACTCTAATCTGGTGAACAAAAATGGCTCTAGGTGAATTTGCAGCACGACAATTGGAAGACAAACGCGCCAAATGGCGGATGAAAGATCCGTACCACAAACGCCGCGTTCTACGATTGCGCGAGAAGCACGACCCCTTAGAAGGCGCGCCCCAAGCAAAAGCCATTGTGTTAGAAAAACGGGGAGTCACCCAAAAGCAGCCGCACTCAGGTATCATGAAGTGCGTACGTGTACAGCTTATCAAGAACGGAAAACAAGTCACCGCATTCTGCCCCCGCGATGGTGCCATCAAGTTTGTGGATGAACACGATGAAGTTATTATTGAAGGAATTGGCGGATCTCAAGGTGGACCATACGGTTCGCAGTGGGGAGTCAAATACCGCGTTACTCATGTGAACGGACAATCATTAGAAATGCTCCGCACGGGTAAGAAAGAGAAGGTTAAACGATAATTGTTGAGAGTGTGAAAATCATGGAAACAAAAGTTTTTGGAAAATGGGAAGTGACCGGAATCACGATGAAGGACCAGACACTCGTCCGACAAATCGCTCTCAATCCTAAAATTGTTCCCCACACATTCGGAAAAGGTGCCACACGCGCATTTGGAAAAGAAAAAATCAACATTGTTGAACGTTTAGTCAACAAGATTATGCGCTCCGGTCAAGGAAAACGCAAACTCTCCGGAAAATATATTCGCGGTCGAGGAAGCTGCGGAAAAAAATTACAAGCCATGCGCATTGTAGAAGATGCTTTTGATATTGTTCACGCTCAAACGAAAGAAAATCCGGTACAAATTCTCGTGCGCGCAGTCGAAAACGCTGCCCCTCGCGAAGACATTACACGATTGAAGAAAGGCGGAGTCGCTTACTCTCAAGCCGTGGATGTGGCACCCATGAAACGCGTCGATGAAAGTGTGAAAAACATTGCACTCGCCGGATTCTACGGAAGCTTCAACAACAACACCTCTGCCGCCGAAGCATTGGCCAAAGAACTTGTTCAAGCCGCGAAAGACGACAACAACGCGATGTCCATCAAACGCCGCAATGAAGTTGAGCGAATCGCACTCGCCTCACGATAAACTTTTAGAAAAAGTTTAATCAAAAGGCTTCGCGACAACCTTTGCGAGCAAAGCTTAACCAAATGGCTGCGCGATAAACACGCCAGCGTTTTGGAGTATTTTGTTTTTTTCGCCAGGCTTGGCCACGCGTTTAAAAACGTTCTTCCGGGCTTTTAGAGTATTGAACCCCCCTTTTGGGGAAACTTGTTTCAAGATTGGAGATGTGATTTACGATGGGTCGAAAAGAAGAAATGGCCGCAGCCGCACAAAAACTGATGGGTGGACAGCAAGATGTCCGAAACTTAGGAATCGTTGCCCACATCGATCACGGTAAGACAACTCTCTCTGACAACCTCATCGCGGCTGCCGGACTCATCAACAAAGAACTCGCTGGAAAGCAGCAGTTCATGGATTTTGAAGATCAAGAACAAGAACGCGGAATCACCATCAACGCGGCAAACATCTCACTTGTTCCCACGGTGCACGGAAAACAATATTTGCTCAACTTAATTGACACGCCCGGACACGTGGACTTCGGTGGAGAAGTTATCCGAGCCATGCGAGCCGTGGACGGAGTCATTCTGGTCGTGGACTCGGTTGAAGGAGTCATGCCTCAAACCGAAACCGTTATTCGACAAGCATTGCGCGAAAATGTCAAACCCACCTTGTTCATCAACAAAGTGGACCGACTCATCAACGAATTGCAAGTGGATGAAGCCGAAATGCAAAAACGCTTCGTGAAAACAATCACACAAGTTAACAATCTCATTCGAAAAAACGCCCCCGCCGGAAAAGAAGAATTATGGCAAGTCAATCCCGGAAATGGAAGCGTTTGCTTTGGTAGTGCATACAACCACTGGGCTGTGTCCATCACCTCCATGGCACGCACGGGAATTAATTTCAAACAAGTGTACGATTTAATGAAAACAGACAAGCAAAAAGAATTGGCACAAAAATCACCGCTCGAAGACACCATCTTTGAAATGGTCGTCAAACATTTGCCCAACCCCACGGAAGCACAAAAATACCGCACACCCGTTATTTGGACAGGCGAACAAGAAAGTGAAGTTGGAAAGTCCATGATTGCATGCAACCAAAATGGTCCCGTTGCCATGATGGTTACCGATGTTTCAGTAGACCCGCACGCGGGAGACATTGCCACTGGACGCGTGTACTCTGGAACACTCAAAAAAGGAGTGAAAGTGAAACTCGTTGGGTCGCAAAAAGAAGCTCAGATTAACCGCGTGGGAGTGTACATGGGGCCCGAATTCGTGGAAGTAGAAGCCATTCCTGCCGGCTCCATTGGAGCGATTGTGGGTTTGCGCGAAGCATACGCTGGACAAACCGTTGCTGAAGAAGAAATGCGCGAATTTGAATCATTCAAAACAAACGTTGAACCGGTTATTACGGTTTCAATCGAAGCCAAGCAAACAAAGGACTTGCCTAAGTTGATTGAAGTGATTCGACAGCTCACGAAAGAAGACCCTAACCTTCGAGCAAGCATCAACCAAACAACCGGAGAACATTTACTTTCGGGAATGGGAGAATTGCACTTGGAAATCAACCAATACCGTATTGAGAAAACACACGGCGTTGGAATTACCGTGTCTCCGCCGATTGTGGTGTATCACGAAACCATCACAGGAACTTCTCCCGAATTGGAAGGAAAGTCTCCCAACAAGCACAACAAATTGTTGATGATGGTTGAACCCATTCCTGCCGAAATTCAAAACAAGTTAATTGAAAACAAAGTTCAAGGAAAAGTCAAGTTGAAAGACAAAGAATGGATTGAAAAATTCCAGAATGCGGGAATCGACATTGACGAATCCAAAAAAGTATGGGCGATTGAAAACTACAATTTGCTCGTGGATGGAACCAAAGGAATTCAAGCCTTGCACGAAATCCGCGAACTCGTGATTCAGGGATTCCAAGAAGCTATGCACGGCGGCCCTCTTGCCAAGGAAGAAGTCCACGGCGTGAAGGTCACATTAGTGGATGCAAAACTCCACGAAGACGCTATCCATCGCGGTCCCTCGCAAATTATTCCAGTGGTGTCACGCACGATTTTCGCGTGTATGCTCGCGGCCAAAGCAGTGTTGCAAGAACCAAAACAATTGCTCACAATCACCACCCCTGAAGAATACATGGGTGCCGTGAGTAAAGAATTGCAGCAGCGACGCACGCAAATCACTGAAATCAAAAACGAAGGAGACGCGACGATTATTATTGGACTCGCGCCCGTGAAAGAATTAATTGGATTCTCTCAAGCCATTCGTGGTGCGGCACAAGGACGTGTTATTTGGACAGCTGAATATCACGGATATGAAATTTTGCCTCCTGAATTGCAGCGCAAAACGGTTGAAGAAGTGCGAAAGCGAAAAGGAATGGACCCCGAAGTCAAGGCGTATCATTTCTTCCTCGAATAAAGCAAGCATTAATAATCAGGGAGCGCGTGGAACACTCATGTTCCCGCGCCCCATTCTATTTTTTTCATTCATTTTACTCATTTTTATTTCCGGATGCGTGACGCCGCCGGAATCATGTACGGAAAATTGGTCGTGTAACGATTGGTCAACCTGCGAAAATAATTCTCAAACACGCGCATGCTCGGATGCCAATGCCTGCGGAACAACCGTGAACAAACCTGCTACTATTCAAACGTGTGTTTCTCCACCCGTTCCCGTGTGCGGAGATGGTGTGTGCGAAGGAATTGAAAATGAAATATTATGCGCCGCAGACTGCCGTGTGATTACTCCAGAAGAAGCTGCGGATGTTCCACTCACGCTCACCCTCGGTAGCGAAGAAACGGTTTTTGATTATCAAGAAGATGCGTGCGCTCAAATGGATTTGCCCGACATGGTGGCGCATCCCTTTCGCAATCATCTCGGAGAATTAGTTCTCGCATCAGGAAACGCGCCGGATAATTATTGGATGTACGGCACTACTTTCAATGATTTGCACCGAGACTGCACACCCGTGCTGCGCAGCGGAGATAAATGGCCGGTTGAAACATTTGACCATCAAGAGTGGGTCGGTCCCACATACACGGAAGATGGAAAAACCATTCATGCGCTCGTGCACAACGAGTATCACGACCCCTACTCTCCATTGTGCCTGCCTGGTGTTACCGATCCGAGCAACCGATGCTGGTATAATTTTATTTCCTACGCGCGCTCAACGGACGGCGGACACACGTTTACTCAACCTACCAGCCCCAACCATTTGGTGGCCATCCTCCCTCTGCAGTGGGATGCGAACTCGGGAAATTACAATCAGCGCTTGCAAAAATTTGACCGACCCGCGCCGTACGGGTACATGGAACCCTCCACCATTGTGAAACGAGAAGATGGATTCTATTACGCGATGGTGCGGCGCTTGTCTAATCCAAAAGGAGGAGATGATGTGGCGTGTGTGATGCGCACGAATAATTTGAGCGATCCTTCCTCCTGGAAATTTTGGAATGGAGAAAGTTTTTCGATTCCACTTACTAATCCGTATCCGAATGAACCGGCAAATCCGCAGGATTTATTCTGTACTCCCGTGGTGCTGCCCAAAAATGGTTCGCTGAATGGAAGCTTGACGTACAACACGTATTTGCAACGGTACATGATCGTGGGCGCAGCTACGTTGAACAATGACGCAGGGGTTTTGACGTGCGGATTCTGGTATATTCTGTCTAGTGATTTGATCACGTGGAGCAAACCCCACTTGTTGCGTGAAACCGTTTTAGGATGGCCGCCGTGCGACAACCCCACACTCGCCCAGCAAGCATTGAGCATCGACCAAGAAGCATATCCATCTATCATCGACCACGATTCCACGAGCCGAAATTTTGAAACGGCCAATGACACGGTGTATTTGTACTGGATGCAGAACCAAGACAATCACAACCCGGGCGGGTGGGGCTTGCGCCGAAACCTCGTACGGGTGCCCGTGACATTTACTAAATTGGCTCCCTAACCTTCTTTGGAAGGTCTTTTGCGCGTTTTGCGCCCATTACCTATTTAAATGGTTGCCCGGGGTTTTTGTTTTATACCGCGCCGGAAAGGGTGGCAATTCCCCTTTAGTGTTGGTTGCAAACAACAAAAAGGTTCTGGAGGAATAAAAAATGGCAGAAAAGCCCCATATCAATTTAATTTTCATTGGTCACGTCGACCATGGTAAATCCACATTAGTTGGACGATTCCTGTACGATTCAGGAGCATTAGCGGAAAACGAATACCGCAAAATTAAGGAAGAAGCCGATGCCCGAGGAAAAGGTTCATTTGCCTTCGCTTACGTCATGGATAATTTGAAAGAAGAACGCGAACGCGGAGTTACGATTGACGTTTCCTACAAGAAATTTGCTGGAAAGAACAACAACTTCACGATTATTGACGCGCCTGGACACAGAGACTTCGTCAAGAACATGATTACAGGAACATCTCAAGCAGATGCCGCTGTTTTGGTTATCTCGTGTAAAGACGGTCCTCAGATGCAAACCAAGGAACACGCTTTCTTGGCCAACGTGATGGGAATCAAACAACTCACCGTTGCCATCAACAAGATGGATGAAATGGGATACAAAGAAGAAGACTTCAAACGCGTGAAAGAAGAAGCCACCAAACTTGTAAAGATGGCCGGATTCCGCGACGAACAATTCTTAGTCGTCCCCGTGTCCGCGTGGATGGGAGATAATGTTGCTAAGAAAAGCACCAACATGCCCTGGTACACCGGTCCCACGTTGTTAGAACGATTGGATTCATTGTCCGCTCCAAAATTGCCTACCGACAAGCCCTTGCGCTTGCCCATTCAGGATGTCTACTCCATTAAGGGAGTTGGAACAGTGCCTGTTGGACGAGTAGAAACGGGAATCATCAAGCCCAACGACAAGATTATCTTCATGCCCTCAAAGGCAGTCGGAGAAGTCAAGTCTCTTGAAGCCCACCACGAACAATTACCGCAAGCACTTCCCGGTGACAACATCGGATTCAACGTGCGTGGATTGGAACGAAAGGATTGTAACCGCGGAGATGTGGTTGGACACCAAACACACCCCCCTATGGTTGCGAAAGACTTCGAAGCCCAAATTGTCGTGTTGAACCATCCGACAGCCATCCCTGTGGGATACACGCCTGTGTTCCACATGCACACCGCTCAGATGTCCTGCACATTAGCAGAATTGAAGAAGCGAATGGACCCGAAGACGGGTGCCGTGCAAGAAGAGAACCCCAAGTTCTTGAAAGCCGGAGACGCTGCGTTAGTGAAAATCATTCCGCAGAAGCCTTTGGTGGTTGAAGAATTCAAACTCTTCCCCTCGCTCGGACGATTTGCTGTTCGAGACATGGGACAAACAGTCGCAGCGGGAGTCGTGTTGAAGGTCACGCCCCGCGAATAATTTCTTTGGATGAAAAACGGAACAAGGTGAAACTGATATGCAAAAAGCCCGAATCACATTAACAAGCCCGAGCTACGACACCTTGTCCGACATCTGCGGAAAAATTGTGGACGTTGCGGATAAAACCGGAGTAAAACACTCGGGTGTTATCCCCTTGCCCACGAAAAAATTGCTCATCCCCACGCGCAAGTCACCTTGTGGCGGTGGAACAGAAACATATGAGCGATGGCAGATGCGCGTGCACAAGCGAATGATCGATGTCGAATCAGACGATCGTACGTTACGCCGAGTAATGCGAATTGACATTCCCGAAGATGTTCAAATCAAAATCGATTTCAAAGACAAGTGAAGTCGATTTTATTCTAATTTTTTTTAACTATTTTTTTTATCGTCTTCTTCGAATATTTACATTTTTTTGCATCATTAACTAACCACATAATTACGCCCATCGCCGAACAATAGTTGTGCGTTTGACGTTTTTCTTTTAAACCATCACTTGCAGGGTTAGTTTAGTTTGACACGAGGAGGTGTCTCAACCATGATCGATCAAAAATACGGTTCTTGGGCTTTCATCATCGGAGTGGTGTTGGCCATCATTATCGGACTCTTGGGTTCAGGTGTCTTTGGCGGATTTGCCAGTACCTTGCCATTAGTCTTCGTCATTTTGGGAATCATCATCGGATTGCTCAATATTAGCGACAAAGAAATTACATCCTTCTTAGTGGCAGTGGTCGCATTGCTCGTAGCAGGAAGCGTTAATTGGGCTCTCATCCCGACGGTTGGAAGCATGCTCGGAAGCATCTTCGCCAACATCGCCAGCCTCATGGCTCCCGCCGCAGTAATTGTGGGAATCAAAGCCGTGTGGAATATGGCCTCCGGTCATTAAATTAAAATAAAACAAGGAATGGGCGAAAGCCCATCCTTATCTTTTTTTTCACTCTTTTTATCGCATTTTACCCCGCCATTTTTTAACACTGAAAAC
This sequence comes from uncultured archaeon, assembly GCA_964480705.1. GTDB lineage: Archaea > Iainarchaeota > Iainarchaeia > Iainarchaeales > VGJJ01 > VGJJ01. The sequence goes on along the minus strand of CAYZPC010000002.1, from coordinate 52,594 downwards.
ACAGTGCTACTGTAAGGGGTGTTAATCATGGCTGAAAAAAATAATCAACTACCATCCTGGGCACCATTGGCCGCGGGAATTGTTATCGTACTCATTCTTGGAATGTGGGTTGTAGGAATATACAATGGAGAAACCATCCGCGAACAACAAGTGAACGGGGCATGGGCAAATGTAGAAGTACAATATCAACGACGCTTCGATTTAATTCCAAATTTAGTGAACACAGTAAAAGGCGTTGCAGGATTTGAGCAAGATACGCTTACTGAATTAACAGCATTGCGCTCGCAGTGGCAAACACAAACAAATGTGAATGACCGAATCAACACGGCGAATCAATTTGAGTCAACACTTTCAAAATTGCTCGTGATTACGGAAAATTATCCCGAGTTGAAAGCCACTGCCGCGTTTCAAGATTTGATGGTGCAATTAGAAGGAACGGAAAATCGCATCAGCACGGAACGCACACGCTACAACGAGACGGTGGGAGAATACAACATCTACATTTCTCTCATTCCCAATAGTATTTTTGTAGGTGGAAATGCGCCCAAACCCTTCTTCAAATCAGATGAAGGAGCGAGCACCGTTCCAACGGTTCCAAGCGACTTTTCGTAAGGAGGAATGTTTGTGAAAAACATTCCCCTTATTCTTTTTTTTATTTTCATTTCACTTTTTACATTATCCAGCGTGCACGCGCTCGATGTTCCATCTCCGGATGGTTTTGTGCGCGATGACGCGGGAATATTGCGAGAATACGAAAGCGCGCTCGAGCAACGCTTGCAGCAATTAGAAACAGATACGAGTGTGGAGATTGCCGTGCTTACCATTCCCTCACTGGAGGGGGAAGATGTTTCTCTCTACGCCGGACGCGTATTTGACACATGGAAAATTGGACAAGCGGACGTGGATAATGGACTGCTGATTCTCGTTTCACTAAATGACCGCGAATATTTTTTTCAAACAGGGTATGGTTTGGAAGGAACGTTGCCCGACATTGTGTTAGGCCGAATGGGCCGAGAGATTTTGGTTCCGAATTTTCGTGCAGGAGAATACGGGAATGGAATTAATGCGGTAGTGAGTGAAGCGGAATCATACATTCGAAATGATCCGAGCGTGGTGTCAAAGTATGAGGAAACAGACCCGTTTGAAAATAGTGAATTATTCGGATTGGGTTTCACACTTATTTTTGCAGTGATTATTTTATTTTTCGCCGCGCTGTTTCGCATCTATCAAACAATTCAAAAAAAATCCCTGCCGCGTGCGCTCATTATCCCTAACGCCTTTTTGCTTTTCTTCATGGGAATATGGATGACGGGCTTCATTGGTTTTGTTACTCTTTTTCTATTTGGAACATTCTACGGTCTCACCGCCGTGGCGCTTATTTTTCTCTATTTTGTCATCACAGGACATCCTCTCGTAACCAGTTTGGCTGCCGCCGCAACATCTGGAACTGGATTCGGAGGATTTGGCAGAGGTGGGTTTGGAGGAACGGGCGGATTTGGAGGAGGAGGCGGAGGCTTCGGCGGAGGAATGAGTGGCGGCGGTGGAGCCGGAGGAAAATGGTAAGCGAGTTAACGCACTTAATACGACCATTTTTCCGATTCATTAAAACAGGTATTGACGCACACTCGGTATATTACTGGAGGTAATTGCATGAGACAAATAACATTTGTAATTCTATTACTTGTGATGGCGACACTATTCTCCACTGTTCACGCGCAAGAAGTGACCAGCGACGCTACTTCCTCGTCAGCAGAAAACGAAGCAACACCTTCGGAAACTAATTCTTCTGACGCGAGTGAAACAACAAACTCAACTGAAAAAATAAATGAAAATGAAACCGTAGATGAAAAACAAAATGAAAGTAAAATTAATTCGATAAATGATTCTGCTGTTGACGCGGTAGAAATAGTTCCGGCAGAGTCGGGACGAAAACACCGCACTCCCAAAATAGTTTCGACCGGAAATAATGACCCGTGCACTGTTCCTGGCGGGTGTGTGCCCGTCGGACCCGTGCCTCCATCTCCTGCACCATGTACTGTCAGTGACACTATCGGATGCCCCATTGATCCATGCTTAGCAGCCGATACGGTATTCTGCCAGCCGCAGCCCGAGCCCCCAATTCAACCCGAAGAAAATTCTCCGGAAGAAGAATTCACCCCGCTCTTTTCATTCAACCCATTATGGGTCGTGGGCCCGGTGAAGCCGAGCAATCCAAGCGCAGGGACACTCGTGACTAATCCTATTCCCATCGAACTAACCGAAACGGGTCCTAATCCCCTCATCATTGGACAGGCCGATGGAAGAAGTGTTCCAGAAGAAGTATTTGCTCCCGCCCCCGCGGCAACCACTGCATCACTCACAGGACTATTCACCGGCGCCAACCTACCCTGGTTAGGACTGCTCGTGCTCCTTGTGTTTGGCATATTTGCCTGGCGCGGACGAAAACAGTAAATACCTAAGGAAAAAGGGAAACCTTTTTCCTACACTTTTTTTCACGTTTAAACAGTTCTTTTTTATTCTCAAACTCGGTCTTTTGGCGCATGCCCGCCCAAGAAGAAGTGGATGAAATCAATGAGTTTCTCCAAAAAAGAAGAGAGAAACAACGCCTCGGCGAATTGCCCCGAAACGATTTCACTCCAGGATTTGCTAAAAAAATTTCTCTAGCCGTGTTTGGAAAACCGCGCGTAGAAAAAGTTCCATTACAAAGCACTCAACCTACCGTTGCCAGCACGCAAGCACAGGCAGCGATGCGGCAGCAACTGGATGAAATAATGGACACTCACCTCGCAACCACTTCTCGCCCCTCGCCCACTGCGCCGCTCAAAAATGTATATCCGACAACATCCAAATCAGCATTTGCTTCACCGTCCTTGCCACAAGCACCCAATCGCACTCCCGCATCCACACCAACAACTTCATCACCTGCGCCTCCCGCGCCGCGCGTTCCACACTATTATTCCAACATGCCTTACCCGCCCTACATTCAGCGCGGACTTGCCACCCTGCCCAAACCATCTCCCACTGCTGCACAAGCCGCTGCTCCCCCGCGCGCGCCGCCCGTTTCATCAACACCCCTTCCATCCAACAAACCACTCGCTCCACCCATTTCCTCTCCACGACAGGCCGCACCCCCATCTTCCCCTGCGCCGCGCGTGACTCCCATTCTACCTCCAGGAGAACGAACGATTCCAACCGCACGCATGCTCACTCAAACACCTGCGCCCGCACAACGACTGCCTGCGCAACCATCTCCTACGCCAACGCTCGCAGCAAAATCATCTGCACCCAAACAATCTTTTTGGAAAAAAATATTTGGAGAAAAACAAACTCCTCCCACTGCACCTGCTGTCTCGCCCAGCCCGATTAAATCAACTGCTCCATCACCTTATGCCGCGGCTGCACGCAACCCTGCTGTTGCCAACGCGCGCGCGAGCATAGAACCCATTGCTCCCATCGCACCTATTCCACGAGCCGCGAGCACCGTTTCTCCATTAAGTGAAAAAACATCTGACATTTCGCCCGTGAAAACTACTCAAACACCTCCCTCCATTGCGCGAGTTGACATTGCAACTATCGCACGCGAAAAAACAAATGTGCCTGCGCTTACTCAGCCCGTGCCTGCGGTCATTCACGAAAAAAAATCCATTTACCCTACTGCTCCGTTGCCCATGAATACTGCGCGCGAGCCAATCGAAACCAAAAAAGAATTTACTCCCGCGCCGCGCGTAAACACACCATTGCCAACTGCAGAAAAAAATCCAATCATTTCAACTCCCTCACCCGCAACCATTCCTACACGAGTGTCCGCACCATCTCCTGCTGCGAAATCAGCACCCTATGTTCCGCCCTGGGTGGCACGCACCACTCCCCAAGCACAATCGCCTTCATCTTCCGTGAGTGATGCCATGCCGTGGAAACAACCATTTGGAACACACTCAACTGATGATTCATCTCACTCGCGCGAAAATTCAATTGCAACCATAGATACTGCGGCTCGACCTGTTTTACCTGAGAAAAAAATACGCGCGTCTATTGATGAAGAATTGAAAGTCGAAGACGCTGATGCCTACACCGCCCCCTCGGCGCCCGCGCATTCAAGTGGAATGGAATCGGCGATGGAGCAGGAAATTAGTGAAGAAGAAGCGCTGGAGAGTTTGCCCTTCGAGGATGTGGAAGGACTATCTGCCTCGGATTTGGACTATTTATCCCAGAAAGAAAAAGAACACCGTAAAGCCCAAGAAGAAAAAGACAATGATGTGGGAATCCCCAGCGAGCTCAAAAACACCCTTCAGCGACAATCCTCCCAATTGGAAGGAGCACTAACCACCGCCCCACAAACTTCCAAAACACCGACAAATGACGAAAAACAAGAGATTTTGCGTCGGTTGAAGCAAATGATGGAAGAAGATGGTCATCCGCAGTAAGGGCGGGTTCGTTCAAACACTTCGTTAATGGCCGTTATTCCCTCGTTTAATTCTTCACTCATTCACGGGAAAAGTATTCTTATTTAATGGTTCTGGGTGATATTATATACATGCTTCACGCCCTTCGCTTTGGAATTTTGCTCCTGATGTTCGGCAGTATGCTCTCATTGAGCTATGCTGCGAGTTCGTGTAATGATATTGATATTTCTCCTCTTTCGGTTACGTTTGCAGAAGACCGCGACAACCGCTTGATTACATTTGACATTGAAAACAATGGAAATGATGACTTTGAATTAGACGACGTGCGCGTCCAAGAGTCAAGTCCCTTTTTGGATATCAGCGTGGATGATTTTCCGGATCAAATCAACGAAGATGAATCCGAAGACTTGCGTCTGCGCTACGACACCGTCGATGTAAACGGCGACCGACAAGAAACGTTTCGCATTCAACTCCGCGGAGAATTTGAAGACAATGATGATTGTGAATTTTCCGATTTAACATTCACGGTGAACGTAACTATTCAAGACGGCGACGATGTTTGCTCACTCATTCAAATTGAAGCCGATGATGTGACGTTGAATGAAAACGATACTATTTTGCACACGGTTCGCGTGACAAACAATTCCTCCAATGATTTTACTCTGCAAGGATTTGATGTATTTGATGACGGCGATTCATTCACTGCCGCTGCGGAACCTCCTTTTTCCGATTCTGATTTTGAAAAAAATCTTCAAAATAACCGAACGAATTCATACACGATTGAAATTGACGCGCGAGGCGTGTCGGACGATGAAACAAATCCTGTGTTTGTAGAAATTCGCGGAGAATTTGAAAATGGATATGATTGTTCATTCTCTGACATCTCTGAAACATTTGATGTGACGGTAGAAGACACGGGTGTGCAAACAGGTGTGTGCACTGAATTGAATGTGAACATTCCATTTGTCTCCGTGCGTGCCGGCGAAACAACTTCACACACGTTCTCACTCATCAATAATGCCGACCAGCATTTTTACGTGGACGAATACACGTTTGCAGATAAGAATTACCAAGTAGCATTCGAGCCGGTTTCAAATCCTGTGAAAGTTGAATCACAATCCTCGGAAGAAATTGCATTTGACGCGATTGGATATTCCAATGCAGGAACATTCGATGCAAATGCATTCCTCACGGTAAAAGGACACTTCACGGACGGAGGAAGCTGCCTCGTGAATGCCAAACGATTTGAATACCGCTTCATTGGAACGGAAAATGCATCCTGCAATTCATTTTATGCGGGATTGAAACCCATTACGGTGCTGCGCGGAGAAAAAAGCATTGATGTGCTGTTCAACAACCCTCTCGCATATGATGCAACACTGTATATTTCAAGCACGAGCGGAACTATTTCTCCATCCAAAATAATTATTCCCGCCGACACGGTGAAATTGCAAACACTTTTTGTTTCAAACACCAATGCGGAACAAATTATTACTATCAAAACAAATTTGCAAGGATGCACGGTACCCGACCAAACAAGTGTCGTGTTGTTTTCAGGATTGGATGATGCGCCGGTGCAATTGGTGAACGCGCCCGCACTGCTCAACTTGTATGGTGCGCGCGAATTCGCATTGCAATTAGAAAATAAATCCACATTCACGCAGGAAGTCACACTGAATGTGATTGCAAAACCGGGAACGCAAACATTTTCAAAAACAATTCAACTCACGGGATTAGACACGCCACTCGTGTACATTCCTGCTGAAATGTTTGCGGGAAAAAGCATTGCAATCGTGCAGGTAATCAGTGCCGGTTACACCAACACGCACACGATTCAATTGGAAAACGTTGCACCTTCCTCCCAAGGGAGTGCGGCACCCACGAATGAGATTCCGATTGTTGCAGCTGCCAACGCCATTACTGGATTTGTTGTTCAGGGCGGGGGATTTTGGTTGGGCATCCTCGTGTTATTGGCTGTTATCGGCCTCTGGTACGTTTCCCAACACGCATCTAATGACGCCCCTGAAAACTACATAATGAGGGGGTCTGAAAAGTCACCCATTGATGAAATGGATGAAATTTGGCTCCCCAAAAGCCAAAAATAGAGTAAAATAAGGTAAATTGACCATTGGGGGTGTTTTATGAACGGCCGCGCGGGCGGTTTGTTTATATAGCTTTCCCAAGGGATTTTGATTAGAATAGAGGCAAACTGCCGGATTGGAAGAGGTTCATTTTCAATGAGCCTTTTTCTCAAAAAGGTTCGGTAACTGCTGAAGAAAAATACCCTTTTTCTGACGCATTTTTGCCTCGTTTAAGCCAAACACACGAGGAAAAAAACATGGTTCGCGCGCGACACAATCCCCGTAAGGGAAGTCTGATGCACAGACCCCGGAAGCGAGCTTACAAGCAGACGCCTTCCTTCAACTCATTCCCCGAACTGAAAGGCCCCTCGAAACCCTTGAATTTTTTTGGATACAAAGTGGGAATGGTCCACTTAGTCGCCCAATCGTTGCACGCCGGCGGAAAAATGGATAAGCAAGATATGCAAATCCCCACCACCGTTATCGAATGCCCCCCTGTACAAGTATTTGGTGTGCGCGCATACAATCACGACGCATATGGTTTGCACGTGATGGGTGAATTGAGCGTAGACAAACTCGAAAAGCCTGTTCTCAAAAAATTAAAAAATTTCAAAACAAAATCTACTCACAAGAAGAACGCTTCTCATTCTAAAGTTGACAAGCACGCATTGACATTTGAAAAATTAGAAGAAATGAAAGGAAAGATTGACCAAATCCGCTTGCTCGTACACACGCACCCGGAAAAAACCTCTTTCGGTTCCAAAAAAGCCGAGATTGCAGAAGTCGCATTATCCGGAACGGTTGAAGAACAACTCGCATTTGCCAAACAAAAATTCGGACAAACCATTGCAGTGTCTGAAGTTTTCAAAGACAGCCAATCCATTGATGTCAAAGCCGTGACGCGCGGATTTGGAATGGGTGGTGTGATTGCACGATTTGGAATTAAGACATTCCGACCTAAAGCAAAATACATCCGAACGGTTGGAAGTATTTCCCCGCTCAACCCGCGAACGGTTCAGTTCTCGGTTGCACGACCCGGACAATTAGGATATCACAATCGAACCGAATTCAACAAACACATTCTCAAGATTAGCAACGACGCCACCAAACTCAATCCTAAATCAGGATTCGAACATTATGGAAACGTCAACAACGAATTCATTCTCCTCGTGGGAAGCATTCCGGGTCCAGTAAAGCGACTCGTGGGAATGCGCGAATGTATTCGACCCGACCCTTCAAACCACTACAAGATTGGTCCCGTGAAATATGTTTCAACGACGGGAGGTGCATTGTAATGCCTGCCGTTTTCTCTCGAGATGGTGTCAAAGTCAAAGACATTCAACTCCCGACCATTTTCACTACGCATTATGATCCTACACTCATCAAGCGAGCCGTGCTTGCCGTGCAATCCACGCGCGTCCAACCTTTTGGACACAAACGCGGTGCCGGACGCATGAACACTGCGGAATACATCGGTGTCCGCGGAAAGCCCACGATGCACAAAACAATTAACGTTGGACACGCCCGCTTGCCCCGTTTGCGAAACAAGCGCGGAATCTTATACGGAAAAGTTGCTTCCGTCCCTCAAGCCGTAGGCGGACCTCGCGCGCACGGTCCGAAAGTTGAAACGGTTACCGAAGAACGCATCAATGTGAAAGAACGAAAGAAAGCCATTGCCTCTGCGATTGCTGCATCCGTGAACGCCAAAATTGTCAAAGCACGCGGACACACATTTGATGACAAAGTCTTCCCTTTGATTGTGGACGCCACGTTTGAAAACACAGCGAAGACAAAAGATATTGTCAAAGCATTAACTGCTTTGCACGTTGTGAAAGATGTGGAAAAAGCCAAAGACAGTAAACGCACGCGCGCGGGAAAAAACAAAAACCGCGGAATGCGATTCCGAATGAAAAAATCATTATTGATTGTCACCGACGGAACAAAGCCCGTTTACAAAGCCGGACGAAACTTGCCGGGTGTTGAAGTGGTGCAAGTTCAAAGCTTGAACGCCGAACACTTAGCTCCCGGTGCATTGGCCGGACGCTTAACCATCTGGACCGAATCAGCAGTGCACGCACTCGCGAAGAAGGGTGGTCAATAATGGCTGAAAAAGCATTCGCTGCCAACGCGCAAGAAGCGAAATTAGAAGAAAAGGCTAAGACCAAAGTCGCGGACGAAAAAGCAACCGCGAAGAAAGAAGAGAAAGCCCCTGCTAAATCCACGAAAGGATTTGCCATGGAATTAGCTGACTTTGGATTAATTCAATATCCTCTCATGACGGAAAAAGCTATTACCGCCATCGAAAAAGAAAACAAACTCTCCTTTATTGCAACTGAAAAAGCCACGAAAACGGACATCAAAAAACTCGTGGAAAAAGTCTACCACGTTAAAGTGGACAAAGTGAATGTCGTGAATGACATGAAAGGACGAAAGAAAGTTACTGTTAAACTCAATAAGAAATTCAAAGCCGAAGAACTCGCGGCGAAATTGGGAGTGATCTAATATGGGTAAGCGACTCATTCACCAGCGCCGAGGAAAAGGCTCCAACCGCTTTCAAGCGAGTCAAAATGGAGTCGTGGATTTGCATTACGTGCCCTACTCTCCTATTCAGCGCGAAGGAAAAGTATTAGGACAAGTCATTGACATTGTGGACGACCCCACGAAGACAGCCGTGCTTGCGCACATTCAACTCGAAGACAACCGCAAAACATACAATGTTGCCGCGGAAGGATTAGCTGTTGGACAAACCATTGAAATGGGAAAAACAGCCGAAGTCAAAATCGGAAACATTTTACCTGTAAAATACATCCCGGAAGGAGCACCCGTTTTCAACGTGGAAGTTCGACCCGGTGATGGTGGAAAACTCGTTCGCGGAAGCGGAGTGTTTGGACTTGTTGTCACGAAAGAAGCCAACAACGTTCTCATCAAACTTCCCAGCACGAAAACCATTCGTGTTCACCCGGATGCACGCGCCACAATTGGAAGCGTTTCCTGCGGCGCACGCGTCGAAAAGCCTTTCATTAAAGCTGGAAAGAAACACCACGCGATGAAAGCGCGCAAGAAGAGACACTCCATTGTGCGCGGTGTTGCCATGAACCCCAACTCTCATCCGTTTGGTGGATCACAGCACCATCCCGGAAAGTCCAAGTCAACGGCTCGCGGAGCACCGGCTGGACGAAAGGTTGGAGCGATTGCTTCATCGAGAACTGGACGGAGAAAGAAGAACTAGCGGAGACGAAAACGTATGGCGAAAGAATTTACCTACATGGGAAAGACGCTCAACGAATTGCAACAGCTTACGCTGGCCGATTTTGCCAAATTGACAAACTCGCGCGCCCGCCGAAGCATTGTGCGCGGACTCGACAAGCCTACGCTCGAAAAAGTTCAGGAAGCATTCGCCCAATACAAAGGTGCCAAATTGCCCCCCAACACGAAGGCAATCAAGACGCACTCGCGAGACTTCGTCATCATCCCCCAAATGGTGGGATTGAAGATGGCCGTGTACAAAGGAAATTCATTCGAACCCGTGGAAATCCAGCCCGAGATGCTGGGACACGTTCTAGGAGAATACGTTTTGACACGAAAGCAAGTCAAACACGGAAAAGCTGGAATTGGAAGTACAAAGAGTTCGTCTGCGGTGACAGCGAAGTAAGGACGTGAATACGATGGTCAAAACAAACTACAACTATGTTGGAACGTTCGATGCTGAACACATGGCCCGAGCCATTTCGACTAACCAGCCGGCGAGTGTGAAATATAGTTTAGAAATCTCCCGCATCCTCAAAGGAAAAATGTTGGACGCGAGCGAGAAATTCTTGAACGATGTGGCCGAGCAAAAAACATATTTGCCCTTGCGAACATATCACAAGAAAGTCCCCCACCGAAAAGGACAAGCCACATTAGGAACGAAAGCAGGACGATATCCTCAGCGCACATGTAAAGTGTGGTTGAACTTGTTGAACTCCGTTCGAGCTAACGCGGATGTAAAAGGATTGGATGTTAAAAAATTGCAAATTGTGCACGCGACCGCATCAGTCGGATTCCAGCGCATCCGAAACCAGGCGCAAGGAAGAATTAATGGAAAAGCGCGCAAAGCCAAGAGCACGCACATTGAAATTATTGTCCGAGAGGTGCGATAAATGATTGAAAAAATGTTCGTCAAACAAGGACTCAAAAAAGTCCAATTGCACCAGTACTTGAAAAAGGAACTCGGCCGAGCCGGATTCACTGGATTCGACATGGTGAAAACACCTCTTGTAACACGAATCATTGTCAACGTTTCACGACCTGGATTAGCCATCGGAAAAGGCGGACAAAACATTCGCACACTCACGGAAACCATTTCCAAAGTGTATGGAGTGGACAACCCCCAACTCGAGATTAAAGAAATTACTACACCTGACTTGGACGCCAAATCGGTTTGCGACAAAATGAAGAACATGATTGAACGCGGATTCGCCTGGAGAAGCGTGGCATTCCGCACGGTTCAAGACATTGAACGCGCGGGCGCACAAGGAATGGAAGTCATTCTCTCCGGAAAGCTCGCTGGAAAAGGCGGACGAAAGAAACAAGTGCGCTTCATCAAAGGATACATGAAGAAAGTCGGAGACCAAACTAAATTGGTTGACGAAGCCAAGGTTACAACGTACCCTAAAGTGGGTGCGATTGGTGTGACGGTTCGCATTATTCGACCGGGCGTTTTCTTCCCGGACAAAGTGGATGTTAAACAAGTTTTGCGCGAGCGCAAAAACCCTACACCTGTTGCCAGCGCAACCGATGCAGCCGTAGTGAAAACAGAAGCGGTTTCAGCAGTGATTACCGAAGCCAAAGCCGAAGAAACAGCGGCTGAAAAGACCGAAGTAAAAACAGAAACCAAAAAAGCGGCGAAGAAAGAAAAGCACGCTAAAAAAGCAGATGAAAAATCAACCACTGAAACAACCAAAACGGAAGGAGGTCATGCCGCATGAATAAGAAGCTGACCGAAATTCGAAACATGGGTGTGTCGGAATTGACCATCAAACTTACTGACTTGAAGAACGAGCTCGCACGCGAGAAAGCAACCAAGTCAACGAATACACGACCGGAAAATCCCGGAAAAGCAAAAGGATTGCGCAAGCAAGTCGCGCGAATCTTTACCATTATGAAAGAGAAAGATATGGCTGCGAAAAAGAACGCTGTCAAATCAGTTTCTTCAAAAAATAAATCAGCCAAAAAAGGAGAGGTGAAACACTAAGGATGGAAACGGTATGCGCCACGTGCGGATTGCCCAAAAACATTTGTGTTTGCGGACAAATCGCCAAGGAAAGTCAAAAAATTACGATTCGAACAGAACAGAGACGATTCAAAAAATATATTACCATCGTGGAAGGTCTGGAAGAATCCATTGCGAAAGAAGTGGCAAAAACGTTGAAAAGCAAACTTGCGTGCGGCGGAACCATGGAAGGAAGCCGCATCGAGTTGCAGGGAAACCACAAAAAAGAAGTGAAAAAAATCCTCATCCAAGAAGGCTTCAAGGAGAACTCAATCCATGATTAAAACAAACCACTACACGCTCACCGGGAAAGTGCTTCCCATTCACGAGCTCATCGGACTGAACGTGAAAGTCGTTGAGAGTGTGGACGCGAGCAAGAAAGGATTGTTTGGAAAAATGGTTGACGAAACACAGCGAACAATTGTGATTGATATGAATAACACGGAAAAAAAACTGCCCAAGAACGAAAGCACGTTCGCCTTTGACTTAGATGGAGAAATCGTTGAAATCGAAGGACACGAATTAGTGGGAAATCCGATTGAACGATTAAAGAACGGGGGAAAGCACTATGCCTAAGACAGCCAAACACGCTCAAAAAGCTCAAACTGAGTATCCCGTTCGCGGAAACGAATTTGTTGGAAAAGTCGTTAGTGCCAAAACACCCAAAATGGTTACCGTGCTGCGCGAAATCGTCGTGTACATTCCGAAGTTCGAACGATACAAGAAAGTCCGCTCAAAAGTACACGCGCACAATCCTGAAACCATCAACGCGAAGGAAAATGACATCGTTAAAATTGGCGAGACACGCAAGATCAGCAAGACCAAAGCATTCATTGTGACTGAAATCGTCGGACGCGCGCGCTTGGAAGCAACGCACGAAGAAATGAATGAAGCCGTCAAGCACACGAAGACTAAAGAAGAAAAAACACACCTGGAGGAATCCGCATGAAAGCCATTAGTGCCTCTCCTGTAAAAGGACTCACGAAAAAATCACGATGCTTCTGCGCCGACAACTCAGGTGCGAAGATTGTGGAAATTATCTCTGTGTTCCGCCACACCGCTCGAAAGCGAATGCAGCCTAAAGCAGGAATCTGCGACATGGTGAACATTGTGGTGAAAACAGGAAAGCCTCAAATCCGCTCAAAAGTTGAACGAGCTGTTATTGTGCGCGTGAAGAAAGAATACAAGCGACCGGACGGAACACGCATCAAATTCGAAGACAACGCCGTTGTTTTGGTTGATGAAAAAGGATTGCCCAAAGCATCCGAAGTGAAAGGAGTCATTGCCAAAGAAGTCGCCGAGCGTTTTCCTAAGATTGCAGGAATTTCCGCCGGAGTCGTGTAAGGTGAACGTGTATGAATGGAACGATTAACCCCGGAAAGCAACGCAAGGCCGTGTATGAAGCAGACTTGCGACTGCAAGGAAGCAACATGGCTGCACACTTGTCAAAGGACCTCCGCACGAAATACGCGGTGCGCTCCATCCCCTTGAGAGTGGGAGACACCGTTAAAGTCATGCGCGGAGACTACGTTGGAAAAACAGGAAACGTCAACCAAGTGGACCGAAAGCGAAACAAAGTTTACATTCAAGGCGTGATGCGCAAAAAGACGGATGGAAAAGAAGCCTTCCTCGCATTCCGACCGAGCAACATTATGATTACCGCAGTAGATGCGAAAGACAAAAAACGATTCAAAAAAAGTTCAAGTACTCCAGCAAAAGCTGAGAAAAAAACAGGTGGAAAGGAGCAGTAAAATATGTCAAGCAAAGGAACGGTAAACAAGCAAAAGCGACTCTCCGTCGGAACGATTCGCCACCTCAAACGAAAAGAATTCGTTTGGACGATTCGACAGAAGCCCGGCACGCATAACCAACTCACGAGCGTTCCATTAGGATTCATCGTGCGCGACATGCTGAACATGGCAAAAACACTCCGCGAAGCCAAACAAATTATTTCGAAAGGAACTGTTTTAGTGGATGGAAAAGTCCGAAAGTCACACCAGTTCTCCGTAGGATTATTTGACACGCTCACTATTCCCAGTCTGAAAAAGAACTACCGAATGGTGCTGGATGATAAAGGACGATTAAAAGTGATGGAAGCCAGCGAGAACGCACTCAAAACAAAACCTGTGAAAGTGGTTTCAAAACAACTCGCCAAAGGAAACAAACTCATGATTCAAACGCACGACGGAAAAACATTCCGCGGAATTGACGGAAAAATCAATGTGGGCGATTCGGTTTTGACCAACGTGGAAGGAACGAAAGTCAGCGAACACTTATCTTTCGCCAAAGGAAACCGCGTTTTGATTACCGGCGGATCTCACGTGGGAGAAGTTGCCAAAATCGAATCCATCTTAGAAGGAACGATGAAGCGCGACAAACTCGTGAGCCTCTCTGAAGGAAATGCCACATTCCAAACAACCGCTGTGAATGTGATGGTCATTGACTCTCACACCGCTGATTGGTTGAAGACACTCACAAATGGGGTGAAAGCCAAATGACTTCCACAACGACTAACACCAAAAATACGATGCGCGCCATTCGCGTGGAGAAAGTCACCATTAACATGGGTGTGGGACAGACCGGCGAACCCTTGAACAAGGCCTCTGACATCATGAAGAAACTCACCGGAATGACACCTGTGCAAACGCGCTGTAAAGTGAAAATTCCCACGTGGGGAATCCGAGAAGGACTGCCCATTGGACTTAAAGTCACGCTGCGCAAAACAAAAGCACACGCATTCTTGAAGACCGCATTGCAAGCCAAAGAAAACACGCTCACGAAGCGCTGCTTCGACAAGGTTGGAAACTTTGGATTCGGAATCAAAGAATACATTGATTTGCCCGGAGCAAAATACGATCCTAAATTAGGAATTCGCGGATTCGATGTCCTTGTGACACTTGAACGGCCTGGCTACCGCATCAAAAAACGACGCGTCCGACCTGCGAGCATTGGAAAGAAACACATGATTACGAAAGACGAAGCCATGAACTTCGTTCACGAGACATTTGGAACAAACATTGTGGAGAAAATCCAGGGGTGACGGTGCATGATAAACGAAGCTAAAGCAAAAATGAAAGCTGAACAAAAAAAGCGCCCCAAGGAAGGAAGAAATAGCTATTGTAAGAACTGCGGAAACAACAAGGGAATGGTGCACAAATACGGCATCAACTTGTGTAGACGATGCTTCAAACAATTCGCCCCAATGATGGGTTTCAAGAAGTACAGTTAATGGAGGAAAAAAGATGAGTCAAATCGATCCAATCGCCGATGCGCTGACGCACATTCAAAACAGCGAGACCGCCTCCAAACGAAGCATTATCATTAAACCCGGTTCCAAATTATTGGGACAAATTTTGCGCGTGATGAAGGAAAAAGGATACATTTCGAATGTGGAAGAGGTTGCAGAGCGACACAAAAAGATGTACAAAGTTGAATTGCTCGGAAAAATCAACCACGTTTCAGCCATCAAGCCCCGCTACGCGGTGAAAAAGAATGAGTTTGAACGCTTCGAAATGCGATACTTACCCGCGCGAGACATTGGAACTATTATTGTTTCAACCTCGCAAGGTGTGATGACGCACGCTGAAAGTAAAGAGAAAGCCATCGGAGGACGATTGCTCGCCTACATCTACTAAAAAACATTCCCACGAGGATACCACTATGGCCAAAACAACCCACACCACGATTGCCATTCCGGCAGGGATTGCTATTAGCTTCCAGCACGGCACGCTCACGCTAACCAAAGGCGGAAAGACCGTGCACAAAGCACTCGCCACGCCCGAAGTTACCATTGAAGTCCACGGACAAGACATCAAAGTCACGCCCCTCAACGAGCGAAGACACACGTTTGCCATTCTCAACGCCATCGAATCACACGTGAAAAATTTGATTCAGGGATTGGAAAAAGGATATACGTACAAGTTATCCGTTGTCCACTCGCACTTCCCCATGAACATTAAAGTCAAAGGAAACCTCGTGGAAGTCTCCAACTATTTAGGAGAAAAAAATCCTCGATTAAGCAAGATTGTTGGAAAAGAAACCAAAGTCGAAATCAAAGGAAAAGACATTACCGTAACGGGAAACAACGTCGAAGACGTTTCACAAACCGCTGCCAACATGGAAAAAGCGACCCGCGATACGAAGAAAGACCAGCGCGTCTTCCAAGATGGAATTTACATTACTAGCAAGGGAGAATCAGCATGAGCACGGAGAAAAACATGAACACATCCAACACGACAGTGACTCCGGCGAAGCATCCGCCTGTGGCGCAAGCCAAAGAAGTTTCGCACACGCACACAAACACGCACCCTCCCTTAGCGAAAGAAGTTACTCACGCGCACGAAGCGAAAGCAGAAACCAAACCTGCTAAGAAAGCTGAAAAAACAACAAGCGCGAAAGAAACCAAAGTCGAAAAAACATCGGCTGGAAACAAACCTGCTAAGAAAAAAGGAACGAAAGCAGCTTGGGTCAAAAAAGAAAAAGTCAAGAAAACAGATGACGTTAAAGAAAACCAAGACGATTTGCTCGGAAAATGGAAACCCGTTTTCTGGGGACGATTCGGAAAGAAGAATTTGCGCACGCGAAAGAATCCAAAATATGACAAGTGGCGAAAGCCCCGCGGAGAAGACATGCTGTTGCGCAAAGACGACGGAATGCTCGTGCAGTCCGGCTACCGCACACCCAAAGCGATTCGCTTCATGCATCCGTCAGGGTATCGCGAAGTGTTGATTCAGTCCGCGCGAGATTTCAACACGATGAAACCTCACGAAGCCGCCCGAATCTCAGGAACGGTTGGACGCAAAAAGAAAATTGCACTCATCAAAATAGCCAATGAGAAAAAAATCCAGGTGTTGAACTAACATGAATCCCCGAAAAATCAAACGAATGGCTGCCGAAATCATGGGCGTTGGAGAAACCAAAATTTGGGTGGACCCGACACAGATGACCAAAGCATTAGAAGCCATGACGCGAGACGACATTCGCAACCTGGTTGCGCAACGCATTGTGCGAAAGCGCAAAGACCAAGGTCACTCCCGCGGAGCGGCACGCATCTTACATGCGAAGAAACGCGTGGGCCGAAAACAAGGACAAGGAAAACGAACCGGAAGCAAGAAAGCACGTTCACAGCCCAAGAAAATGTGGCAAGATCGCGTGCGCGCATTGCGAACCACGCTTCGCTCTCTCAAGACCGAAGGAAAATTGAAAGGACCCTATTCCGAATATTATCGCCGCGTCAAAGGAAATTATTTCCGCGGAAAGAAACATTTATTGCAAACGGTGGAAGGTGAAACCAAATGAGTAAAACAAGCACATTCCAAACTCCTTTCCGCCGACGCGCTGAAGGACGAACGAATTACACCAAGAGATTGGCCTTCGTCAAAGGCGGACTCACACGTGCCGTGATTCGAAAGTCAACCAACAACTTGAGCGTGCAGCTTGTGCAAACCGAAAAAGGAAACGACACGATTGTCGTTGCAGCCCACACGAAAGAATTATCCGAATACACATACAAAGGACACGGCGGAAACATTCCTGCCGCATACTTGACAGGATACTTAGCCGGAAAAAAACTCGCCGTCAAACAAAAGAGCGGCGACGTGATTGTGGATTTAGGTATTCAGCCCGCGATTCACGGCACACGATTGTTTGCCGCCATCAAAGGAATGGTGGATGCAGGAATCAGCGTGAAAGCCGACCCCGTTTCATTCCCTAAAGTTGAACGATTAGCCGGAAAACATGTGGATGCGTATGCGCAAAAGGAGCCTTCTAAAATGAATCGCAGCCAATTTGCAGTATACGTGAAAGAAAAAGTCTCCGTGGAAAAATTTTCATCCATGGTGGAAACAACCAAGAAAACAATTGATGAGCGTGTTAAAGCATGAGTGACGAAAAGAAACGACCCCCCCGATCCGGACGACCTGGTGGATTTGCTCCACGCGGAAAACCTCCTCGCGAAGGAAGAGGCGGACGCGGCGGATTTGGCGGAGCACGCGGTGGATTCGGCGGAGCACGCGGAGCACCTCGCGGCGGACCGCGACGAGGAGAAGTCTCTCGAAAAGAACTCATGACAGATGAACAGTTGAAAGAAATGGAAGCATCAGCCACTGGTTCATTATCTCGAGAGCAACAGCAAGTCATTGACGATTGGACTCCCAAAACAGAAGCGGGACGCCTTGTCAAATCAGGTGAAGTCAAAACCATGGAAGAATTGTGGTCGAGACACTTGCCCATCCTCGAAAGCGAAATCATCGACATGTTAGTGCCGGATTTGCAAGAGCAAATGATTGACACGCGCAAAACAACCTATGTTCGAGCCTCTGGACGAAAATTCAACTTTGCCGCATTCGTCTTAGTGGGAGACGGAAAAAAATACATCGGATTAGGAATGGGCTCCGACAAGGAACGCTTTCCCGCCATTCGAAAAGCCGGACGAGACGCTCGACTCAAACTCATGCCTGTGAAAGTGGGCAGCGGAAGTTGGGAAGACTTTTCCAACACGACACGAAGTGTTCCGTTTAAAGTAACCGGAAAAGCCGGCTCGGTGCGCGTCACACTCTATCCTGCGCCGCAGGGAACTGGCTTAGTGGTTGGAAAACAAATTCAAGACGTTTTCCGATTTGCTGGAATCACCGATGTTTGGGGAAAAACAAAAGGAAGCTCGGACACCAAACTAAACTATGTTCGCGCCGCCTACAATGCTATTGAACAATTGAACCGTGTGCGCATGTCTCCGGATATGCAGCGCAAATTTAGTCAAATCGCAGGGGGACACCAGTAATGTACGCCATTGTCCGCATTCGAGGACTCAAAAATGTCCGACCTGAAACACGCAGCGCACTGCAAACATTGCAGCTCGACCGAAAAAACCACTGCGTGTTAGTGGAAAAAAATCCATCCGTGGATGGAATGCTCCACCAAGTGAAAGACCACGCTGCCTATGGTCCCGTGAACGTGCAGACACTCACGACACTCTTGGAAAAACGCGCTCGATTAGAGGGAGACAAACCCCTCACGACGGAATTTTTGAAGAGCCACAAAATGGATTCCATTGCCGCGTTGGCCAAAGCACTCGCGGAAGGAAAAACCACTCTGAAAAAAATTGGAATCAAGCCTGTGTTCCGACTCAACTCTCCTTCCAAAGGATTTGGTCGAATCGGAATCAAGCAAGGAGTGGGATTAAAAGGCCCGCTTGGATTTCACGAGAGTGGAATTGACGCTTTACTGTTGAAAATGATGTAAAAGGATGAATGCTTATGGTTGTACGAAAACGAAGACGCGCCAACAAACAATTGGGTGAACGCACTCATGGACACGGAGACACGAAGAACTGGAGAGGTTCCGGAAACCGCGGTGGTGTCGGACGCGCCGGTTCACACAAGCACAAGTTCTCCAAATACTGGATGACATTCGGAATCAAAACAACGTTGCACACGTTCCACCCCAAAGGAAAAGCAGTGAACGTGGGACAAGTTTCTACTCAAATTGACAAATGGATGAAACAAGGAAAAGTTGTCGAAGACGATGGAATGATTGTCATTGACGGATCAAAGATTGGAATTTCTACTCTGCTTGGAAGCGGCGACGTGAAAGGCGAATGGTATGTGAAAAACGTCCGCGTCACCGAAAAAGCACGCACCAAAATCGAAGAAGCGAATGGTGAAATTGCAGACCAATTTGAAACAGCCGGCGGCGAGGCGAAAGCCCGAGACCCGTCCGCTGGGGAAGGAGATGCTGAATGACTTCGTTCTTCGAGCGTCTCGACCCCATTCTAAAATTACTTCCTGAAGTACGTAGACCTACCACTGCTCCCCCGTTGATGCAGAAAATGTTATTCTCCGGATTAGCATTGCTCTTATTTTTCATCATGGGACAAATCGAACTCATTGGACTTTCAGGACAATCGGTTCAGCAAGTAGAAGCATTGCAAACGATTCTCGCATCCGACATTGGTTCGCTCATCACGGTTGGAATTGGTCCGATTGTGCTTGCATCCATTGTGTTACAATTGCTCGTGGGTGGAGGAATCATTCAATTTGATTTATCCATCCCCGAAAACAAAGCACGCTTTACCGCGACGCAGAAATTGCTCGCGATTCTATTATCATTCTTTGAAGGAGCTGCCTTCTTAGGATTTGGATTGCCGGGCGTAGGATTCTTATCCGCCGCACCGGGAATGTTTTTGTTTGTCGTTTTGCAAATTGCATTAGGCTCCATCATTTTACTTTACTTAGATGAACTCGTTTCAAAATGGGGAATTGGAAGCGGAATTGGATTATTCATTGCAGGAGGAGTCGCACAAGGATTCTTCTGGCAAGTGTTTAGACCGGTTGATGCATTCGGAAGCGCAGGACGAATTTTCACGATTGGACAATCCCTCATTGAAGGAAACGCGTACGCTGCGTTTGTGGGACTCGTTCCAATATTGTTTGTCATATTGATTTTCCTCGCCGTTGTTTTTGCGGAAGGAATGCACGTGAACATTCCCATTGCCATGGGACAATCCGGCGCGGGCGGACGATACCCTGTGAAATTTTTGTACGTGTCAAACATGCCTGTCATTCTGGCCGCGGCGCTATTTGCCAACATCCAATTGTGGACAGCACTCACCGCAGGAATTCCGTACGTGAATACACTCTTCTCCGGGCTTTCATGGATGACTACTTCCCCGCGCGTGGGAGGAAGTTTTTCTCTGCTGGAAGGATTGCTCACGCTTGGAATTACATCCACCACTGCCATGGAGATTGCACAAGCCATCGTGTATTTGCTCGTGCTCATCATCACGTGTGTTATTTTTGGAAAATTTTGGATTGAATTAGGCGGACAAGGAAGCAAAGCCGTGTCGGAACAACTCGACCGCAGCGGAATGAGCATTCCCGGCTTCCGACGCGATCCCCGCATTATGCAAAAGGTCCTCGACCGCTATATTCCACACGTCACCGTGTTGGGCTCTGTTTTCGTGGCCCTGCTCGCGGGATTATCCGATATTACGGTGGCCTCCTTGGTCTCTGGAACCGGAGTCTTGCTCGCATGTGGAATAGTATACCGATTGTACGAAGAATTAGCCAAGGCGCAACTCATGGATATGCACCCCGCGCTGAAGGGATTCTTCGGAGAGAAATAAAAGAGGAGGAAAATGGTCGAATAATTCCCAATGTTTTAAAACGTTCCCCCAGGGAATTACCTTGGAACGACCCCCAAAAAGGGGTCTAAAAATAGGAGCAATCGACCAGCAAAAACCCCTATGTTTGAGAATCCGGCCATGCAACTCGTGCTGATTTCCGCGGCATTCGCGGTCATTACACAAGTGGTCCAATTGGTTTTTGGAAACCGAAAGGAAATGCGCCGCGTTCAAAAAGCAATGAAGGTCAAAAACGCAGAATTCAAGGAGTTGATGAAAAAAGGAGACCAAGCCGACAAAAATGAAGTGGAACGCGTCCAAAAAGAAATGTTGGATTTGTCCACGCAAACAATGAAGAGCATGCCCAAGTTGATGATAGTCAACATGGTGGTGTTTCTCCCATTATTTGGTTTGGTTTCAAGCGCATACAATGGAACAAAAGTCAACCTCTTTTTTCCGCTCAATTTAGTTTGGGCGCAAGGAGATTGGTTCTGGTTCTACGTGCTATGCAGTTTCCTCATCTCAATGGTTGTGAACCATGTGCTGAACATGTATGATGAAAAAAATGAAAAAAAACAAGGAACGATGAACAATGCCCAATAAATCCGAACGACGAAAACTCCGCGGCTTCCGACGAACTGCTAAAGCCACCCGCATGGTGACTAAAGGAAAGAAACACAAGAAACTCCGCTGCGCTATCTGCAAAAGCGTACTGCACGGAGTAGCCCACGGAGCCAACCGCTCACGCATGGCCAAACAAGCAAAATCACAACGCAGACCCACAGGAATGTTGGGCGGAATTGTTTGTAACACGTGCAAACGAATGCTCGTCGTGGAAATGGCTAAAGTCAAAGCCGGCGTCAAAAAAATGGTTGATACCAAAATTTCTATTCGACCCTATTTAGCTCAAATCGAGAAGCAGGTGAAATAACATGGCAGCCATTTTTACTACAGGAAGAGTTTGCTACAAAACAACCGGCCGCGACGCGGGAAAGAAAGTAGTCGTCGTCGAAAACGCCAAAAACGGATTTGCAATCGTGGAAGGAATCTTCACTAAAAAAGGAAAATGCAACGTGAACCACTTGCTCCCGACAACGGAAACAGTATCATTATCCAGCGGCTACACGCGCGCAGACTTGACAAAAGCATTAGGAAAGGGTGAATAAACATGGCTGAAGTAAGATACATTGTTCGTATTGCCAACAAAGACTTGAATGGAAGCATTCCCATCTATCGCGCTTTGACAGGAATCAAAGGCGTGGGAATCCGAATGGCACGCATGATTGCGTACCAATTCCAAAAAGAACACCACATCGCGTACGATTTGCCCTTAGGACAATTACCCGAAAACATGGATGCGCAACTCGAAGCCATTGTGCTCGCGCCCCAAAAACACGGACTCCCCACGTGGACGGCTAACCGAAGCAAAGCCATGGATGGAAAACCCACTCACATGGTGATGAACGATCTCGATTTTGCTATTCGAAATGATTTGCAGACGATGAAGAAACTCAAATCATACAAAGGATTGCGCCACGCGCTCGGACTCACGGTACGAGGACAACGCACACGCACGGCCGGACGAAGCAAAGGAAAGACAGTCGGCGTCGAAAAGAAAGTCGAAGCAAAGCCTGCCCCCAAAGCAGAGGCCAAAAAGTAAAGGTGAACAATTATGGGTGACCCAAAATTCGCACGAAAAAAATATGGAACCCCCAAGAAGCCTTGGGATAAGAAGCTCTTAGAGACTGAAAAGACGCTCCGCGAGACATATGGTTTGCGTAACAAGCGCGAAATCCGAAGTATGGAAGCCATTGTCCGAGGAAAGCGACGCAACGCCAAGCAAGTGTTAGCTATTCCATTGGAAAACCGCGCGGCAAAAGAAAAAGAATTGCTCGACTCACTCGTACGATTAGGAGTCATGCGCGGAAAGCCCACGCTCCAAGACGTGCTCTCATTGAGTTTAGAATCATTCCTCGAAAGACGATTGCAAACGATTGTGTGGCGCAAGAATCTCGCGAACACGATTAAACAATCGCGACAATTCATCACGCACGGACACATCTCCGTGAATGGAACAAAGGTCACCGTGCCCTCTTACTTTGTCACGAAAGACGAAGAAGCGAGCATTGCCTATCATGGAAAGCCCATGGTGCTGAAAACACCTCAACAACAGTTGAAAGACACCAAACAAATCGCCAAAGACTTCGCCGAAATGCGAGGCGAGCCAACAGGAACTGAAGGAAAACTCGCCGGAGAAACCGACGAAGCCCCTGAAACCCCCGATGCCGCCGAAGCTGTTCGCGAAGCTCAAGCGGAGGGAAAGTGATTCACCATGGCTGACAAAGATACCAAAGTAGGATTGGTGCACATTTTCGCGACGCACAACAACACCATCATGTTACTCACCGACTTGACGGGAGCAGAAACACTCGCCAAGTGCTCCGGTGGAGTTGTCGTAAAAACACAACACAAAGAAGGAAGTCCGTATGCGGCTATGAAAATCGCCGAAACGATTGCCCAAAAGGCACGCGAAAAAGGCGTGTCCATGGTTCACGTCCGCGTCCGCGCAAAAGGTGGAATTCGACCGCGAAACCCCGGACAAGGTGCCGAAGCCGCGATTCGAAGCCTGACACGAAATGGAATTCGCATTGTGTCTATCGAAAACGTCACACCGACGCCCCACGATGGAACACGAAAGAAAAAGAAACATCGGAGTAAGAAAGTCTAACAAACTTTTTTGAAAAAAGTTTGATCAAAAAATCAAAAAGATGAGGAAAAAAGGAGGAACACACATGGCTCGAAATGCAGTGAAAGTGCTTCAAGACAAGGGCAATACCGCCCACATTTTGATTAAAGGCACGACCACCGCCACCATCAATGCAATCCGACGCACGGCTATGAGCGAAGTCCCCGTCCTCGCAATAGAAGAATTGGGCATTTACGAAAACAATGGCGTGTTATTCGATGAATTCTTAGGACACCGATTGGGACTCATCCCCATCAAAATGGATTCAAAAGGATTCAAACTCGGAGACAAAGCAAAGTTCACCATTGATGTGTCCGGACCGGGAACCATCTACTCTTCCGAAATCAAATTCGACGACACGGTTGTCGATGTGTTAGACAAAAAAATTCCATTGACAAAACTTAAAGCCGACCAACGCATCCGAATTGAAGGAGAAGCTGTGGTGGGAACCGGAAAAGACCACGCCAAATTCCAACCCTGCATGATTGGATTTAGAGCACTGCCCGTGTTCACGATTAATGATGAAATCAGCTCCGAAATGATGCAAAAAATTGTCGCCAGCTGCCCCGTCAAAATCATTGAAACAAAAGGAAAGAAACTCTCCATCACGCAAGAAGCGGATTGTACACTCTGCGGTGCCTGCGAAGAAATCGGAGGAAGCCAAAACATCCAAGTGGATGCCGACGACACCGGATTCATCCTCATGATGGAATCCACCGGCGCACTCTCCACTAAGGAAATCCTCCACCAAGCATGCGAAATAATCGCACAAAAAGCAGATGAATTTACTGAACAAATCAAGGAGGGGCTCTAAAAAACGCGTAAAAAAGGAGGCTTCTTAATCGCATCGCAACCCTTTTGCTAAAAAGCAGCAGGAGTTCCCGAGCGGTCAAAGGGGCGGGACTTAAGATCCCGTGGCTTAGTGCCTTCACAGGTTCGAATCCTGTCTCCTGCATGAACTTTTTCAAAAAAAGTTCAATCAAAAAATCGCCCAGTCAAAAAGAAAAACGGGAAAACAAAAAACAAAAAAACGCAAAAAGCCAAAACTGATCATTATGAAACGAACCGGACCCACCAACACCCGAACACGCGACCTCGTCGTGCAATTAGACAAATATGGAAAGTCAAGCAAACAAGACGTTTACCGCTTGCTCTCTGACATGATGGGAATGTCCACCCGTGAACGGACTCAAGTGAGCGTGTCACACTTAAACAAGATGAGCGAAACCTACAAGGACAAAGTCCTCGTGGTTCCCGGAAAAGTTTTATCCAACGGAGAAATCACATCCAGCGTGCACATCGCCGCCTTCGCATTTTCCCAAACCGCTAAACAAAAAATTGAAGCAGCGAAAGGAAAAGCATGGACATTAGAAGACCTCGTCAAGCACAACGTGCCTGCCAACAAAATGATTCTGGTGAAATAAATATGTCAACGACCAAAAAACCTTCCAAAAAAACAACTCCCGCTAAAATGACTGCGCGCGAAACCATTTACGTGGACGCCAACAACTTAATCGTTGGACGCATGGCCAGTCTCGTGGCTGAAAAATTATTGCTCGGAGAAACCGTTGTGATTGCCCACGCCGAAAAAGCCGTGTTCACCGGAAACCCCGTCGTTCTCCAAAAACTTTGGCAGACACGCTTAGATTTACGCCCACGCGGAAACCCTGAAACAGGACCCCGCTTCTCACGAATGCCCGATCGCATCGTGCGAGAAATTATTGAAGGAATGGTTCCCCACCGCCGCGAACGCGGAGTAGAAGCCATGCGCCGCTTGCGAGTGTATATTGGAAAGCCCGCTGTGTTAGAAGGAAAACCCTTCAAAGCACTCGAAGAAGCCAAAAACTCCAAAACAAAGGGCGTTACTACCGTGTTATCCCTCGCCCGCGCATTAGGATACAATGAGATCAAGGAGTAATGATTATGGCCAAACGAAAGAAACAAACCCTATTCAAAGCCAAAAAGAAAGAGGCCACCGCCCAAGCCACGATTCGCGTGGGAAAAGGAGTGGTGCGCATTAACTCACGCAACATCAACCTCATTGAGCCCGCTCAACTGAAAGCATTAATGATGGAACCCATCCACCTTGCGGGAGACGCCGCGCAGGGAGTCAACATCTCTGTGAATGTTGCCGGATCCGGAGCCATGTCACAAGCCATCGCTGCGCGCGGGGCTATTGCCAAGTCTCTCGTCGAATTTACCGGAGACGAAAAATTGCGCAAACGATACATTGAATACGATCGAATGCTGTTGGTGGATGACCCCCGGCGCGTGGAACCAAAGAAACCCTTGGGACCCAAAGCGCGTAAGCGAAAGCAGCACTCGAAACGATAACCTGGAGAAAACGGAGGAAAACAACCATGATAATCCCTGTCCGATGCTTTTCATGCGGAAAACCCATTGCGGGCCACTACGAAGAGATGAAAAATCGATTAAAGAAAGGGGAAAAAATGGACGAAATCTTCCAAACATTGGGAATCACGCGCTATTGCTGCCGACGCATGCTCCTCGCACACGTGGATGTCATGGACGACGTGCTAAAGTATAACGTTTAACGAAGAAAAAAATGAGGGAAAAATATGAGTGAAAAAACCGACGAAAACACACAACAAGTGGTTGCCACCAATCCAGTGATTGAAAAATATCTCACCACGGGAGCGCACATCGGAACACGCTTCAAATCAGGAGACATGGCGCGATACATTTACAAGCAGCGCAAAGACGGATTGAAAGTCTTAGACGTCCAAGTCATTGACGAACGCGTGAAACAAGTTGCCCAATTTTTGTCCAAATATTCACCCAAATCCATTGTGATTGTCTCCCGAAAAGTGTACGGAAAAACACCCGCGGAAGAATTCGCCAAAGCCATTGGAGCACTCTCACTCACCGGACGATTCGTTCCTGGAACATTCACCAACCCTCAAGGAAAAGAATTCATCCAGCCGAAAGTAGTTATCATTACCGAACCTGAATCCGATGCCCAAGCCATCGCTGAAGCCGCACGCGCCAAAGCCGTGGTCGTGGCCCTCGCCTCTACTAACAACTCGTTGGCCAACATCGACATTGCCATCCCCATCAACAACAAGGGACGAAAATCATTAGCATTAGTCTATTGGTTGCTCGCCAAAGAATATTTGAAAGTCACGGGAAACATTCCCAATGACGAAGCATTTCCTAAAACCCTGGAAGAATTCGAATATCCGTTAAAAGACGGAGAATCCGAAGACCAAGGACAAAAACGCAAACGCAGAGAGTTCCGCGGCCGACGCAACCGATTAGAAGAAGCGGCCGGACTCGGCGGCGGCGAACGAAACTAATCGCCCCGCTCCCATTATTTCTCTTTTTTTTACTTTATTTTACCGCGGAAGCAACGATTAAGTATCCACGAGACTGTCATAGGGTATGGCACTCCCCATTCTTTCCGACAAACCAAAAGAAGAATGCGGCGTGGCTGCCGTGTATTTGAAAAAAGACCTCTCCCACTACCCCAAAGGAGGCGCACTCTTTTTTCTCCAAAAAATGCTCCTTCAGTTGCAGCACCGCGGACAACTCTCTGCGGGATTTACTATTTTTGATGACGCTCAATCAGAGCGTCTGAAAACATACAAAGCCAACGGCCTCGTGAATGAAGTTTTTCAACTCAGCGATGAAGAAAAAGCCCAAAAATTATTCGACACGCACTCGGGAAGAATTGGAATCGGACACACACGCTATGCCACGAGTGGCACCGTCGGTTGTGAGGACGCGCAACCCTATGAACGCGTGCACTCGCGATTATGGAAATGGTTCGCATTTGCATTCAATGGAAACGTGGCGAATGCGCCGGACATTCGAGTGGATTTGAAAACAAAAGATTACCACTTCAAATCAAACACGGACACAGAAGTGCTGATGCACACCATCGCACACTATCTTGGAACGGACTCCCCCAACTCATTAGAAAATGCCTTCGCAGGGCTCGCGCAGCAAGCGGACGGCGCATACAATATTACTTTCCTCAACGCGAAAGGAGAATTATGTGTCGTGCGCGACAAACACGGATTCAAGCCGCTGGTTTACGTGGACACGGATGATTTTTTCCTCGCCGCGAGTGAGAGCGTGGCCATCCATCCCTTTGTCAAAAGCGGCATCAAAGATATGAATCCGGGCGAAATGATTCGCGTGCATGAAAACAAACTCATTCGTTCACGATTTGCCGCATCGACGCAAACCATTTCCCACTGCATGTTCGAATGGGTGTATTTTGCATCCGCCGGAAGCGTCATTCAGGGAAGCAACGTGTATGATGTTCGCTGGAGGTTGGGAGAAGAATTGGCGCGCGCGGAAACACTCTCAACCCGTGCAAGCGATTTTGTCGTGGTGAATGTCCCCGACACGAGCAAACCC
This sequence comes from uncultured archaeon, assembly GCA_964480705.1. GTDB lineage: Archaea > Iainarchaeota > Iainarchaeia > Iainarchaeales > VGJJ01 > VGJJ01. The sequence goes on along the minus strand of CAYZPC010000002.1, from coordinate 24,609 downwards.
GCCGCGGACGCGTATGCATTCACACTCCAAATTCCTGCCAAAGAAGGACTGCTGCGCAACCGGTATGTTGGACGAACATTCATTGAAGGAGGAAAGTGGCAGGACAAAGTAAAAGAAAAATTTACTATAAATAAAAGCGCCATCGATGGAAAAAATGTTATTTTAGTCGAAGACTCGGTGGTGAGAGGAAGCACCCTGCGCGAACTCGTGCTTAAACTCAAAGAAGAAGGAAACGCATTGAGCGTGCACGCACGCATCTCTTGCCCGCCCATTCTCAACCCGTGCTTTTATGGCATTGACATGACGACGTTTGGAGAACTCATCGCTGCCAAACACGCTGCCCAACACGATGAACGCACGCGCATCACTCTAAATGATGAAGAAACCGCGCGCATTTCCAACGAATTGGGCACCGACTCGCTGCGCTACCAAAGCATGGATGGTTTGATTCGCGCGCTCCGTCTGCCAAACACGCAGCTCTGCATGGCCTGCCTAAATGGAAAATACCCCACTCCCACGGGAAATGCACTATCCAAGGACGCATGGTTTAGACACCAGCAAAAAATCCTCGGACGAGTGTATGATCAGTAATACGCAAACCCATAACGCGTGAATGGCTATTTTGGCACAAACTATTTCACCCCGCGAACGCGTCCCTTAAATAGGGGTTCTGGTTCGAAATACTGCGTATGCTCCTCTACAATGCATTGTGGGAAAACATTCACTTAGCGGTGACTATCTTCATTTTCATTTGGATATACAACTGGGCTAAAGGAAATGTGGGCAGTGCAAAGCTCGCACTCGTCACGGCGATTGTGATTATGTTTTTGACATTCTACCAGTTTCCCGAACTCGTATGGGCACTCGTGGGATTGTGGGCGTTCGCCACATTCGGAAAGGATATTTTTCAAAAAATTGGAGCGTTCGACAAGTAATTGTTGACGAAAAGATGCACGCATGGACACATTCACCTATTTGGTTGCCATTTTCATGCTCGCGTTCGCGGTGCAATACCAAATACTCTGGGCCGCACTCGCCGTCATTATTTTTCTCCTGATTAGCTTACGCTCCGTATCGGGAATTTTACTCACACTGGTTACAGGGGTCGTGTTTTTCATCATGGGAAGCGACCTGCAGGGAGAAGTGTTGTATATTGCCATCGCACTCACCGCACTTGCCTACTTCATTGGAGTCAAACCCTCGGAAGAACAACCCGGGGGAATGAGCCCTGATATGATGGCCGCGCTGCAAGGACTCGGTGGACCCGGCGGAGGAATGGGCGGCATGGGTGGAATGGGGGGATATTGAATGCGCCCCGTTACATTAGTCATTTTGCTCGTGTTCATATTCATCCTATTTAACACGGGCCAAGTGTTTTGGATTATTCTCGCCGCACTCACTCTGCTCGCGTACTCATTTGCATTCGTCGCACGCTCCACGTCACGCGGAATTAAGGGCGCGGTGAAAAAAACAAAGGATATTTACGCCGGAGAATTAGGAGAAGCCGAAAAAGTCACCGGAAAATATCCCGCTAAATTTTATGATTCCGTTGGAAAAGCCGCGATGGAAAAAGTAAACGAAGCAATGGTTCCCGCGAAAGCAAAATCATACGCGGATGCCGCAAACTTTGTGTGGAAACCCAAAGAAAAAAATGTTGGAATATTCTTGAGCGACACCGCCAACAAAATACTCGATGGTTTGGGAAAACTGTTCAGCAAATAATTACCCTTCATGCGCGCGGTGAATTTCTTCCGTGTGAAAACCATTTCTTCGCCGCGTGGTTTGAAAAAAAAACTTATTTATGAATGGATTGTAAACAATTGAAAAAAACATTGGGGCCGAATTGGCAAGAACAGCTCCTCCTTTTCCCACGTAAATTCCGACAAAAATATCTCCATCTTTGGCAACATTACTCTGGCCCACTCTCCTAATTAATTCTCCCGTAATTTTACCAGTGTTTGTCCCGTGTCGGCTTTTCAACTTTTCAACAATTTCATTAATTTGTTTAGCTGATTTTTCAGCTTGCTGTTTTGCCGCCTCAGGAAGATAGCGCTCTACATCGCTTAATTTCATTTTCCTCCATCCACTAGCCGAACGGCGACCCGACCAAACATTTTGCGCGGAAACTTTTCTTCTTTCAGGGCCTTCATAAATCACTTTGTCCACTGCCACTCCATTGGTTGGAGTTCTTGAAAAAACTCTCACGCGTTTTGGCTGAGGCATCATCAATCACTTCTTGTTCTTCATCTCGAACAACAATTGCTGATTCGTCTCCAAAATTTTCTGCAACAAAGATTGCAAGGCCAACGCCAATGCCTTCGTTTCAACAACATCTTTACTCAATTGTTCCATGCGCGCATTCATATTCATCACGCGATTGTTGAGCGTGTCCATCGCAGTGGAGTCAAACTTATCGTGCAGCTCCATCACCGCTTGATGCGTGCTTTGCAACTGTTCGCCATGCTGCTCCATGGCCAAGTGTGTAATATTATCCTTCAGCTCACTCGCCTCATCATCCAACGCATTCCGCTCATCCAGCCGTGAAATAATTTTATCACTCGTGCGGGAGGCCAATTCTTCATGGTTAACTTCTCCCGAAGAAAAAGAACTGCTGGAGGAAGATGCTCGTTGCGCGGGGGAGGAAAAAGAGGGGATTGTATTTGTCACTGTTGCCGTGCGCGCACTCGCGTTTCCGGACAAAAAACCCTGCACTTGACTCTGCGTCAAACCCAAATCCGAGAGGGTAGACGAAATAATGGAATCCGAAAGTCCAGCGTCGCGCATCTTTTGAATCGTGCTGCGCACAATCTCTTCGTTCACCATACACGCACCAAAAGCGGTTTTATATACGAGCAAGGGGTGCTATAAAAACCCGAGCATATGCTTCGCGGGCACTCCACCGTATGCCACTATTCAAAATCGCTCAAGGGCCCTGGACTCTCCTCCTGAAAGGAACGCTGCAAGACCAAGAGTTAGAAGTCTACACGAATCCGCAGAAGATGATTTACGTTCAACAATTGCGCGAAGAAAATGGAGTTATTGTTGAGTGCGTGAGCGAATTCTACAAACCCTATTCTCCGGTGGGAGATGTGAATGCATTCATTCAAACGATTCCACGCGAAGTGATGCTGCTCACCAAACATTTAGGGGACGCCACGCACACGTTTCTCATTTTAGGTTCAAGTCCCGTTTCCGTGGTCTGGGAAGAAAGCATCGTGCTCGAACAAACGGACATCCTCCTCAAAAAAATGGAAGTAAGCAGCAGCCTCTTGAGCGAAGTCGCGCGCGCATATGATGTGCAACTCAAAAACATGACGGAGATGCCCCCTGAAATAAGCGATGCATTTTTCTCCATGCCCCTGCTCACGAGCATACTCTCCACGAATGCCCACGCCACCGAAAATACTGCGCCGGGAAAACAAGTCGAAGGAACCGCCGCACAACATATGGGTGCGCTCCCCGGAGAATTTGTGCTGGGCACCACGACCAATGGCTTGATGGTGAAAGAACCCATTGTCTTCTTCAAACGCTCCCTCGTCGTGGGAGGGCGAATTGAACACCGCAAGCACGCGCTGCAAGTCATTGCAGAAGGGGCATTATTCTCCAATATTCCATTAGTTATCGTGGATTGGGAAAATGAATTCAACGTGCTGCGCAGCCCCAACCCGAGTGCACAACTCTTACACGAGCAAAAAATTGAAGGAGACCCCGTGGGGTTTCCATTGAAAGAATTTCTCCCCGGAGAAAATTTGAAAATAGAATTATCCATGCTCCACCCCGAAGGATTAGTGGAAATACTCGGTCTCGTTGACAACGATTTAGGAAACCACCTCGCGCGATTCTTGCACGAACACCAAATGAGCTCCATCGATGAAGCCAAAGGAATCCTGAGACAACTTCCCCCCAGCGAAACACTCACTCCTTTTCATATTTCCTCACTCATACGATTGTTCACGCTGCTCGACCAGACGTTTCCCAACTTATTTACAGGAACAAACCCCATTGAAGAAATTTCCAAATCCTGGTTCCAATCCATTGGACGCGTGGGCGTGCTGCGCATGAAAAATGTTCCGCCCAAAATACGAAACCTGCTCGTGTACACCGTTTTGCGAGGCGTGTATGAATTATACACTCGCAAAGGCGTCTCCGGCCGAGTGAAAAGCCTGATCGTGATTCCAGAAGTATCCCAATTATTTGACGCGCAACGCGAACCCTCTCTCGCGAAAGAAATGGAGCGATTATTCTCCCAGAGCACGACACAAGATGTAGGATTCCTGTTCTCGGCCGCGCATGATATTGATTTGCCGCGCAACATGCTCATGCTAACCGAAGCCAAACTATCCATTGTGGGCGGAAGAGAAGTGGGCGTGACTCTTGTTGGGCGCAAAAACTACCGCGCGACGATGCGAGACACGTACTCGCAACCCGTGGTCAAAGATTTTTTTACAAAACTCTAACAGAATAAATGATTATTTTTTATCAAATTTTTTATCAATCATCTGCTGCGCCTGGTCTTGCGTGATAAGATGCAAGGGATTGATGTTGTCAATAATGTACTTCAACTCTTTGACTTCTTCCTCTTTCGCCGCACGTGAACGTACGTCATCGACTTTGGCTTCAACTTCCACTAAACGCTGGGAAATAGCATTCATCTGCTTCTGCAACTCCTGCAAGGAGGCGCGAACTTCATCCGAAACACCATGCGCCTCCGAACTCGCGACCTGCGTTTGAATATCCCGTACGCGTTTGTTGATGACAATGAGGTTTCTCCCGAGAATTTTCTCATTCCTCACCAAATACTTGATTTTCTGCGTAATCACTAAAACGGACGCATTAAGGGCCTTAAGGTCCCGGTTGAGGGAGAAAAGGTAGTCACCCCCCTTAGGGGCCATGGAAGCCTGGTTTTGGGGGATATTCTGGGAGGGGTCGGCCATAGGTTAAAAGACAATTTGGCCCTTTAAAACGCGTATGCCCCCCTCAAAACAAGCCATTAATGGCCCCCTCCTCGACGTTCAAACACGCGAAATAGGCGGAAAAAGCGTTATTGACCTGTTTATCCGTACCAATGGGGGCGAAGGGGCTATCCAGCGCGTCTCGGACGTGGATTTTCCCCCCTATTTCTATATTCAACTAGTACCCTCCGCGGATGCCAAAAAAGTCTCAACATCACTCCAAGAGGAAACATTTCCCGGGGGAATTAAACCGGTGTCCATTTCACGTGTAACACGCGAAAAAAAAGACTACATTCGCGTGGAGTTCGCAACCATCTCCGATTTAGTCAAGTCCCGCGAACCCGTGCAACGCTACCCTTTCGTTGAGAGTCTGCGCGAGGCCAACATCCCATACACGAAGCGGTATCTCCTCGACAAACAACTCACACCCCACACGGAAGTAGAATGCACGCTCAACGAAGAAGGAAATGTAAAAAAAATAACTTCATCAACAACCGCTACAAATCATTCCATCAAACTTCGCACGGGAGCATTCGACATTGAAACATTTGGAAGTGGAAAACAACCTCAGCCGGAGAAGGATGAAATAATTTCCATCGCACTCTCCACAAGCGCGGGAGAAAAAGTTTTCATTCAGCATGATTTTTCTAACGCGTATACAATTGCATGCGCGGACGAAAAAAAAATGCTCGAATCATTCATGTCATTCGTCAAACTCTCGGACGTGGACATTCTATACACGTACAACGGAGACCGGTTTGATTTTCCATTCATTCTCGAACGAGGAAAAAAATTTCACGTGAACATGGATATGGGATTCGGCGCACCCGCCCTAACCGGAAAAGGCCCCGACGTTTCTGCGCGCATTAACGGAACACAGCACATTGATGTGTACCAACTTGCGCGCTTGCTTACGCGGTTCCAGTTTTTCAAATCCCCGCGATTGGATTTGGAAAGCGTGATGCGCGCGGTATTCAACGAAGGAGAAAAAACGCTCAACCATAAAGAAATTTGGGAAACATGGAAAACAAAAAAAGGAATCGACAAACTCGTCAAATACAATTTGACAGACGCCCAATACACCAAACGTTTGGGAGATGAATTTCTCCCCCTCATTCTCGAACTCTCGCGACTGGTGGGGTTAACCCTCTACGATGTCAACCGCGCCTCCGCATCTCAACTCGTGGAAACCACGCTCATGCATGAGAGTGTGAAACAAGAAAAACTATTTCCCAATCCCCCGACGGATGAACAAGTGCAAGGGAGACTGCAGCATCCTATTGAAGGAGGATATGTCAAAGAGCCCGTGGCGGGATTGCATGAAAATTTAGCGGTGCTGGACTTCCGCTCCCTCTATCCGAGTATTATGATTTCGCACAACATTTCTCCCGACGTGCTGAATTGTGAACACGCCAAATGCCGCGAGGGAGTCAACAAATCCCCTGCGGGAACATGGTTCTGTACCCAAACAAAAGGACTTTTCACGAATGTGTTGGAACGCATCCTCGACCAACGAATACTCGTGCAAAAACAAATGGACGAACTCCCCAAAAAAGACGCTCAACAAACCATGCTCAAAGCACGCAAACAAGCACTGAAAATTGTGCTAAATTCTTTTTTTGGAACGCTCGCGTATCCGCGCTTCCGCTGGTACTCGCGCGACTCCGCACAAGCCATTACCGCGTGGGCGAGGCACTACATCCGACAAACGCTGCAATGGGCTGAAGAAGATGGATTTACTCCCGTGTACGGGGATACCGACTCGGCGTTTGTACTTTTGCCTACGGGAAAAAGTGAAGAGGATGTCAAAAAATTTGTCGAAAAAGTAAACAAAAAATTACCGGGAAGAATGGAACTCGAATTTGAAGGATTATACAAGCGCGGCTTGTTTGTCACACGAAAAGAAGGAAGAGTGGCCAAAAAAAGATACGCGCTAGCCGACGCGGACAATCAACTCACGATTGTAGGGTTCGAATACGTGAGAAGGGATGTAAGTATTATTGCGCGCGAAACACAAAAGAAAGTGCTGCAGGAAATTCTCGTGAACGGTAACCCAAACAAGGCGCACGATGTGGTGTTGGATGTTATCAAACGTCTGCGCGAAGGAAAAGTTCCCAAAAAAGAATTAGTGATCCTCACCCAGCTGCAACGCCGATTGGACAACTATGCCACCACTGCCCCGCACGTGGAAGCCGCGCTCAAAGCACAAAAACGTGGAAAAGAAATTTTTGTGGGACAAATGTTAGGATTCATTGTCACCAAAACAGGAAAGAGCATTTCCGACCGCGCGGAATTAGAAGAATATGTAAAAGAAGGAGACTATGATGCCGAGTATTACGTGAAGAATCAAATCATTCCCGCGGTGGAGAAAATTTTCCTCGAGCTTGGAATTGACGCCACCGACTTGCAGCGCGGGGGAAAGCAGACGGGTTTAAGTTCATTCATGTGAGGAACAAATTATGGATGCCAAAATAATCGAAAATTATCAAACCGCTGCGAAGGTGCACGAGTTGTGCCGCGCGAAAGCCCGCGAAATGATTCAGCCGGGTGTGAAATTATTGGACATTGCGGATGAGATTGAGTCTCTCACACGAAAACACGGGTGCGGAATTGCATTCCCGCTTAATTTGAGTTTGAATGATGTAGCGGCACACTACACTCCTAGTGACACGGATGAAACAGTTGTGCAAAAAGGAGACGTGTTGAAAGTAGACATTGGCGTGCACAAAAATGGATACTTAGTGGACGCGGCGATTACATTGGATTTTGCACAAACAAAAGAAACCAAAAATTTGATTGCTGCAACACAAGCCGCATTGGAAGCGGGTTTTGCAGAAGTTAAAGAAGGAGTTGAAGTTGGACACTTAGGCGGGGCGATTGAAAAAACGCTCCGCTCATTTGGAGTGGACCCTATTGCAAACTTATCCGGACATGGGATTGATGCGTACACGGCGCACTGCTCTCCATCTATTCCTAACGTGGACACGGGAGAAACGGACGTGTTGGAAGAGGGATTTGCGTACGCGATGGAGCCCTTTGCATCCATTCATGGAAACGGAAGAATTAGTGACGCAGGCACGGTAGAAATTTTTGAAGTGAATGGTGCCGTGCCGGGAATTCGCAACACGAATGCACGAAAATTATTGGATTTTTGTGCGGAAACATATGAAGGATTGCCTTTCGCTGAACGCTGGATTGCACGCGACTTAGATATGAGCGCATTTGCCCGAAAAACCGCGATGCGCGAACTCGTCAAATATGGTGCGTTAGAAGCCCACGGCGTTCTAAAAGAAAAGAAGGGTGCTATTGTGGCGCAGTTCGAGACTACCATGTTAATAAACAAGGGAAAAGTCATCCGATTGGTATGATTATTCCTCTGGATTCACGCAACAAATCCATCGTGGTGGGAGCCGCCATCTTCATTCTCACGATAGGATGGGCGTACTTTCTCGACCAAATGAGAGTGACGCCGGACTTTCTCCTGCTGAGCATTGGAAGCGTGCAAGTTTTCAGCATCTTTCTAACGGTAGCATTTGCCGGGTTCGTGGTGCTATTCACCTCCACCCTCGGACTCATCACCGCGTACGCGGACAAAGATGACCGGACGCGCGTGTATCTCTCCACCGTTATTCCATCCTTACTCGCTTCGGCCGTGAGCGCTATTCTATTTTCTAATTTTGCCCAATGGTATCCGCTCGCATTATTTTATTTCGGAAGCATTCCCCTCATGATTGAATCCGCGCGGCTCAAACGATTAGAATTGAAAAATTTTGCCGTATTCCGATCCAATTATGCAGGAGCACAACGCGGACTGCAAATCATTGGAATAGGAGTATTAGTCACGCTCGCTGTTACTTCTTTTCCGCAGACAGCAACACTGTACTCGGGATTTGAAAGCGCACTCTTTCAAGGAAAAGTGGTGCAGCAATTAGATGTGCA
>CAYZPC010000002.1:0-15618 GCA_964480705.1 uncultured archaeon | reverse complement strand
GCGATGATTGTGCTACAACCCTTATCCGCGGTATTCGGAAGCGTACTCTACACGATTCTCCCAGACGGCACCGCATCCGCCAATAATTATCCCACCTACACTACTAGTGCTGCCAGCACTGGAGGATGGGGAACTTCATCCAGCGAACCCGCAGCTGAACAACCCATCACCTACACGGGATGGGAATCCCCCGCAAGCATTTCAAGCGAACCCGCCGCGAGCGAACCCGTCGTTCCAACGTACACGCACGTGGACGACCCCGCATCCGCCACCGTGGAACCAGCACCTGCTGGCACGCCACCGCAATAATTTTTCATATTACTTTTTGTTAAAAAAAATAGAAAGGGGAGAGTTGTAGTCGCACCAAACTTTTTCCAAAAGTTTGATCAAAAAAAGTGGTGCCGCTTGTTGGCACCACGACACCGACCCGCCAGATGGATAATGGCGCACTACGCCCCCGCAGGGATTTGAACCCTGATTACGAGCTCCGCAAGCTCGCGTACTATCCAGGTTATACGACGGAGGCAATTTACTCTATTTGAGATAACCATCCTCGGAAAGGATTATTATCTGAGTGCCCACGACGGGATTTGAACCCGTACCACAAGCTCCACAGGCTTGTATGCGACCACCACACTGCGCGGGCCAGTCAACGAGCCTTTTGAAAAAAGCCTCGGGAAAACCCTTTAGGCCTTTTTAGAAAAAGGTTCATCAAAAAACTGGGTTGGAAGGCTTTTAAACAAAGGCATAATCTGCCCCTTCATCCCCTTCCCCGCGGTCAATCTCCTGAATAGTTTGACGAATGCCCTTGATCATTTTCTGCAACTCTCGAACCTGGTGTTTAAGCGCTCCCCGCGTTTGGGGAGAAAAAGTAAGGGCATATCTGGAAAATGCCTCATTTCGAGCACGAGCTAATTCATATGTGGATTCAACATGGCGGAGGGCAACTTCCCAATATTCTTTCGCGAGAGCACGGGATTTCATGCCTGGTTTCAACAAAGAAAGTTTTTGTTTCATCGCCATCCACTCTTGATCCGCGCGCGATGCATTGGACTGTTTTCGCATGAGTTGCTTAATGACCACTTCAAGCTCTTTTGAAGGATAAACAAGTCTCAATCCATTAAGGGTTTTCCACTCTAAACTTTTAGCAAACCTCATCCGTGCTTCCCAAAATAATTTTCTCCGATCAAGCAATTTTAGCTGGCGCACGAGCCACTTGTTGTATGCCGGCGTCCACTTTTTCTCGCGCGAGGTAGACGATAAATGCTCTGCATACGCCCGCTCCCTGCGCTGGAGAGAATGGAGCATGAGGTCAGACCACTCTTGGAGGGCGCGAGCCACGTTGTAGGTGTGAATCAAATACGATTTAACCTCGGGGAGGCGTTGAATATTCACATTCTCCCGCGGTCTACCTGGAATCAATTTTCGGACACGCGACTTGGCTTTTTTGATGCGCGTAGGCAACGGGGGCTTTGGACGCTGGGCCATGATTGAGAGAGGGGCTGGTAATTAAAAACACCAAAGGGTTGCCTCGCCTATGGCTGTACTCATTCACTCTAAACCCACGATGCCCGCGCTCGTATTGCTCACCGCGCTGGTTCACTTCTCCCTGCAAATTATTTCATCCCAATTCTACACGGAAGAAATCCCCATGTTTGGCGCCCTCTTGTATATTTTAGGCGGGGGCATTGACATTGTGGTTGCCGCGCACGTGCTGCGAAAAGCCATCCATGAAAAATCCCAACAATTTTTGCTCATGGGAATAGGAATGTGCCTGCTCGGAATGACGTTTGTAATGTTAGGATTAGGACTCGTGGGAACGTTCGGTCCACTCACCCTCAAAAATGTGGACGTGGCCATCTACCTGCTCATTGTGGGCGGAGGACTATCCGCATTATTTTTCGCCGCATCACCCACACCCGCGCGCGTGCGTTCAGGAGCGGTTACATTGGTGGTGGCGATGTTTTTACTCATTTTAGGAGTGGTGAGTCTGTATCAACTCCACTATCTTTTGCCTCCACTCTATGTGGCATTTGGGGTTCCCACCCTCTTACGGCAACAATTGCTCACGGGCGTACTCATCCTATTTTTCCTCGCCGCGCTGCGCTTCGCATTATACAGCGGGGGAAAAAATCCCAAAGAAAGTGTACAATGGTACGTGATTGGAACGAGCATCCTCGCACTCGTCATGCTGAACTTCTTGCTCTCCGTCACGACTGGAGACGCATACTCCTGGGCGGGACGATTCTTTCACTTAATGGCATCAGGAGCATTCATTCAATATTTGTGGTGGGATGAGAAAGGCGAATAGTATGAATAAACTTTTTCGCGACCCCACCAAACTCATGCCGTGGTTCATTGGACTCTCGGTGGTTGTTCACCTCGCCCTGCAAATCATTTCACTCTCACTCCCATTAAGCGAATGGTCCATTTTGGGAGCAGGACTCTATGTTGTAAGTGGAATTCTTCTCGCACTCGTAGCCGCATACTGGTTGAAACAAGCCGCTGTCAATAAATCACGGCAATATTTTCTCATGGGAGCAGGAATGACGGTGTTGTTCGCCACATTCATGATCGTGGGAATGGGAATCGGAGGAATATTTGGAATGATTCCCCGAAGTTTATTCAACGCAGGATTTTTTTTATTACTCGCGGGAATGGGATTCGCCTCCCTATTCTGGCTAACATCCCCCACCACCACTAAACTCCGCTCCGGAAGCCAAAAACTCTTAGTGGGGAGCGCGCTCCTAATCCTATTTGTGGTGGGGTTGTACCACATCCAACCCTTGCTGCCTGCACTCTACACCGAATATGGTCTTCCCACCCTCTTGAGACAGCAACTCATCACCATTTTACTCGTGCTATACACGCTCACTGCAGTGCGATTCGCATTATCAGAGTGGGGAAAAGAAACATTCTCCGGACAATGGTTCATCATCGGAATCATGGTCGTGAGTCTCATTCTGCTCAACCTATTACTCTCAACAAGGCCCGGAGACGGATACTCGTGGGCGGGACGATTCATGCTCTTGCTCGCCGCGGGAGCGTTCATTCAAAGTGCGTGGTGGCACGACCGTGCAGTGGTTTAGGAAGAGCTGTCGTGTTTACAGCAGATTTATATACCGCCAGCCGATACTGGAATTGGTGATTCAATGGTGAAGAAAAATCGTGTGCAAGCTCCGAATTGGGTTGTTTTAGCAGTCATATTAGTTGTTGCAGCAGCAGCGATTATTTTCTTACAACAATCCACTGGAAAATCAATTAGCAATTCGGGGAACGCGATTGGCATTTCTATTCCAGCAAATAATTGCCCTAAAATGGATATTTGTGGAGTGGATTATGGAGCATTTGTTGCATACCGCGATACTGAAAAAGAAGCAATTGATGCGGCCTTGGAGGAATGCATATTAGGGACTCCTGAATTAGTTGAAAGTGCGGAAACCTGTTTAAAAGCAAACGAGGTTGCGTGTCTGGAAAGCTGGGAATGCGCTTATCATGCAACGGATATTACTGTTAGTCCATGTACGATATCGAAATGTTGGCCGTTGGAGGGGGATTACTATGTTACTCCACAAGGCCTTCCTGGATGGAAAAATCTATGGCGTTGTGACGCAAGGGTAATAATTGGCGGTGGGTATGCGACGTGCACGATGATATAGTTGCACGTCACCCATTACTGATAATTTTTTGGTTGGAGGGCTAGGCGTCGCGTAGCCCCATTTATAGTCCTTTTTCTGCGTTAAATACGTATGACCACCCTTTCCACGCAACCCGTTAAAGGAATGCGAGACATTCTGGGCAAGCAGGCCCGCGTTAAACGGAAGATAGAATTCATTATCACTCAAACCGCGCAAAAATATGGGTTTGACCCGATGCAAGTTCCCGTGTTGGAAAACTTGAGCGTGCTCACCGTGAAGGGTGGTGGGGGAGAAGCGGCAGAGAAAGAACTCTTTACATTAGACGATCAATCCGGACGCAAGTTGGGAATGCGATTTGAATTCACCACCTCGCTGGCTCGCGTAGTAGCGGGAAACCCCGACTTGCCCAAACCCATCAAGACACTCAACATGGGCCCGGTGTACCGCTACGACAACCCGCAATTTATGCGCTACCGCGAGTTTACGCAAGGAGATTGTGACATTATTGGAAGCAACAAACCCGCGGCGGATGCGGAATGCTTAATGCTCGCACTCGATGTGATGCAAGCCCTTGGTTTTACTGAATTTTATTTGCGCGTGAACGATCGCAGGTTGATTAATGACATTCTCAAAATGGGAAACGTGACAGAAGACAAGGCCAAAGATGCCATGCGCACGCTCGACAAATTAGATAAAATCGGTTTAGAAGGAGTTGAAAAAGAACTTAGAGAACGAGAAATCCCCACGGATGTACTATCCTTCTTAGACAAAGATTTTGACCAAATCAAACAAATGCTCGCGGAAAAAAATGTGCAAAGCGAAGGAGTTGCTGCACTGGAAACCATTTTCGCACAACTCGAATCCCAAAAGAAAATGCAATTCATCAAATTCGACCCCTCTCTCATTCGAGGACTAGACTACTACACGGGAATGGTCGTGGAAGTATTTGCGGGCGCGAAAGTAAGTGTGGGCGGCGGCGGACGCTATGATAATTTGATTAAAACACTCGGGGGGCCAGACTTGCCCGCGGTGGGAATCTCTTTCGGAGTGGACCGCTTAATGGATATTTTAGTTGAGCGATGGAACGACGTCGCATCCGAAATTTACATTATTCCCATTGGAAACACCCTCACGCAGGCGCAAGCATTGGCCTCTGATTTGCGCGAACAAGGTCTGAAAGTCGAAGTCGATCTCATGCAACGAAATATTGGGAAAAACATGCAGTACGCGGACACGAAAAAGGTTCCTATTGTATTGTTCCTGGGCGAGGACGAACTGCAAAAGAAAAGTGTGAAACTCCGAGACATGAAAACAGGCGAAGAAAAATTATTTCCGCTCTCGCCGCTGAAAAAACTCACCGAAGAAATAGTAACCATTCTCAAAAACTAACGAGTTTTCCTCTGAATCCTTCGAACGCTGCGAACGCGCACCGTTCCTTTTTTGGTTCGGGGGCGCAATGCTCCCTTAAACTTAAACTCGTGCTGATATGGGCGAAGTTCCTTGACATCGCGCTCCCGGAATAATGATTTATCGGCGACCATCTTTTTCATTTCACGATGGATTTCTTGGAACGTGGAAACATCGACTCCTGCATAAATTTTTGGAATAAGAACCGCTAACTTTTGGGCTAATGGAAGAGACAAGCGCACGGCGGTGGGATGGTTTTCGTAATTAAATTCCAACAAGGGAAATTTTCCATGATTCACCCAATGAGCTATGACACGGAGGTCCGGTGTTACTCCTCTAAACCGTAGTGGAAATGGTAGATGTGCAAAAAAATCATTGGGGGTCGCAAAATCAGAACCCCATTTTGCATTGGCAAACCTCTCTTGTTTCTTCGCAGGAACTGGTTCAGGAGGGAGTTTTACTTTATTGAGTGCTAAAAAACGAAGGATGCTCGCATAGGGAACGGTTCCCGGATCACTGTACGTGGAAAAACCAGTTGGTTCTTGACCGGGTTTTTTTTGCTGAATTGCCAAATCGCGCTCCTGCCAAACCGTAATCGTTGTCACCGTGCCATCGGGTTCCACTAAACGAAAGCCGCGGCCACCATGTTCTGCGCCTGGAATGACTCGAATCATGCACCTCCATAACGGCTTCGGCTTATAAAACGTCTTCCTGAAAAATAGATAGAAAGACGTTGTTTTACCAGACTGCCCTTGTAGCTCAGTGGTTAGAGCGCCACATTGGTAATGTGGAGGTCGCGAGTTCAACTCTCGCCAGGGGCTTGCCCGCATTATCGGGCAGCGCTAAGGGACTACATTGCAGTATCTGCGATACCGCAGTAGGCTAATACTTTTTCTAAAAAGCCCGCAAAAATTATCGGGCTTAATTTATTTTTCAGAAGCCCATTCTCCGCCCGCGTAAATGGGTCAATCGCCGCACGAGCATCTCCAACCGGCCCGGACGGTATTTTTTTTGAGAAGGGTGCACCGGTTTGCTTCCGCGCACCGTCTGTGGACGAACAAACTCAATTTTTTGGAACGCGCGTTTCTCGAACAAGGGACGGAAATACGCTTCCATGATTTTGTAGGATTTTACTCCCGGATTCATGTGGGGGAGCACGCGCAAGAGTTCGCGCGCGAGGGCAGGAGAAACAAAAATGGGTTGTTCAGCGTTGTCTGCGAACTCAAACCCGCGCGCATGCAATGAGGGATGAAAAATAGCGCGAATGCGATGAACATTACTGTATCCCCCTTCGTGATATTCAAATGGGTAGGGTTGCTTCTCCGCATATTCGGCTAGCGTTTTGGCATTTTTAGCATAATCATCATTCCCCTCCCGAGAAGGTTTAGGGATCGTGGGAAAACGCGAGCCGGTAGCGCCCAGCAAGCGAAACAAATGAGGATAGAAACTCAACCCGTAATCCTCATACGAGTGAAACGAACCCCTTACTCTGCCCGGGCGGCGCTGCGAGATGGTTACTCCTGAAGGAGAGTTTTGAATGTTAGTCAGCACGCCATTTTCTTCCAAAATGAAGAACGATTCAGCATTCACTGGGTCTCGAACAACATGCGTTTTAGGCATGAAAGGAAAAAAACGTGCTCCAAGATAAATGTTTAGTCCAAAAACAGGAAAAACGCACACAGAGTATTCTTCGACTATTGTGGAAAGTTTGATGCACGTGGTGCGTGAAAATAAAAAAATGCAAAAAAATTTCTGAAAAAAATTTTAAAAAAAATAATTTTGAATGTAATTACACGCGAAAAAGAGGCGCACGTTTAAATACGAGAATACATTACTCCGCATACTGATTTTTCGAAAATTTTTTTTCGAAAAAACTTGACAAAAGGTGAACAAAAAAATGGCAGCTAAAAAACGAGCCGCTCGAAAGACGACTCACAAAAAAGCCCACAAGGCTAAGCGAACAACCAAGCGCAAAACAACCAAAAAGCGCTAAAATCGCTCAAATGAAGTAAAAAAACACAAAAAAGGAGGAAAAAAACAATGGCCGCATCATCACGCCGCTCAAGTGCACGCTCATCCAGCGCCCGCGCAAGCAGCAGCCGACGCCGACCTGCCGCACGCCGCGCAGCTCGATAAATTGTACATTTCTCCCAATTCTATTTATCCGGGGTTCGGACGCGAATTCCCGGTCCTATTTTTTTCTCATTTTGTCTCCAAACCCTTAAAATGGAGAAGAGGCTCAACAAAGCATGCTGAGCGAAGAACAAGTGGACGCTTTTGTAACGCGGTACGTGAAAGACGGCCACGTGATTGCGGTGGGAACCAACCAATTAGGGGAACTTTTTCTCAAAAAACTGGGATTATTATGCGAACAAAACAGGTGGAGCGTGCAAATCATCCCCACCTCAACGGGGCAAATTGCTACCGCGAACATGTTTCATTTGCCACTCACCACGCTCAACGAGAGAGAAGTGGATGTAGCCATCGAGTTTGTGGACCAAGCGGACGGAGACTATAATTTCATCAAACACTACTCAACGAGCCTCATTCGAGACAAGATGGTGGCACAATCTGCTGCAGAATTAGTAGCCATTCTCCCCGAAAAAGGAATGGTGGACCACTTGCGTGGAACCATTCCGGTGGAAATCTCCGCATTCGGGTGGAAACGCACACTCTTACTATTGGAGCGCGTGGGACGAGTGGACCATCAAAAATACACGAATGAACCGCCCAAAACAGAATCTGGACACTACATTGTGGAAATAGAAATGGATGAAAGTTTGAGCTTAGAAGACATTGACTCGCAAGCGAGACTCATTCCGGGTGTATTAGAAACGGGAATCTTTTTGGGAATGGCCGACCGACTCATTGTGGTGGGAACCACGGAGATTCACGTGAAAAGCCGACTCGACAATGAATAATTACTCATTTTTGGGTGCAAAAAGAAGAGGCGTGATATTTTATAGCGCCAAAAACTCTTACTTGAGAAAACTATGCTACTCAAACGGCTAGCCATCTTTCTGATTGCGAGTGTGGGCGCGCTCTACGTGTACTCGCTCCCACTTGGAATTCCTCTCGCTGCCCAAATGGTGCTGGCGATATCGTTTCTGGCACTCGTGTTGTGGATCACGGAAGTCATTCCCCTTCATATTACTGCATTGCTCGTGGGGTTGCTCCTGATTATACTAGTGCCCTATCCTGCCGAGAATGTTTTTCCAGCGTATTTCGACAAAGTCGTGGTGCTCGTATTAGGAGGATTTGCTCTCGCGGTGGGAATGCACAAACACCACTTGGATGAATATTTATCTCACAAACTATTGGGACGATTTTCTTCCTCTCCTGCGTTGCTCGTGTTGGGTGCATTGAGCGTGACGGCAGGAGTGTCCTTATGGATATCCAATTCTGCTGCGGCCGCATTGGCCATGCCTCTCGTTTTAGTTATTTTGAAAACAAATCACCGCGAAAAAGGACACTCAACGTTTGCCAAAGCCATGGTGATTGCCGTAGCGTATGGTGCAACGATTGGAGGAATGGGCACCCTCATTGGGAGCACTCCCAATGTTCTCGCACAAAAATTTTTGTCGCAGGGAAATGCAACGTATGGTTTTGTCGAATGGGGTGTGCGCGCGTTTCCATTCACCGTGCTCATGGTTGTTGTCACGTGGCTGCTCCTTTTAGTGGTATTCAAACCTGAACCCTTCACTCCGCGCATGAAAAAGTTTGATGCACCATTCACACGTGAACAAATGGGAGTAGGGGCCATTTTTGCGCTCACCGTATTGCTTTGGGTCACGGAGAGTGTGCATGGTGTGTCTAATAGTGTCGTGGCACTCCTCCCTATTGTGTTATTGTCCGTGTTCCGCCTGCTGCACGTGAATGATTTCAAAGAAATGGGGTGGGATTCCCTCATCCTGATTGGAGGAGGAGTGGCCCTCGGTGGAGCCATTGAAGCGAGCGGACTCTCCGCTATTCTCGCACAACTATTAGGAAACGTGTGGGGAACACAACCCTATTGGCTTGTTTTAGGAGGACTAGGATTAGTGGGCGTACTCTTGACGAGTTTCATTTCTAACACTGCTGCATCGGCCGTTTTTCTCCCCATCGTGGCTTCACTCGCAGGAGTATTAGGAGCGGACGTGACCAACCTAGTTACAGCAGCCGCGCTGGGAGTGAGCTTAGATTTCATTCTACCCATGGGGACGCCCCCCACGGCAATTGCCTACTCCACTCGCTACGTGCACATGGGAGACTTGCTCAAGAGTGGAATACTGGTTTCCACGGCCGGGGTCATTTTGCTCGCGATAATGGCGTATTTCGCGTGGTAGAACGCTGAAAAAGAGGTTTCTTACCCGCTTTTATAAGCCTTTTTAGACCGAAATTCTGGATAGGCAAAAGACCTGGAAGATGATGTTTCCCCGGGGTTTTTTGCGAAGCAAAAAAGGCCGCCTTGGTAGCTCAGTGGTAGAGCGCCGGATTCATAACCCGGAGGTCGGGAGTTCAAATCTCCCCCGAGGCATTGTGCCTAAATAAAGTGGTCACACATTGATGCGAAAAATATTTTTTTTCTTTTTTTATTCGTATCGCAGCGCTTCAATGGGTCTCAATCGGGATGCATTTATCGCGGGAACGAGGCCTGAAATGATTCCGATGATAGTTGAGAGTGCAATGGCAATGATAACTAATTCAATGGAAACATATGTTGCACCTCCGCGCGCACCTGGAATGGAAATAATGCCCGTGCCCGATACGGCGATGGAGGCTATTGTTCCCAAAACAACTCCTATGATTCCTCCGACAAAACCAAATAATCCGGATTCCATCACAAAAAGGGTCAGTATTTCATTATTGGTCGAACCAAGCGCTTTCAGAATTCCAATTTCTTTTGTTTTTTCCAAAACAGATGTGAACATGCTATTGGCCACACCTAATGCTCCAACAATTAGTGAGATGGCAGCAATGCCTCCCAAAAATAAGGTAAGCGTTCCCGTGATGGAACTTACTTGTTCCTGAGTGGCTTGGGAAGATGTAACGGTAAAATTCTGATTTCGCTCGGTTACTTTTCGAGAAATTTGCAACGTGGCGGTGAGTTCTTCGACGGCTTGACTAACGAGCGTTGGATCGGAAACTTTAGCTTGAATACTAGTATACGTGTCGCGATTCACATCTTCGGACAAAACATTCCATGCACCATTTAGTGTCGTGTAAATAGTTGAATCGCCCTGCCCGGTTCCGCTTCCCGAAGATAAGATTCCAACAACGGTAAACGGTTTATCTTCCAACGTAATCGTCCTTCCGAGCGTGATGGGTTGTTTGAAAATGTCATTCGCAATACGACTTCCAATGACTACTCCAATGGAGTCGCTGGAAGTGAGCAAGCGTCCCGAAGCAAGCGTTAAGTTGGATGTCTCGCTCCACGTTGCCGCATTGACTCCTTGAATGTTCACACTCGCTTTTTCTCCCAAAAAAACAATTTCGCCTCGACCCGAAACAATTTCGGTAACGACTGTAACATAGGGGTTTGCTCCAATAATGATTGCGTCTTTCTTCGTAAGTGTGGGTTCTTCTTCCGTGGAAGTGGCTGCTCCCGTGTTGAAACTCCCGCCTCCGCCGCCCCCTCCTCCATCTGTTCGAAAGCTGCCTCCAAATCCTTGTGCGCGACTGAAGCCAGGGGTCACTGTGACAATGTCTGCTCCGAAACTTGAGAGTTGCTGATTCACACTGGCTTGTGCTCCCTCTCCGATTGAAATAATGGCCACAACCGCTGCGACTCCAATAATGATGCCTAGCAACGTAAGCCACGATCGGAGCCGACGATGGGCGATGCTGTTCAGTGAGAGCGCGAAGGAATCAGCTACTTTCATATGTTATCTCCCTTCCGGTTTCTTCGAATTGGATGTTTTGTGAAATCGTTCAAACCAGTCTGGCCTAAAGAAATGAATCAGTACGACCAATGAAACAATGAATGCGACTCCGAGTGCGAGTTCATTGCTGCCCAACACTAAAATGGCAACCAAAAAGAGTGCGAGCACGATTGCTAATCGCATGGCGAGTGCTTTCCAATCCTTTTTGGATTTGAATTGATTATAGACAATTCCACCGCCAACCAGAAGAATCAACAATCCCCACGCCATTAATGGAGAAACCCCCGTCGCACGGGCAGTGTTTAACCCCGTTCCAAAACTACCCGAACTGGCGCCAAGCGTAATGGTTTTCTTAATGCTTTGTCGTTCTCCGGTGGTGTCGGTGTAGGATATTTCCAGTTCAATATTTCGAGGAAGCGAACCACTCATGTTACTGTCGCGAACCATCCCTCCTGCTCGATTGGGAACGCCTTGTCCCAATCCTCCAGATGGTATAGAGCCCGTTGAGGGTGGCACTGTTGTGCTTTGACTGGCAAGGGCAAATGTGGCAATGGTGAAATCCCCCTTGTTGAGATTTCCGAGGATGGATACATTGCTCCCTCCGCTTGAACCACCAAGAGGAGTTAAGAGTTTAGCGACGACCGCTCCAGCGTTGTTCGAACCGATGTTGGCAATGCTAATGGATAATTGTGTCGTCGTCATCTCGGCACTCACTTCAAAATTTGTCGTTCCGCCTACAATGATTCCAATCTCTGAGGTTTGTTCTTGGGTTCCGTTGTTATCAATGAAACTCAAATCAATCGTCAAGGGATAAATTCCCGTGGCAATGTTGGGGTCGACGGCTACCGTGTATTGTACATTGACTTTTTCTCCCGGCTGGATAATGGAAACGTATCGTTTGTTGTCTGATCCAACGGGTAAAATAAGTGAGTTTTCTTCGGCCCAGGAAAAAGAAATATTGGATAAGGGAGCCCCGCTCACGTTAGTTAAGGAAAAAATGACGTTCGTCTGGTTTCCGGGATTGACGACGCGCGGCTCTAACGTGACGTCGATATTATTTTGCACACCCGTAACGGGAACAATGATTTCGTGCTGTTCGGTTACAAGGGTTCCATTTCGCAAATAGGAAAGGGAAAGAATTACGGGATAATGTCCCGGAATAGTATTCTCGTTGACGTAAAAGGAGAAAACGAGTGTTTTAGTTGCACCAGATACAATGGATGATTCGATATCTGTTAGACTAACTGGTTCAAATTGATCTCCCACATCCAAAAAGGCATTCAAGTCCTGAATAGTGATACTGGACCCTTTGTTATGGACATCCACGGCCAGGCTGACGGTGTCTCCTGCATGAATGGTGCTGGGAAGAAAGCTCGTGTTTTGAATTTCGGCGAGGTAAGCATACTCTCCCGCATAGTCTCCTAGTTGCGCATGCGCAAAGGTTCCTGCGCTCACCAAAAATATTCCTAAAATAAAATAGAACGCGCGGATTCTATTCCATTGCATATTTTTCGCTGTTTTTCTATTTGAATCATTCATGTGTTTCATCTCCTTGTCCTATTTTTTCCATCGTAATGAATTTCGCCATCTTTTAGTTCAATGATGCGCTCGGCATACTTTGCAATATCCGGTTCATGCGTGACTAATACGACTGTTTTTCCTTGCTTGGCATGGAGATTTTTGAAAATGTCCATAATTTCATAGCTCGTTTTCGTGTCGAGATTTCCCGTGGGTTCATCAGCTAAAATCATGGATGGGTTGGCCGATAACGCTCGTGCCACGGCAACGCGTTGGCGTTCCCCTCCGGAAAGCTGAGAAGGATAATGATGAATGCGGTGGGATAAGCCGACTTGATCGAGAAGTGTGGTGGCGGTCGTATTGATTTCATTTTTATCAAACTCGTGGATGCGCATGGGTAAGGCTACATTCTCAAAGACATTGAGAGTGGGGTAAAGGTTGAACGTCTGGAATACGAAACCAATTGCTTTCCCCCGAATACGGGAAACCTCTGATTCCGAAAGAGTGGAAATGGGCGATCCTTCTAAGAGGATTTCTCCTTTGGTTGGAATGTCTAACGCCCCCACCATATTCAATACGGTGGACTTTCCTGAGCCAGATGCTCCCATAATGGCGACAAATTCTCCTTTTCGGATGGTGAGACTGATTCCTTTTACGGCAGGAACCTCAACCTGATCCATACGGTAGATCTTCCAGGCCTCTTTAATCTCCAAAATAGGGGTGTCGGATGCAAATCGCTTAATAGTCATAGTTTAAATGCAAGTGTAATCATTAATAGATTGATTTGTAACGAGTTGTAACAGAAAACATATGGTATTGAAACGGGTTGAAACATGAAACAAGCAGAAACGTTGTTTAAAACAAAAAAGCGATATCTCGCACTAATGATCCTCTGCTTCTTCTACGGGGGATTCACACTCATTATGGCACTAATTGTGGGGTATTCCACTTTCTGGAGAAATCAAATCGCTGATCCGGGTCTATTCCAACGTAGTGTATTTGATCGCGGGCCTACCGATGCTAATCGTTTATCGCCCCCTGATTTTAATGGCGTATTCGTTGAGCGACTTCCGCCTGATCCTTTCTCCATTCTAACATCGCCTCCCATTTTACTTTTCATGTTGGGGGGCGTTCTATCTATTTTTGCGGGATTAGCTATTTGGAATTTGATGAGAGAAAAAGAAATCAAAAAAATCCGAGAGGAAACGGCGAATCACTTGTTGCTTCCCGAAGAACTTCAAGTATTAGAAGCCTTGAAGAAATCCAACATGGAATCAACTCAGTCTCGCATAACGACAGAAACAGGATTAAGCCGCGTTCAAGTCCATCGTGTGATTAATCGATTGGAAGCCAAAGGAATTCTCGAAAAGCACAAGTATGGGTTGACAAACAAAATTGTTTTGAAAAAAGAAATATTTGAATAAGTAAACGATAGCGAGCGGTGCCTTTTGTCCGATTACATAACATACGTTCAGGTTAATTTCCCGTCGTGTTTCGCCACTGAAAGGTCTTTTATCTGGTGTACTATTGCCTATTGTTTCTTACAAAGGATAGTTACTGCTTTCTTCTATTCACTCCAGTTTTAGAAAATAATGTCCCCAATTATTTCCTGAGGCATATTTTGGTTACGCGTTCGCTATTTGAGCGGGGCGGTTCTGTTTTTTGCCAGGGGTTTTTTCGCGAATAATGTACGCGACGATCGTGGAGCAAATAACCGAGAAAATAATCACTGAAAAAACAATCTGAACCATTTCGTGGCCGAGTGCAATTCCGGATGAAAGAGCAAAGATGGATAACACGGCTGCTGACAAGCCGCGGGGAATCATCCAATACATGAGCGTTTTTTCTTTCTCGGTGGCAGTGATGAAATTATAACGAATGAACGCGTTCACATAAAAAAAGCGAAGCAAGACAATCACGCCTGTAATTAGCAGACCCACCACCAAAAACCGCTGCTCGGGAATGCCTACCACAATTCCTAAAAATACAAAAAAGAAAACACGAATGAGGAATGCAAACAGGGCGTGGGTTTTACTAATGTCCTCATCCAAACGGTCGAATGAAAACTCGGGAAATAATGCTTTGTAAATGGTGTGCGCATTGGCCAGCATGATTCCCGCCGCAAACACGGCAATGGCACCGCTGGATTGAATGGTTTCGCTAAACGCAAACAAGAGAAACAACGCCCCTAGCGTTGCCGCGTACGAGTGTTCAAATTTTTTCAACTTTCCAATGAAGGGGCCCCACACCAACCCAAAAATAATTCCAATAGCGAGAGCGGAAAATAATTCTAATGCAATTCCCTGCGTGAGAGCGGGAACACTATCCAGAACGAGCTTTCCGGTTGACATGTAATCGATGAGAAAAATAGCAATGACCATGGAGAACGTGTCGGAAATAGATTCAATGGAGAGCATGGTCTTGATGCGCTCAGAAATGGAGGGAAGCGACGTAATAATGGGAATGACCACGGAACCGCTCACTCCCGCTAGGGACATGGCGACTAAAAAAGAAAACAAAAAAGGAAAACCCGCGAGGCCTAACACGAAAGTAATGCCAATGAGGGTGGCAACTAAACCCGTAAGCATGAGAAGAACGCCGCGAAAACCTTCCGTGAGAACATATTTCAAATCGAGATGAAACCCTCCGTCCGAAAGAACCCCAATCACCGCAATCGCACCAATGATTCCAGCCACGCTCGAAATGAAATCCTGCCCCACAAAGTGAAGAGCACCTAAAATCATTCCAAATAAGAGCAGCCAGAGCGTGTTGGGGATGTTGGTGCGCTGAAACAAAACGTTTCCAAAGAAACCCATGAGAATGGTCACGCCAATCGCGCCAATAGCTAATTCCATTCGCCAACTATTCTTTTGGCATTTTTAAATGACCGGGGTGCAGGTACGCGCGCTATTATATTAGGATTTTAGTTGAATGGGGTGTGGTGAACCTATGACTAATCCTGTAGTAGTTTTTGAAACAAATTATGGAACATTCAAAGCCGAATTGTTTGCAGACAAAGCTCCGCTCACGAGCAAGAATTTTTTGGATTTAACCAACAAGGGATTTTACAATGGATTGAAATTCCACCGCGTGATTGCTGATTTTATGCTTCAAGGAGGAGACCCATCCGGAAATGGAACCGGTGGACCTGGATACAAAATTCCGGATGAATTTGGAAAAGGTTTGAAACACGA
>CAYZPC010000001.1:23337-135237 GCA_964480705.1 uncultured archaeon | reverse complement strand
CTGCCAGCAGTGCGGACTCATCGTCTCTGAAGATGAAATGGATTTTGGAAAAGAATGGCGCTCTTTCGACGGAGACGGATTCGAAGACTCTGCTCGTACGGGAAGCCCCATGAAGTATGTCAAACTCAACAAGGGTTTGGTTACGGTCATTGACCGACGCGGAGCCGATGCACGCGGAAACAAATTATCTTCAAAAAGCAAAGCACAAATGTACCGCTTAATCAAGTGGCACAAACGCGCATCCATTTCATCCAGCATGCAACGAAATTTGAGCATCGCCTTGACCGAATTGCGCCGTGTTGCAAGTTATTTGAACATTCCTGAACAATTGGTGGAAGCAGCCGCATTGTTATACCGTAAAACGGTGAAGAAAGGATTAATTCGCGGACGACTCATTGAAGCGGTTGTTGCCGCCGTGTTGTACACGGTGTGCCGAACGTATCAAGTGCCTCGTACGTTGAACGAAATGGCCGAAGCATCCGGTTTGACCAAAAAAGAAATTGGCCGAACCTACCGCTTTTTGGTTCGAGAATTAAAACTCGAAGTTCCATTGACGAATCCGATTCACTACATTCCGCGATTCGCATCTGAGTTAAATCTCAGCGGAGAAGTGCAGGAAGAAGGACGAAAGATTTTGGAAGACGCCATTGGAAAAGGACTCATCTCCGGACGCGGACCCACGGGTGTTGCAGCCGCTGCGGTGTACATCGCTGGATTATTGAAAGGCGAACGTAGAACGCAGAAAGAAGTGGCGAATGTGGCGGGAGTGACAGAAGTCACCATCCGAAACCGTTATCGCGAATTGAAGAAACGATTAGATATTGAAGTGTCGGCGTAAAACGCTGGCATTTCAAATTACTTTTTTCTATTTCTAGTTATATTTTTTTTTCAATCATTATTTTTTCGAAAACAGTTCAGCGTCTATTCGCGCGTTTTCCATACACGATAATCACATCATTATCGGTCCCGGGTGCGTTCCACGCATCGAGCAAGCGTTTTTTGGGCACAATCATGTGCGGGGTTGGAAAGTCTGCTCCGGAATGGTGGAAAAAGAAATTCATTTTATCATAGCCCGTGAGAACAATCGCCTGCTTCTGGAATGGGCCCTCGTTTCCAAGAATAATATTCCCATCCACGAGCAAAATAATTCCGTGGCCCTGCTGCAAGTGTATTTCCAATTCTTCGGCATCTAAAATTTTCTTTTGGAATAATTTGTATTGAACAAGTTGCGCAATAGAACTAATCAGCACGGGAACATTCGTGTGAGCAATTATATTTTCAGCTTTTTCAGGGAAATGGTCACGAAAGTAGGATTCTCCCTCCAGGAAAGGAGTGGGGTCCACGCTCGAAAAATATTTGACATCCAAACCGGCATCATGGAGCACGGTGGCGAGTTGCAAAGTATACGTCCAGTGGCCCTTTTTTCGATGCAACAACGCATCCACTTCATCAAGGGAGGGGTTTTTCTCCGTAAAATAGGAAATGAGGCTCAAGCACGAAACGGACAGGCACTGAGAGTCATTTTTGGGAGGATTGGGATAGAAAGGAATGTCTAACCTCATACGATAAACTAGGGTGGGACAAATTATAACATGTTCTTCACGCCATGCGTGGCTTCACGCTCTTCGAGGGCATTTTCTTTGAGTTTGACCATGTTTACCGTCTCCAGAAGCTTTCCTTTCTTCAAAAAGTGCTCCACATGCTCCAAAAAGAGGAAGCCGCCAATGATTTCGGTGAGAACCACGTAATCCACTCCTCTGCGATAGAGGTTGAGCGCGTCTTCCCAATAGTTTGCTTTGGCAAAAATTTTCAATTTGTGAAAATGATGCTTAGCAAAATCCACCACGAAGAGGGTCTCTTCATAATCCGGTAGAGCACACACTAAAAGCTTGGCATTTTCCGCGTGGAGCTTTTCTAAAATTTCAATATTACGCGCATTACCAAAAACGGCTGTTATTCCCTTGGCGCGGCAGTACGCAATAATGTTGGGATCGTGGTCCACGACAATAATGGTGTATTTTTTTCGAAGTTGATTCGCTAAATATTTTCCCGTGCGGCCTGCGCCTAAAATAATGACATGGTCGTGCAATTTTTTCTCGGAAACCTGTTGCATTTGCTCAATTTGTCGAGAAAAAATTTTGAAGCGCGAAAACAAAGGAATGTGAGCGTGGTGTTTCAGCCACATGTACAACTTGGGGCCAAAATCCATCAAATAGGGAGTAATGACCATTGATCCCGCGGCAAGTAAGAGCATGAATGAGTAAATATTATCTGGCACCACTCCCGAAATGCGCCCCTGCAAGAGTAAGATGAGCGAAAACTCGGACATTTGAGTCAAGCCAAATGAAACCTTCACCGAGGTGGGGGAACCATATCCTGCCATTTGGGTGACAAAGTATAATGCAAGGGGTTTGAGGAGGAAAACAAGCACGAGGAGACTCAAAATAATGGTGAAGGAAACTTCTCCCACGGCAAAATTAAGCTGCGTTCCCAATGATACAAAAAAGAGCATCACGAAAAAATCACGCAGACCGCGAATGGAGGCAACTGCTTCCACATTGTAGGGGAGGCGCGCAATCGCGAGACCGGCGAGAAACGCTCCAATGGCGAGGGAAATATTGAGCATGTACGCGAGGCCAATGAAACCAAAACACGTGGCGAGAGCAGTGAGGTAGAGCATTTCGGGGGAACGCGCGGAGAAACGATAAATGGCCGGAAAAAAACCCTTGGAGAGCAAGGCCACAATAGAGAGGAGGAAAATTCCCTTGATGAGGAGGAATTGCATGAATTCAATGTTCAAACTTCCCCCACCGGCTGCGAGCAAGGGCAGGGCGACAATAACCACAATGTCCTGCACGAGGAGGAAGCCCAGCATGAGCTGACCGTGCAAGGATTGCAGGGTCTTCTTATCTTCTAATAATTTGACCACCAACATGGTGGAAGAAAGCGCGAGGGCCAAGCCCACATATAACGAGGCTTCAAAGGACAAATCCGGCAAGACAAAAAAAGCCAAGAGCATGATGAGCAAGACTTGCGCTAAACCTCCAAGGAAAATAGTAGGGCCCGCGCGCAAAAACTTCATGACATCGGTTTCCGCTCCCACAGTGAATAAGAGGAAAATAATCCCCAACTCGGACAAGAGGACAATTTCCTCTGGATTGGAAAACGCATTCAGACCAAACGGGCCAATGATTACTCCCGCGAGCAGGTATCCCAATAGCGCGGGCTGCTTGAGGAGCTTAGCAATGTAAAGAGAGAACGCGGCCGCTACGACCATGAGACCAATATTTACCAGGAGGGAGAACTCGGCCATGCGAGTTGAACGAAAATTGAGATTAAAAACCCCGTGGGGACGGTGCAACAGTTAGCGTGAAAGGGGTTTGATTTCGAACCCGGTTTTGGAATCAATAATCATAAATCCTTCCTTTTCAATCGCTGCGCGCAACTCATCCGACTTTTTCCAATCTTTAGCAGTGCGTGCGGCTTCGCGCGCATGGGCTAATTTGAGCACGTGCGCGGGAATGGAATATTCTTTCATCTCAAAGTCAAACACATCCAACACGGTGTTTATTTTTTTCAACAAATCAATAATTTGGCGCGCATCGGATTTACTTATTTCATTATTTTCCATCCAGCCATTCACGCGTCGCTGAAACTCGCTCAATACCGCTAATGCAATGGGCGTGTTCAAATCATCATTCAATGCTTCATCGACTTTGGCTTTGGTTAGGGCGAGATACTCTTTCATTTCCTCATTTGATGCAGCATTTTTACCTTCATATTTTTGCACGCGGCGAATGAAATCATTCCACGTGTTTCGGGTACGTTGCGCAACGCCTAATGAATCAAATGTAAAATTTAATTCACTGCGATAGTGGGCGGTGAGAACCAGAAAACGATAATCCAGAGGAGAAAAACCCTTCGCTTCCAAATCGGAGATAGTGTAGATATTTCTCAAGGATTTGGCCATTTTGTTTTTATCAATTTGAATGAACGAATTGTGCAACCAAAAACGCACGAAGGGCTTTCCCGTCGCACCTTCGCTCTGGGCAATCTCATTGGGATGATGAATGGAAATATGGTCCATTCCCCCGCAGTGAATATCAAAACTCTCTCCCAAATATTTCATACTCATCGCGGAGCATTCAATATGCCAGCCCGGGTAGCCTTTTCCCCAGGGAGAATCCCATTGCATCGCGTGCGTGGGTTGGGCTAATTGCCACAAGCGAAAATCCGCGGGATGCTTTTTGTTGGGATCACGCTCAACGGATTCGCGGACTTGCTTGAGTTGTTCTAAATTCTGTCCGGAAATTTTTCCATAATTGGGAAACTTTTGCACATCAAAATAAATTCCGTGCGGCGTGGAATACGTGAGACCTTTTTTTTCCAATTTTTGAATGAGTTTAATCATCTCCGGAATGTGTTCCGTGGCCTTGCACAAAATGGTTGGCGGGAGCAAGTGAAGTTTTTGAGAATCCGTGAGAAACGCCTGCGTGTAGAATTTGGCAACCTCAAAAGGGGATTTTTTTTCTTCACGAGCAGCTTTTTCCATTTTATCTTCCGCGGTGTCGGAATCATTCTGCAAGTGTCCTACGTCCGTGATGTTCATCACGTGCGTGGGTTTGAATTTGTTGTATTCTAATACTCTCCGCAACACATCCCATGCGATGTATGCGCGAAAATTACCAATGTGAGCAAAACTATACACGGTGGGGCCGCAGACGTACAAGCCTACTTTTCCACTCCCATTTGAGGGAGTAAATTCCTGCTTTTGGCGAGCGAGGGTGTTGTATAGAGATAGGGGCATATGAAGTAGGATAAGACTCAACGAATTTAAAGGTCGGCACTATTGCATTGGTATGCCCAGCCAACCTTTTCGAGGAAAACCTATTCGGAGACCTGCCGGCCTGCCCAAAAAGAAGCGAACATCACGCACACGCGTGTTTAGAGTGCGGAGAGCAGCAGGGCATGACACACCCTCCAAAATTGATTTATCCCGACTCACTCAAAAACAGCTTCCGGTTGGACGAGAAATTATTGCTACTGAATTTGATAAAAATCACAATGCTAAACTATACTATTATGTTCGCGGAAAAGCCACTCACAATGTGGAAATGTTTTACATTCCATCTGCCACCAAAAAATCACTTGTTATCAACAAATTTTCACAACCGGATCAGAATGAAAGCCAATGGCTGCTCGCACGATTGCTCGTTTTTGCAAAAAAGCATGGCTTCAAGCAAGTGATGGGAATAGCATACCCTAAAACTCCTGAAGCGGAAATGTACCAAAAATTTCATTTTACGTCAGTGAGAGAATCGGAAGGGGCGCAGGGAGTGGATACGCACTATGTGTATACTTTGTCGCTGGACCACTGTATTGTTTGATGGTTTTGAAAGAAAAAATCAGCCTGAGAAAAATACGAAAACGCTTTGTACGAGAACCACCAGCAGCCATACGAGAATCGTTTTGAAAACAGTCACATCTAAATATTTTTGAATCGACAAAAAAAGCACGTACATCCCATACAACACCATGAGTGCGGCGAGAAGAATAAGGGGAATGGCCAGCAGCGAAGTGTCTGAAGCCGAGGCGATGGATTCCTCCACCGCGAGAACAAACTCTTCTTCACCAATCAAACCATTCTGCAAATCCGTGGTTGCAGTGAGAACGTTTGGAATAGTGAGCACGGGAAGAATAATTCCTAGAATAAGAAACATGAAGAAACCGTATACGTTTAATTGCGCGAGCGTGGAGAGAGCGCGGGAAAAATTGATAGTGTTGAAAGGAATTTTTTTGAAAAACATTCCGACTAAAACGAGCACGACACCACTAATTAGCCAGCGAAGCACATCGCTCAGCAAGAAGCCAAAAATGGTGTCAAAGAGAATAGACCCCGTGAACAAGAGAGAAGCCAACACTCCGGCAAGAGTGCCCAACAAAATGAACCCGATTGCGCGAACCATGCTTGGAGATTGAAGCGCAAACAGGACAGCCTGCTTGGGGCGGAGGAATAAATCTGCGTAGTAACCCATGCGAGGCAAGAAAGGATTGTAGTATATAAACCTGGACGCGGGTTTGAATGTATGTCATTTCGAAACCCACTATTTATTGTGTCGAATGGACGAGAGCAAATGAAAACCATTCAAGCAATGGGGACGGCGGACTTGTTTTCACTGTATGAACGGCTCCTGCTTCAGCTCAACACGCGGTTTGGAAGCATTACGCAGCAACGAGGAATGGTTCTGCAAACGGTTTTGCGCATCAATGAAGAACTACAAGACCGCGTGCCCGGAGACAAAAGCCTCACGGATGTTCGACAAAAACTCCGCGATCAAATCGCAATTACTAATCAACTCATGCGCGGACTCAATTCTCGCACGCGAAAAAGTGCTCCGCGAATTAAGCGCCGAAGAAAAAAATAACCAAAACACGCGCGCATTAGCGTGTAACTTTCAACGCTTCAAACTCGGCTTTGAGCTTCTTCACGCGCTCGGTAGTGAGGTGTTTGCGCGCGGGAGCGAGAATTTTTTCAAGCGCGCGGCCTAAGCCTTGTTTCAAATCCATGGGATGAAGTTTTCCATCCGCAAAATCAGATTCGAGGGATTTGTAATTATCATACGAAACATTTCCCCCAAACTTAGCGGGGCGCTCAATAGACAATTCTTTCGTAAACGGAAACACTAAATGTTCCGCCCAGTCCAACGCGGGATTGTATTCAATATTTTTTTCCACACAAAACGCACCATTCATTTTTTTCATAATTTCGTCGGGAGAATCATCCAAAAAGATAGCGCTTCCCTGAACAGATTTGCTCATCTTAAGCGCGGAGCGCATCTCGGAGAGTTTTTCTTTAGGAATGGGCCACACGGGAGGTTTCTGCAGACCCATCACTAAATGCTGGTGCACCGCAATAGGAGAAAACGTTTTTCCCTTGTGTTCGAGCTTGTGATATTGCAACTTGGTGGCAACCTCGCGCGCTATCACATGGGCTTTGCGCTGATCCATTCCTGCGTGAGCTAACGTAATGTGTTGAAAATAAATGTCCGCGACCTGCATGGCAGGGTATAATAGTTTGGCAAAGTCCAAATTTTCTCCTTCGGCGCGGCCCATAATAGTCGTTGAGCGCTGCATGCGTGCGAGTGTGGTGTGCTTGGCCACATCGACAACGGTTTCCCAGTACGCATCCTTATTGTGATAGAGTTCGCTCCCCAACACAAAATTAATTTTCTCGGTGTTCGCGCCAGAGACTTTTGATGCGGCAATAAAACATTCTTTGAAATATCCTCGTGCAACTTTTCCAATAGCTTCTTTGTCGCCGCCGAGCTTATCATTAATCCACGAGTGCCAATCTGCGAGAAAAATAGAACAATTGACTCCCGCATCTTGAAAATTTTTAATATGATAAAGGGTTTTCAACGCCGCACCAATGTGAGGTTGCCCGGAGACTTCAAAACCAATGTAATGATTGAGAGGCATTCCCGTGGAGAGGGCATGGTGCAAATCCTCGCGCGTGAGAACTTCTTCCAACCCTTGCGTGAGGGTGGCTATTTTCGTTTCAGTGTCCATGGGGAAAACCAACACAGGAGTAGAGAAAAAGGGAAATTAAAAGCCCACCGTGCAAACGCACGGCAGGAAAAGGAAGGGGAGGATTTTATTCCTCGTCCCCGCCGACGTCTTCCGAGTCTTCGTCGCCGTCTTCGTCTTCAAATTCTTCATCGTCGTCGCCGTCGTCATCGTCCGACCAATCGTCGCCGTCGTCACCATCATCGTCCATTCGTAAGATAGGTTCTTCAAAATCAAATACCATCGTTTTCACACTCCATAAAGGAATAATTATACCTCAACCTTTCGGCCAAGAATTTATAAAACCCTTTCTCAAATTGGGCTAAAAAAATGCCAAAAAAAGAGAAAACACCCACTCAATTATGTTGATGTGTGGGTGGTGAAAAAAATGGCGCCGCTCGCGCGGCACGGGTAAAAATTACAGGATAATCAAATTGCCAAACTTTCCAGTAGAGAGCTGCAATTGTCCCTTGTACTCGGACACCCACCCATTTTCAATGCGGATTTTCGTCCCTTCATTGACTTGGTCGATTTGCTCATTCCACAAGGATACCTGCACTTCGCCCGTTTCGTCCTTTCCAGCGACGTTGCATACTTTTCCTTGTCCTTTGGCCGAGGCAAATTCCCGGGCTTCTCCCTTGGAAACGACTTCCAATTCGATGAAAACGTTTCCCATGCGCGGACGCAACTGTTTGACTTTCATTAACTCGGCCATAATTGATTACCTCTCCATAGGTGATACGTAGTTGAAGCGTCCAATCCTCTTAAAAAGATGGGGCGAAAACCATCGAGCGATTTTTAAGGAAAAACCATCCTCCATATTATTGAATCGATTTCTCAGGAGAGTGAATCACATGACAATCGTCGGACAAAAAGCCCCCGATTTTAGCACCATGGCCTACGTCAATGGTGAATTCAAGAAAGTAAGCATGAAAGACTACAAAGGAAAATGGTTACTCGTTTTCTTTTACCCGTTGGACTTTACATTTGTGTGTCCGACTGAAATTAGAGGATTTGCCAAAATGGAAGGAGACTTCAAGAAACTCAACTGCCACATTGTGGGAGCGAGCACGGACTCGGAACACTCGCACAAAGCCTGGTTGGAACGAGACTTGCCTGAGGTTAAATTTCCCATCCTCGCAGACACGAATCATCACGTCGCACGCTCATTTGGTGTGTTGAAAGAAGACCAAGGAATCGCCTACCGCGGAACATTCATCATCGACCCGGAAGGAATCATCCGATACGAAGCCGTGTCAGACTTGGATGTGGGACGCAGCGTGAAAGAAACATTGCGCGTGTTGCAAGCATTCCAGACTGGCGGACTATGCGAAGTCGACTGGACACCTGGAATGGATAATTTGAACAAAAAGAAAAAATAGGAAAATAATTTTAGTTGAGAGGGGAATAAACACCCCCTTTCTCTTTGTTTTTCATCAGCATCTCGTTTTTATTCTCGATTTTTTTGATTCATGCACGCATGTGCTGGTATAAACCATTATTGAAACCCTTAGCGTTCCGCTTCATCGCTGGAGAAACGCTTCGCGAGGCACTACCATATGGGTTGAAGATTCAACGGCAAGGACTTGTGCCCATTTTTGATATTTTAGGAGAAAATGCGGAAGGAAGACAAGACAGTGTACGCGTCTCCGGAGAATACATCCGCCTCCTCGAGGAAATGAAACGAAATAACCTGCGCGGGGGAATTTCCCTCAAACTCACCGCGTTCGATTTAGATGGTGATGAAGAAACCTGTTTTAGAGCAGTATCGCGCATTGTGCGGCACGCGCAACCATTGAAAATAATGGTGTGGGTGGACATGGAAGGTCATGCGTACACGGCCAAAACACTCAAAATATATCGACGATTATTAGAAGAATTTGATAACGTGGGAATTTGTTTGCAAGCATACTTGAAACGCACCCACAAAGATGTTCTATCATTATTGCCCGACGAACCCAAAATTAGATTAGTGAAAGGAGCATACACGCAACCGCACACGCTGGTGTATTCCAAACACGAAGATATTAATGCAAATTTCAAAAAACTCCTCACCTTACTTTCAGAAAATGATGTGTACACCGCGGTGGGGACACACGATATGGATATTATTTCCCACGCGCTCGCATTGCCATTTCCCACCCATTTAGAATTTCAAATGCTGAAAGGATTTCGAAAATATGAAAAAAAATTATTGAGCGAGCACGGATATATTGTCGCGGAGTACATTCCATTTGGAAAACAATGGGAAAAATTTATTGTTCGACGCATTCAAGAGAGAATGCGAAGCTTGCGCTGGTTTGTGATGACGCTAGTTGGTATGGACAAGTAGAACTGTTCAAAAAAATAAAAAAAAGCCCCTGCAATAGCACGGGGCCATCAACTTAATTTCTAAATGAACTGAATTCCTGAATCCGTGGCTTTCTGTCCCAAACTCGAACCACTCGAGCGGGAGTTGGAGCCCGTATTTTTCCAGCTTAAGGGTTCAGGTTTTGAACCGAGGGCTTTTCCACCATTAATGAAGGGTGAGCGGACGCCGGTGAAAACCGTAATGACTTCAATTTTGTTTTCAAACGCAGGGTTGATTCGTGCTCCCCAAATAACGGTAGCGTTCGGATCCAATTGCTCGGTGAGCATGGTTCCCACTTGGTTGGCTTCCCCCAATGTTAACTCGGGTCCGCCGGTGATGTGAATTAAGGCACCTTTGGCACCGGCAACATCCACATCCAACAAGGTGTTGTTGAGCGTGTCTGCAACTGCTTCGTCCACACGATTAACGGATTTGCTTTCTCCCACGGCAATCATGGACAATCCTCGACCAGTCATGATGGAGCGAACATCCGCAAAGTCCAAGTTGATGAGCGAAGGTTGTGTAATCGTTTCCGTGATTCCTGAAACCACACGCGCAACAAGTTCATCCGCGACGCGAAACGCATCCTGAATGGGCAAGTTTGGCACTAATTCCGCGAGGCGGTTGTTGTCAATCACAATGACGGTGTCGCAGATTCCTGCGAGCTTCTGAATTCCTTCCTCTGCTTTGAAAGTACGCGCGCGTTCCAATTGAAACGGGTACGTGACCATGGCAATGACAATGGCGCCCTGTTCTTTGGCAATGTTGGCGATCACAGGTGCTGAACCCGTTCCGGTTCCTCCACCCATTCCGGCACAAATGAATAACATATCAACGCCTTTGAGGATTCCTTCCAAATCGGCTTTGCTCACTTCAGCGGCTTTTTCTCCAACTTCAGGATATCCACCGGCACCTAAACCGCGTGTAACCGATTTTCCGATGAGGATTTTGGTGATTTCATCCGAAATAATGGACAAGTGTTGCTTATCCGTGTTCACGGCAGCGAGTTGCGCGCCGGAAATACTCATATGTGCTAAGCGGTTGACAGCATTACAACCTGCTCCCCCAGCACCAATAACCATAATCTTAGGCACGGAAAACTCATCAATATGAACATTTTCCTCTGTGCGTGATTTCCCCTCTTTGACGGCATTGACCATTGATTGCATGTGTGTACACCCCTCTTTGCACTCACGCGCGTGTGACCGCGAAATAATTGTATCGTGAATTGCGAGTATAACGGCTTTTCAAATTAATAAACATAGGCGACAATGGACGAAAAACAAAAAGATGATTAACGGACAAATGCGTTATGTAAAATTGTGTGACGGGGTCGACAATTATGCCGTGGAGTTAACGGCAGGAGACTTTACCCATTCTTGCGTGTAGGAACCCGAACAGGAGGCTGGTGAAGCAGCGGACCAATCATAGTACGCCGTGTCTCCAGAACCTGATTTTTGGAGCAAGCACGTGGAAGATTGTCCAAAGTATTGACTATCGGTGTCGGCCACAAACAGGCGAACGGTGCAATAATCCGTTTCAGCATCGCTTCCCCAGGTTTCAAAACCTAATGCATACCCATCGGGAGTGGACCAAAAAAACGAAGAGGCGCGCGCACAAGAACGCACTGCCGTCGAAAAGCAATTCATGCGATCGACTTCCGCGGGAGCATCGCAAATGGTCATTGCATCCGGCGTGCCCGTGGGAACCTCAAAATCAATTGTTTTAACAAAATCATCAAAGGGCAAATTGTCCGTGTTAGTGGGAGCCGTTGTCGAAGAAGGAGAAGAGGGAGGTGAAACGCACCCGAGGAGAAAAACCAATACGAGAATAATGACCAACCGCTCCATGCAACCAACCTCAATCCATTTGTTCCGCATGTCATGCGGCGATAGGTAGAGTAATACCTGGAGGTTTAAAGACGTTTCCAAACCCCGCGGTTGCAAAAGGAAGAGGGAATTTATTAAGCCTTGAGAACGTGAGTAGATTGTATATGGTCCTCGAATGGTTAAAGAAAATACTCGGCGGAGAAGCCAAAACAACCCCGCAAGAGGGTGAAGACCTTTCTTCTCTTCACACCATGGGACCGGAAGAATTGCTCGCGGATGAGGAAGATAATGAAGTAGAAAGTGAGGGAGATGCTTCGCGCGAAGAAGAAGCAGACGAAAAACCTTCTCGAGCGGGAAAAAAATCCGCTGAGCAAGAAGAAACCAAGGAAACCGCGCTCAAAGTAATGGAAGCCGCCCTCTTCATGGGAGGAAAAGGATTGAGCGTGGAAGAATTGGGAAAAATTTCAAACGTTCCACTGCTAAAAGTCCGGGAATATCTGCCCGAGTTGGTGGATGCATTCAACGCGAGAGATTCGGCATTGGAAATGGTCGAAGACGCCGGAGGGTATCGCATGCGCGTGCGCTCGCCCTTTGATGAAAAAGTTTCTCATCTCACGGGAGTGGGAGAATTAAACCCGGCGGAAATGAAAACACTCGCATTCATTGCGTACAAGCAACCCTTGTTACAATCGCACCTTGTTCAAGTGCGAAGCAACACCGCGTATGAGCATTTGCAAAAACTCGTGGAAACTGGATTTGTTTCGCGTGAACCACGCGGAAGGACGTACATTTTACGCACCACCAAAAAATTCTCGGAATATTTTGGAACAAATGCACTCAAACTGCGACCCTACACGGCGGAAATGAAAAAAGAAGAGACGCGAATGACTAATACCCCGGATCAAACCCAGAGCGAAGAATTATTGTAACCGAATTTCCTTTTTTTATGACACGAGATAGTATTGCGGATTTTTACGAAACATATCCCTATCCGCGCGTACAGTATTTTTCGCGCGAGCGAATGAAAACGTATGCCAAACCATTAGTGGCAGCCGGAAACCTGACGCTCGACGAGTTGCGCGGAAAAAAAATACTAGATGCAGGATGCGGAACGGGAGAAATAACATGCAGCCTGGCAACGTACGCGGAGAAAGTCATTGGAATAGATGCGAGTGAAAACTCTATTGCACTCGCACGGAAAAAAGCGGGCGAGTTTGGAATACAAAATGTAACATTTAGTCAAAAGGATATTTTTTCATTTAATCCTAACGAAAAATTTGACATCGTTTCTGCATTTGGAGTGCTGCACCACACACGCAACCCGGAAAAAGGGTTCGAACTCCTTTCAGCAATGGTAAAACCCGGTGGAATATTCTTTCATGGATTTTATCACGAATGGGGAGGGTGGAAGCAGCGCGTGCAGAAGGCACTCGCGCGCGCGTTTGGGGGAAAAACACCCGCGCAACGAATGAAATGGGTGGAATCATTCCAGAGAAAAACATTAAATGAAAGTGAAAAAGCATATTGGATGGACCGCGTAGCAAATCCGCGCGAAAAATATTACCGCGTTCCACCCGTTGTACATTGGTTTGAAAAAAATGGGTTTGAAATCATTGGAATTCAATCCCACAAACCCGCGTGGCGCGTGAAGGATGTGAAAAGCGCGTGGAGTGTTTTGCGATTTGAAATAGAAATTGGTTTGCGCGGGAAACGATTTGTAATAGTCGCTGGAAGAAAAAAATAATTTATAAAAAAAATCTTTGTGAGTATTTTTTGATCAAACTTCATTGCAAACCAAAAGGTTTGCGATGCCCGCAAACTTCGTTTGCTTGGTTTATTAAAAAAGTTTGGTTTGATATTTGGCATCCATTAATCGAACGTTTGTTCCCCACTTTTGGCGCGCGCACGAGGGAAGCGTTTGATGCATGCTCAAATATTTTTTCAAAAAAGAAATAGTTCGTTCATCATGCGAGTAGCCGGAACCAATGTCTCCAAAAGAATCGTATTGTTTTTGCAACTCTTTAATGACATTATCGCGCTCCACTTTGGCTAAGATGGACGCGGCAGAGACAATGGGATAATTTACATCCGCTTTATGCTCCGCGACAATTTTTGGTTTGAATGAAATGTAACTCTCAATGCGCCGCGCAAAATTACTCGCGAGAGGATCGGGAGAGTCCACGTACACGAGGTCGGGTTTCACGGGCAATTCATTGAGCAGCGCCCCAATCTTCATCGCCTCAATCTCATTCAGGGAGTCACGCTCCATCAGGGCATCCATTTCGGGTGCGGAAAGGTGATACGTGGCATAATGAGAAAGGGTTTGCTGCATGAGGGGGTATAGTCGGACACGCTCTGGTTCGGGAATGAGTTTAGAGTCGCGTGCCCCTAATTCATGGAGAATTTCCTCCTTTTCAGACGAAATGAGGGCGACCGCCAGGACCATGGGTCCAATGGCCGGTCCCCGGCCGGCTTCATCAACGCCTGCAATCAACATGAGAGAAAAAGGGCCGGTTTTCCTTAAATGGGCACGCGTGGAAAGGGGGGGTGGTAACGGGGTTAGAAGGGAGTGTTTTGAAGCACCTCCAAAAAGGTTACTTTATAAACGTTTTTTGGGGGTTTTGGTAGTATATGATGCACGGAATTTTGAAGAACTATCGCCGCGGACGAAACACGCAGCACTCGACACAGTATATTGTGGAAGTCTCCGGATTTGAGACACGCGCCAAGGCATCTACGCTTAACGGAAAGAAAGTCACGTGGAAAAGCACCGCGGACAAGCCCATTGTGGGAAAGATTATGGCCGCACACGGTAATTCCGGCGCCGTCCGAGTAAAATTCGAGAAAGGATTGCCCGGACAAGCCATTGGAAGCCAAGTCTCCATTGCCGAATAAGGCGGTCAAAATGGCGAATCACGCGCCACGAATTCTAGTGGGTTGCCCTACACACGTTCTCAAAACAGACTCGCTCGATGCCTACGTGAAAGGGATTGAAGGCCTGACGTATCCACACTATGATGTGATGATAGAGGATAATTCCCCCACAGAAGAATATGCTGAACTCATTCACCAAAAATTTGAAGCGTGGAAAAAAAATAATCCCGAAAAAAAACTCATTATCACGCACACGAAGAATCCTCCTGAGCACGCGCGCGAACGATTAGTAAATGGACGAAATCTCATCCGAGACTATTTTTTGAAAAATGAATACACGCACTTCCTCTCCCTTGAACAGGATATTGTGCCCCCGCGAGATGTAATTGAGCGATTGCTCGCGCGCGAAAAAGATATTTGTTCGGGAGTGTATCTCAATCAGCAAACAAAAGAGGATGGGAAACATTTAGTGGTAATGGCAGGAACAGATGCGGCTAATAATGCGAATGAAGACGCGGTGCAATCCCTGGGTTTCATGAATTTATTTCCCGCGCGCATTATGGAAATTGCATATTGCGGAGTAGGGTGCATTCTCATTTCAAAAAATGCGTTGGAGAAAATTAAATTCAGAGTGGATTTGGAAAAACGCGCAAGTGATGATATTTATTTTACGCGAGATGCAAAGGCAAGCGGATTTACACTCTATTTGGACACGAGCATGCTCTGCGCGCACCACTTTAATGATGCATTCAAGAAAACAAAATATTAATTGGCCAATTATTTCGAGAGATATATCTCAAACACCACGCTCGGGAGACTCACGCTCAATTTGGAAAGCACACTCGGGTGCATTTCTCCCAAAAAACCATGAAATTTTCCAATGCTCACATTCGCGCAGCGGCCCTCAATGAAACCACTCAGCGCAGCGGGAGAGAATGTGGATTTTTCTCCTAGGGCGCGGGCTAACGCTTCGGTGTAGCCTTTCATTTCATCAAATGTGGCATTGGCGTGCGAGAGGACGAGGCACAACTTGTAATGCGTGCGCGTGCCCGTGTCGGTGTTGGAATGAATGTCCACCACCTGATCTAATTCAAAAAGTTTGAAAGGAGCTTTCTTGCTTCGATTCGCGAGCAACGCGCGAATGGTTTCGGGATACAGCGCGTTGCGCACCAT
This sequence comes from uncultured archaeon, assembly GCA_964480705.1. Lineage (GTDB taxonomy): Archaea > Iainarchaeota > Iainarchaeia > Iainarchaeales > VGJJ01 > VGJJ01. The sequence continues at coordinate 119,445 of CAYZPC010000001.1, read as the reverse complement.
CGTTAAACCTTGCTCTTTCACCACGCCCAACTTAACGTGCGGACTCTCCGCGCGTTCGAATGATGTGAAATGATGCTCATGAGAGGATAGAACCCAGGTCATGACTTCATGGAAACCTAACCCCGTCACGCACGCACGAACATCTTCATTCAAGCGCGTTTGAGGCAAAATGCTTCCGCGCGTGGAAACATTCACACTCAATGGAGAGAGGTTGTCAAAACCATACGCGCGAGCAATGTCATCCACCACGTCTAGGGGGTGCAACACATCCACGCGAAACGCAGGGGTTTCCAGTACGAGCTGTTTAGGATTTGATTTCACAACCGAATACATCATGCGCTCGGCGAGTTCAGCGACCTGCTTCTCATTAAATGCGGTGCCGAGGGTTTGATTGACCAACTCTACATCTAAGGTTTGCGTGATTTTTCCCAATTCAGGAGTCACACGTGGAGTGTTTTCATGGGAATAACTCACATGAACTTCGTGAATGTCTCCCTTCATGTCCGAAAAGAGATAGGCGAGAATGTCGAGAATGACTGAAACGGTTGGCCAATAGTGCCCGGAGACTTCCACAAAAAGGTCGCGGTCGGAAAGAGAAACTTGTCCAACATTGTGAGAATTAATGATGGGGGGCATCGACAAAACATTTCCAATACTATCGCGAAACACCGGATACACGGGCAAATGTTCAAGTAAATGCGCGTATTTTTTTCCGGTGGCGTGCTCGAGCAGAATTTCTTTTCCCGAAAGAGGCTTGCTCCCACCCAAAGGTTGGAAGGTAATTTTATCCGGGGTTTGCGCGAGGAAAGAAATGGGCCAGTGAATTTTTTTCAGAGGGTAAATTCCAATCGCCGCTTTTTTTCGTTCGCGCGCAAATGTTGCGTGAATTTTTTCCTGAACCCAAATGAGCTCATCCAATTTCTCTTGCGTGAGGGAAATATTTTTCACGACCATGGCTGCCGTGTAGGGGCGCACACCCGCGACGGACTTTTCCACGTGCAACTCATAGGTGGATTTTTTTCGCTCCACGCGAGGGAAACCGTTCGTGTGGCCCAAATAGGCATTGAGGGCGCGTGCGATTCCAGCAGTAGAAACCATATCCGGTCGGTCGGCCGTGATGTCAATTTTCAACGCGTCCGGGTTGTTTTCATCCACTTCCTGACCCATCTGAAAAAGAGTTTGCTCGAGCTTTTCCAGCGAGAGGGGCTTCTTCAAATACAGGTTTAACTTTTCGAGGGAGGTGTCCACGCTAACCATGCTTGTTCACTCCCAATTGGTGTTGTGTAAATGGATAATTTCGAATGAAATCCACATCGACATCGGGGCCCATAATTTCTCGCAGGGTGGATTTTTCATACATGAATAAGGCTAAGCGTTCCAAACCAAAACCCCACGCAATGACTGGAACATCAATTCCAAAGGGTGCGAGGCTTTCTTTACGAAACATTCCGGAGTTGATGAGCTCCACCCATTTTCCTAATTGCGGATTATAGGCTGCTGCCTCCATGGAGGGTTCCGTGTACGGGTTGTACGTGGGTTTGAATCTAATTTTGGTGAGACCAAGCTTGGAATAAAATTCGGTAATAATTCCCATCAAGTGACGCAGGGTCAAACCCTCACCCATAATGTATCCTTCGACTTGGTGGAATTCCGCCAAGTGAGTCGCATCAATGGCTTCATTTCTAAAAATTCGCCCAATAGCAAATTTCTTTTGGGGGTGTTTAGCGCTTTTGGATAACTCTCTAAAGGTGGTGGCCGTGGTGTGGGTGCGCAGCAACAATTGCTCCGCGACGCGAGGATCCCAATCGTATCCAAAACCTCTGGAACCGGTTTTTCCACCGTGCTCATGCATGGCTTTGACACGCTTAATTAACTCCGCGTTTTCAAGCACCGCTTTGCCGGGCAAATAAAAGGTATCCTGCACCTCTCGCGCAGGATGATCTTGCGGAATGAACATCGCGTCCATGTTCCAAAACGCACTCTCCACTAATCCGGAGTCCATTTCCTCAAAGCCTAATTCCACCATGATTTGGCGCACATCGCGCATGACATTTCGCAAGGGGTGAATTCTTCCCGGGAAACGCTCTTCCACGCCTAATGTGACATCATAGGGTTTGAATGACGCATTTTTCCACGTGCCGCTGGCCAGCATTTGGGGAGTGAGCAAACCGAGTTGGTTCGCATGTGAATCTAATTTTTTTCCACTTGAGAGGAATGCTTTTCCTTCACTCGTGATTTGAATGGTTTCAGTCGTGTGCGATTTACTCGTGATAAGTCCGCGGGCGTGCAACTCAGAAATAATCTTTGGATTGTCTGATGGGTTTTCCCCGCGAAAAATCGCCTCTAAAACTTTTTTTTCCGGGATATTATTAAGACCAATTTTTCCAAGCGGAGTTAAAACTAAATCACCACCAATAATAACCTCAACAAAATTTTTTCTTTTGCATAAACCAAAAGCAGCAGTGAATTCTTTTACAGATTCTTTAGCAGAAGAACCATATTTAATCGCCAAAACTTGAAAATCAGCCATAGCTTTCTTGAACGGAACACTTTTCACGTCTACGAGAACACTATACAATATCTCTTCAGGAAAAAGTTTACGCTCGCAAATCGCTATACCGGTTGGTGTCAGAACTAAACGATCGATCTTTTCGCGTGTGACACGAACAAGGGCTTTTTCCTCTAATTCGACTAAGACACGACGCAATGCATCGGCTTGTTGTGCGGTGGTTTGAACCAACTCATGAAGGGAAAACTCTTTTCCATCGCGCAACGCGGTCAAAATAAGCGAGGAGGGGGAAGTCATGGATACTATACCTGAGGCCGAATGAATGTTTTAAACCCCATTCTGCCAACGCTCAACGAGGGGTTTCCAAACCTATTTATTGGGGGAATTTCACACAACTAGAATGAAAAACCTACTCGCCGCAGGAGCCCTCCTGCTAACCCTCACCCTCCTAGGGTGTATTCAAAATAACGCAAACACGGGAAACCCCCTCGAAGGAGTTGATGAAGGAGTTGTTCCCGGAATAGGAAAACTAGTCGCGGGAGCCGCGTGTGAAGTAGATGAGGATTGCGTGTATGCGCTGAATGCGTACCCCGCCCAAGAATGTATCTCGCAAAATTGTCCACCCGAAGACCAACCCCAACCCGAGTGGGGCGATCCTAATTATGAGTGGAAACAAACCTACTTGGATGAATGTGTGAATGCGGCTCAACTAAATGGAAAAAATTTACAGGGAGAAGAATTATTGATTGACACGCGCGCCGCAGCGTGCACGTGCCAAACCATCGAATTGGCAAACACGAGCTTGGATGGACAAAAAATTTGCCGGAAGAAGATTGTGGAAGAAACACTCGTGGAAAACACGGGTGTTTAATCACACGATTACTCCAAACCCAGCAATGCAACCATTACTGCTATTCCGAGCAAAAAGCTAACTAATTGCCCGGCAGACTTTTTCCAAGCAACCTCTTTGTGCAGCTCGGGAATTAAATCGCTCCCCGCAATATACAAAAAAGACCCCGCAGCAAAGGGAACGAGCCAAATGGAAATACCATCCACCAATTCTCCCAACGCAAACACGAGAACGGCGCCCAATACCGCTGTCAGAGCGGTGACGAGATTCAAAACAAGTGCTTCTCGCGCCGAAAAACCACCATGCAATAATACGCCAAAGTCTCCAATCTCTTGAGGAATTTCATGAAAAATTACCGCAAGAGTAGTGGCAATTCCCGCGGGAATACTCACCATGAACGCGGCACCAATGACAATACCATCAATGAAATTATGCACACTATCACCCACTAAATTCACCCACGCAAAAGGATGCTTGTGTGAGGCATGCGCGTGCGCATGATGAGGAAGGTGCTTGACACTGTTCTCCTCTTCCTCATCCTCGACTTCGGGATAGTGGCAGTGTCTCCAATGAATAATTTTCTCCACGACAAACATGACTACAATACCAGACAACACGGCCAGAGAAACATCGAGCGTAAAACCCAAATCCTCCACCGCTTCCGGAAGCAAATGAACAAACACATCTCCGAACAATGCCCCCGCGGCAAATGCGACAATAAACACGAGGCTCGTGCGCAAACGCTTTTGATTAAGGGAAAGAGTAAGCACTCCAATGAGAGAGACAAAACTAACTAAGAGAACGGCACCAATTGCATACCAGAAAGAACTATCCATGAAGTCACCTACACACTCACAAAAGAGATAATAGTTTTTAAGCCAGATGTTAATAACTATAGTGTTGTTTTGAGTCTTTGATTATTAACACCCGTTATGGCCGAAATTATTAGCATGTCACTCGATGAGCAATCGCTCCAAGAATTGGATAAACTGCAGAAAGAACTAGGTTTTTCAGGACGCAGTGAAACTATTCGACAGTGCATTCGCTTGTTTTCAAATGACCAAAAACAATCCCGTAAACTTTCAGGGGAAGTCGATGGGGTCGTATTAGTAGTACATCCAGATGAGCAAACCGAGATGGTTTCAACCACGCGGCATGCATTCCAGCACATTATCAAGACTCAAATCCACAACCACTTGGAAAACCACGTGTGTTTGGAATTGTTTATTGTAAAGGGACCCGCCGAAATGGTGAAAAAACTCACCAATACATTGCAGACCAGCAAAAAAGTAAACCTCGTAAAACTCCTCGTGGTGTAAAAAAACACTTCCAACCGCGACCGTGGAATCAACCTTTATAATAGGTTTGAGGCGCACAACCTATAGCAGGCTGCATTGGTAGTTCTATTTTTAGGATAGCCGAGGGCAACCTGCGTTTTAGACGCAAAGTTTGGTCTGTTTTTTTGATCAAACTTTTTTTCTAAAAAAGTTTGCGGAGTTGGCAGAGTGGTCTATAGCGGCAGCCTGCTAAGCTGTTCTGGGAAACCAGGCGAGGGTTCGAATCCCTCACTCCGCGTATTATGAACACTAAACTCACGCCAGAACAAATTAATCTAATTTTATCTTTGTTAGGTATAGCCATCGGGGTAACAGCATTAATCTTAGCACTTAGTAATCTCAATACCGCAAGAGAACAAGTCACACTTGCCAGTGAGCAAATAAAAATCTCTATTGATCAGTTTAGCGAACAACAACAAAAAGAGATTGAGCTCACGAAAAAAAATCATCGAGCATTGATTGTTGCACTAACACGGGAACTAGAAGGCAACTTGTCTTTTACTAATAATTTTCTTCAAAATCCAGCATATTATGCCGAAGATGAGAACAGTCCAATGCTAGTCATTGGCGGCCGAATGAGTACGTTAATTCTTGAAGAAGCACTGAGAAGTAATTCTATCGCCGATGATGAATTATTATTTTCATTATGGAAAACGTTTTTTGCAATTAATGAGGTTAATGGAATGATAGAAGATTTGAGATCAAAAAGTTACATTGTGCCCATTGCATACCAACAATTACAAGTTCTTGGAAGTTTGGAAACTTTTTCAGGACCATTGATGATAGATTCTCATGAAAAATTAATAAAATATCTAGAACGGCTTGACGAAAATAAAAGTTAACAATGTTGATCAAACGCTTTCGTTAATTCTTTCGCCAATTCTTGCGGGTCGCGCCCTTGAATTTCATGCCGTTGAAGAGAGAACACGCATTTTCCATTTTTGAACAAAAACATGCTCGGCGAAGAAGGGGGAATTTCGCTCGCGAATTCTCGCGCGCGTTTCGTGGCAGCTTGGTCCACGCCCGCAAACACAGTCACATTTATCTGGGGCAATTTTGAATGGCGCATCGCCAATGCCACCGCAGGGCGAGCGTTTCCAGCAGCGCAACCGCAGACGGAATTTACGATGAGAAAAATGGTCTGGTCCTTTTGGACGAAAGCGGCTTCAACTTCTTGCGGAGTGTGAAGAGGTTTTACTCCCACCTGTTCAAGCTCAGCCTGCATGGGAACTGTCATGGCAGCAGGATAAAGGGATGGTTGAATGGATGTGGAATTGGAAATGGGTATCATGTTCAATCTTCCTCCAATAAACTTGGACGAACACGCTTAACAATAGCACGCTTTTCCTCTTCGCTTAAACTCATCCAGCACGCGATTTCTTCTGTGGTGCGGCCGCAACCCGTGCAAATGTCGCGGTCGAGGATACACGTGTTATCACAGGGAGAAGGAACAGGCTTCATAGGATAATAGTAAGGGGAAATGCATTAATTGGGGAATGGTTAAGCGACCCAATCCACATGCCTTTCGCGGTGAATAAACAAGAAAATGAGGTGAATCCAGGAAAGAAGGAGGGGAACGACCAGCACGGAAAACGTGGGTCCAACTAAGGTGACTTGATTGTTTACCGTCACATTCGCAGGAACAAACAAAGCAATCTGCGCAATATCCCCCGAAGTGGGTTGAATGAATTGTGTCGCGTTGAGGATTTGAATAATAGGAAAAACGGGAGAAAGCGTGGTGAACATCACCAGCAGGCTGAGCGCGAGAATAGAAACACTAAACGCAGAAGCATGAACGTATGCGTTACCCAAGCCCGGAATGAGGATGTTAGAAAAAATAGTAATGAGAACCGAACGCTTTTGCTTCGTGTGAGATGGTTTAATTCGACCGCGGAGCAAATCCACATCATTTTGAATTTTCAACAGGGGTTCATTTCTAGAAAGCGGACGAATTTTTTGGCGAATAGAACGCTCAACAAGATGAATGTCAAATGCTTCCGGGTCGAATGTCGGTTGAGAATTCTCACGAAAACGTTTTTTTGGTTTGGCCATGCGTGAAAAAACAAAGTGGGCTATAAAAGGTCACGCCTTTCGCCTAAATTTATGGTGGCGAGTGTTTCGCGGGTTGCGCGATTTTTCAGGACGCATGGGCGTGTGATGGGCTACATCCGATGGCAAACCAAAAAATGCGCCTGCCGCTTTCTTAACCGCTTTGAAACCCAGTGCCTTTTGGGATTTGTGAGAAAGATGGGGAAATAATTCCTTGCCCACCCCCACCGCGGTGTGGTGTTTGAGATACAACAAAACAATCCGCCTATTTTCGGAGGACAATCGCTCTAATGATTCGCGGAACTCCATGTGATTCATGTTTTGAGGCGCAGTGGGTTCAGCTGCTTTTTTTGGAACACGCTCATCCGAATGAATAGGAGCGTGTGGAGTGAGTGTTTCTTTTTCCCTAACTAGAGTAATCGCTTTGTTTCGCAAAACTCTTTTGAAAAAACGTTCTCTCTCAAGGGAGTTGGATAGATTATTAGGTGGCGTGGAAGAACGGAGAAGAGAAACAGTAGCCTCCTGCGCTAAATCGCTCCCGCTCAACGAAGGAAACTTTCGAGCGACTCCCCGGGCGAGGGAAACGAGCTCCGAATAATGCTGCTCAAGCAGACGAGCAAAAAAGGGATTAGAGGTCGCATGTTCACGAGCCATGCAGGAAGGAAAGGATTGAGGAATAAAAAGAATGACTTTTGAATGAGAAAAAGTTTTGCGAGAAAAAAATTGTTCGTCTGGGCTCCTGGGAAACAGGGACCCTACTTCGGACTCACCCTGCGAAATGGGTGTGATGCAAAACGAGGCCGGGAAAACAACTTGCGTCCCGCAAAAACGTTTGAACTCATTGGATAGAACTAGTCTATCTAATTACTGCATTGTGTTTTTCTGCTCCATATAGCAATTTCGGCAGTAAACGGGTCGTCCGGCTTTGGGCTGGAAGGGGACCTGTGTTGCTGTTCCGCACTTACTACATGTTGCGTCAAACATCTGTCGGGGACCTTGTGAAAAGCCACCGCGATCTTGGAACGCCATGCGTTGTTTTCTCCTTGTATACTATATTGAACCTTTTGAGGGGCTCAATACACTCATACCCCTTCCAAGGCATTATAAACCCCGCTAGGGAAAACCGCCAAATAACCCTATTTTAGGAGGATTTTAGCCTGGTAGAGGGTAGCTACGAGTTGGATGGAGCCCATCAGCACAAAGAGGGCGGTGAAAGAGAAGTAGGTGACAATGTAACCCCCCACTAACATGGCGGCGGCAGTAGCAATCTTTGACTGGCCAGTGACCATTCCCCACTCCTTTCCGGAAGACGTTTTGGTCTCATGCTGAGAAAACAACGCATACCAGGTGGGGGAAGACATGGCGGCAGCGACCCCCATTAATGCTTCGGCGAGAAATAATTGCATAGGATTCGAGACAAAAACATAGCCAAACAAGACAAGGGTGTTCAACGCATACCCTGCCACGAGAATTTTTTCTTTCGAATGCTTATCTGAAATGTTTCCAATCAGAATATTCATGATGCCCGACACAATGAGAAAAATAGCCCACGCGTAGGAAATATCCAGAATATTTCCCCCCACGCGGCCGGCAAACACTGCCAAGAGCGGGCCAAACAAGCCCTCCGCGAGATACCACAAATTAGACGAAACCAACAGAATGCGTGCGCGGGGGTTCATTTCAAAGAGACCGCAAACCCCCTTTTATAATCCTTACTTGGGCACTTTCTATACAACGCAGGAGTACCCAAGCGGTCAAAGGGGCCAGACTCAAGATCTGGTGGCTTAGTGCCTTCGCAGGTTCGAATCCTGTCTCCTGCATTAGGAATGGTCGTCCAACCAATCCACTATTTTTTTGGATAGCGAAGCATTCCGCAAAAGCATATCCGTTCCGTGGCCGGCGTTTTCTAACGAAAGAAGTTTTTTGTCCGAGAGGGGTGACAAATCGAAAATACGCTGCGAGGACTCGTTCGAATACTGGTCTTCCGTACTTGAAACCACGAGGAAAGGAACCGTGTTTTTTTTCGCAGGAGAAAACGTATCAATGCCTTTGAAATTTTCTCCTGGGGAAAGCAACACTAGACCTGCAGCAGAAGGAGAGAGGACTCCAAAACTTAGTGCGGCGTTAGCACCAATGCTCGCGCCCACCACTAGGACACGCTCGACACGTAAAAAGTTCTGCGCCGATAAAATATCATGCGCAATGTGCTGATAGTCTTTTTCAGTGAATGAAGTAAAAGCAACATGCGTGTTATTTTTCATCACGGATTCGCCGAAGCCACGGACATCGAAGGATAACACGGTATACCCGCGCGAAAATGCGTCTTGTGCCAACGCATCAAAGGTGTTTCGGTCGCGATTGAATTGATGAACGAGAATGAGCGAAGGTTTTGAAGTAGAAGGGTTTTTCCACAAACTCCCCGCGAGAACAAAACCATCATCCGTGGAAAATGAAACACGAGCAGGGGACATGCGTGCATTCACCAACCATTAGTGCATGAGCACCGGAATGGACTTTTCCAACACGGTGTTTATTCCAATCATTCCACCCGCGAGGCTTTGCGCGTGAATAAAACCATACCCGCGCAACGCATGAGTGACGCGCATGCTTCGACCGCCCGAACGGCAAACTAAAATCATTTTTTGGTCTTTCGAAAAACGAGAAAAAGAATCAGGAGTCATTTGGGACATGGGAATGTGCTGTATTCCAGGAAGGTGACCATACTCCCATTCCTCATTTTCACGAATATCAATCCAAACGACAGAGGAACCGGCCAGAAAGGGCTTGGCTTCTTTAGGATGGATTTCGAGCGGGGTGTTCATACTACATTCTCCCCCCACATCGGATAAAAATGCACCCTTCGAAAAGGGGATTTTAAAGCAGCAAAAACGAATGTAAGACATGGAATCATTGGAAAAACGCCGCCAAACATGGAAAAATATCCGGCCTATTTTGAAAAAAATGTATCCCGCGCCCAAAATTGGATTGGAGGGATGGAAAAACCCTTTAGAGTTGGCCATTTCAACGATACTTTCGGCACAATGCACGGATGCGCGCGTAAATATTGTCACGAAAAAGTTATTCAAAAAATACAAACGCGCCGAAGACTATTTGAACGTCAAACCAACTGAATTGGAAAAAGATATTCATTCGACAGGATTCTACAAAAACAAAGCTAAAAACATTCGAGGATTTTGCGAACACGTTTTGCGTGAACACAAGGGAAAGGTTCCCGACACGATGGAAGAATTGGTGCACATGCCTGGTGTTGGAAGGAAAACCGCCAACATTGTTTTGGCAAATGCGTTTGGAAAAAACGAGGGAATTGCGGTGGATACGCACGTGTTTCGCGTGACGCACCGATTAGGTTTGACGAGTGGAAAGAATCCCGTGCAGAGTGAAAAGGAACTAATGGAAATTGTGGCGAAAAAGGATTGGTCTGTTTTTACGGATTATATTATTTGGCACGGGAGAAAAGTCTGCGATGCACGATTGCCTAAATGCTCGAGTTGCCCCCTGGCGAAATATTGTCCTCGAATAGGAGTGGTGAAAAGCGCATGACCAACGCCCAAATTGCCGCCATTTTTTACGACATGGCCGACTTGCTGGATATTTTGGGAGTAGAATGGAAACCTATTGCGTTTCGCAAAGCCGCGCGGGTAATTGAGAGCGAACCGGAAGACATGGAAACGATTTACAAAAAACGCGGAATCAAAGGTTTACTTGAGTTGGATGGAGTGGGAGATGCGATTGCCAAAAAAATGGTTCAATTCATTGAAAAGGGAAAAATGGACGAGTACGAAGATTTGAAGAAGCAAATCCCACATGGCGTGATGGAAATGCTAAAAATTCCAGGGTTGGGACCCAAAAAAGTGGCGCGATTGTACAAGGAATTGAAGATTGACTCGCTTGAAAAACTAGAAAAACTCGCGCGCGCGGAAAAAATTCGCACGTTAAACGGATTCGGAGAAAAAAGCGAAGAAGATATTTTGATGGGATTAGAACTCGTGAAAAAAGGAACCGAACGCAAGCTCATGGGAATGATTTATCCGTATGCGCACCAAATAGTGGATGAAATTCGCGCGATTAAAGGAGTGGAGCGTGCGGAAGTGGCCGGCAGCCTTCGAAGAATGAGAGAAACAGTGAAGGACATGGATATGCTCGTGTTCACACGCACGCCCAGCGTGGTAGCCAAAGCAGTGCAAAAATTGAGCGAAGTGGAGAAAGTGGAACGCGCGGGCGAAACACTTGTGTCGGTGCGCCTGAAGAATGGAATTAACGCAGACATTCGAATGCTCGCTCCTGAGTTGTATGGTTCGGGACTGGTGCACTTCACGGGGAGCAAGGAGCACGGGATTGCGCTGCGAAATCGCGCGATTAAGATTGGAATGAAATTTTCGGAATATGGATTAGTGAAGGGAACTAAAATAGTGGCGAGCAAAACAGAGAAAGATGTGTACGCGGCGCTTGGATTGCAAGAGGTTCCCCCTGAGATGCGGGAGAATAATGGAGAAATAGAATTGGCGGAGAAGAAAAAATTGTCTGAGCTGATTGGATATAATGATATTTTGGGAGATTTGCACACGCACACAGTATGGAGCGACGGTGCGCATAGCACGGAACAGATGGTCGCGCGCGCGGTGGAATTAGGATATGCGTATTATGCGATTACCGATCATTCGAAGAGTGATGTGGTGGCAAATGGGTTGAATGAAAAAAGACTCGCGCAGCACATGGCAGAAATTGACAAACTGCAAAAAAAGTTTCCAAAAATAAAATTATTGAAAGGAAGCGAAGTGGCCATTTTGGGCAATGGAGAATTGGATTATTCGGACAAGGTGTTGAAAGAATTGGACATTGTGATTGGAAGCATTCATTCGGGATTCAAAAATGATGAGAAAAAAATGACCCAACGCATTGTTTCAGCATTGGAAAATGAGCATTTGCATTTCATTGCGCATCCGAGCGGGCGATTAATTAATCAACGCAATCCATATGCGTTTGACGTGGAAAAAGTGTTGGATGCTGCTAAAAAAAATGGGAAAGCGTTTGAAGTGAATGCGTTTCCGTCGAGGTTGGATTTTGATGCCACGCACGTGAAGAAATGTGTGGAGCGGCGCATACCTTTGGTCATTAACACGGATGCGCACTCCATCCAAAACTTGGATTTTATGAAATTTGGAATAGGACAAGCCCGAAGAGGTTGGGCGACGAAGAATGATGTGTTGAATGCGCAGCCACTAAAAAAGTGGTTGAAAAAATAAAACTAAATCCACGCATCCAACTGAGCTTTTAACGATGTATAATTCGTGTGCGCTTCCGTTCCCGGTGTGAGAGGGCCGGATGCGAGCAAATTATTCTGTTCAAACGGGTCCGAGCAGAGGTGGTATAATTCCTCATACTGGGGGTTGCCATTCAAACTAATGATGAGTTTGTAGCACTTTCCACTCACGGCCTCATTGCGAATCGCTTTGGTATTTGGAAAATTACTATAATTTACATTGACCCCATTGGTTAGATAATATTGTCCCGCATTAGAGGGATCGGTTATTCGCGCTTGGGCATACCACGTTCGCGGCTGTTGGAAATCCTCAATATCCACCACAAATGCATCGGTGAAAGTAATGTTACCCGAAGCGTCAGTGGTGCCGGTGAGAATTTTTTCTGGAGGGTATTCGGAAACGAGCGTGCCACCAAACATGGGAGTGGGAGTCTCATCCTGTGAAATGTAGAGTTCGACCGCCGCGTTGGGAAAAGCGCCCGTGACAATGGCATCGGAACGGTTGCCTAAATCCAAATACTCACAACACACGCTCAACGAGGCAGTGCCGGGGCCCTGATACTGCATGAGAGTGGGCTGCGTGAATGGAATAGGTGGAGTCGTCTTGGGGATGCCGTGACTTACTCCAGCGGAAACAAAACCGTTGGGAGAAAAGTGCTCGGTCAAACCAAACTTTCGCTGAGATGGAGCGGAAGGATTAATGATGTTGGGCAAAATAGTGGAGGAATCAAGCGTGGTGCCGGAAGGAAGAATGGCATTGAGATTGAAACCAATGACTCGAGCGAAGGTGCGGTAAAAATCCGTTCCATTCACGAGGGCTTGAGACACTGAACCCGGTGACGAGACGAGGGGGCCCTTCACAATGAGAGGGACGTGAACACCTTCTTCGTACACGCTGCCTTTTCCACGCGTGGACGTGTGGGGGGGAAGAATGACATTGTCTGCCGTTCCATTATCTCCAGTGACAAAAATCATGGTGTTGTTCAACACATCTGGAGAAATGGAGGAGAGCAAACGACCTAACTCTGTGTCGACTGCTTCAATGTCAGCTTTCCAGCATTTTCGCTTATTGGTGCCGGAACAATTGGGAAGACTTCCTTGGTAGTGCAAACCAGCCGGGGGAACATGCAGGGGAGAATGGGGAGCGTTGAATGCTAAATACATGAAGAATGGCTCGCCATTGCGTGCATTGATTTGAGTGATAGCGTCATTCACTTGGTCCGTGGTCGCATACACGGTGTGTTGAGCGGTGACACCATTCACGGTCTTGGGGTAATTGTAATACACATTCGTGGCTGGATTCAAATCGCCCAAATTCCAGAGAGAACCCGCAAAGTGGTCAAAACCATTCACATTAGGACCATTCGGATCGTGGTTGAGGTGCCACTTTCCAATGGCAATTGTTTTGTAGCGATTACTCGTACCGGCCTTAATGGCCTCGGGGAGAGTGAAGACGCTCGATTGTAAATCAAACTCGCCCGGATTGCTGGAATTCAAAATCATTCCAATACCATTTCGAAACGGAAACTGACCCGACATGAATTCGGCGCGCGAGGAACAACAAACAGTCGTCACCCACGTGTTAGGAAAAACAACACCTTGAGCAGCTAACGAATTGAGCGTGGGCGTGTGAGGCAAATCCGTTCCAACGGCCAAATTGGGCGTGTCTAATCCATCAACACCCCAATCATCTAAGACGACAAACAAAATATTGTACGAAGGAGTGGGGGGAACGCGGGAAACCGTGTTAATCGCGGGAAGGTTGCCCAAATACTGAGTAGAAACAATAGTGGGAGTCACACTAAACCCTGAAAGGGAAGGGGAGCTCATGAGAATAACCAGCCCCAGCGCGAGAGCGAGGCAGGCGTACAAAATACTAGTGGAGATGGGAACAAGTCGTTTCATGGAGAAAGGAGATATTGCCGAGTATTAAATACTGCGCATTTTTGGAAAAAAATAACAGAGTGATGGCAAATTTTGCTGAAAATCGAATAAAAAAAAATGAGGAATGAAAAAAATAATACGAGCATTTGAGAGAATAGGGAAAATATTTCAACACGCAGAGAGAGAAACCAAAAATAATCCAAGAATGAAATATGTAGCAGGACGAAAAAAGTAGCTTTATAACCGTGTGGAAGAGGTATTGAATCTCCTTCCATAAAAATCAAAATTTAACATAAAAAAAATCTCCCAGGTGAAAAAAAAATGTTATCCGCTCCCGCCGTACAAGTATTTCATGAAAACATTAACACATTATGCCAAGAATTACGCGAAACACTCCGCACGAGTGAACATCCCGCGCTGGATAAGCGAGTGGATTTAGCCGTGCAAGCGCTGGAAGAGCTGGTGCTCGCCCAGCGATTTACTCCTGCGCAGGAAAAAACCCTCCTGAAGATTGACACGATTGCAGAGTTCATGAATATCACGCGCGAAGCATATGCGTATTATGAGAAAGATGTGGCTAAAACAATTGCACAGAGCATTATTGAACAAAAAGAACACGCGCTTATTTTCAACCACCGAAATGTAAAGCGAAAATATTTCCAAGCTGTACGAGAGGCGCATTTTACAAACATGAAAGCGCACACGCACGTGCTAGCGGTGGGAAATGGTCCCCTGCCCATCTCCCCTATTGTGTATGCGAGCAAAACAGGAGCCAAAATCACAATGGTAGAAACAGATGCACACGAGCAGACGTTTGCCGAACAAACCATTCACGCGCTGGGATTGCAGCGAAAAATAAGCTACATCTCATCCGAACAACTCCCCACGCACGCTGCGCACGCGGACATCGTTTTGTTATCGGGAAGCGTTTCCAACAAGCGAAAAATCCTTGAAGAACTCTCAACAGTGGTTGAACCGGGAACGGTAATGCTCTGCCGAACCGCACAAGGGTTGAAAGCCATGCTGCGCGAACACGTATCATTGGCACGCTTGCCCGCGTACACCAAAATTGGAATGATTCACCCCAGCAAGCACGGAATTGAAAGCACTGCCGTGCTGCTGCGCTAAATTAAACAAAAATACTAGCCAAAATCGCCTAATCGTTTTTGTTTAGGCGGTGCCGAAAAACCCGAGACGCGAATTCCGACGCGACGCCACTCAACGTCAGGAGAATCTAAGAGCGCGCGGAAAAGAATTTCCAACTCAGCCAGAAATTGGGAGCGAGTGCCAATAGGAACCGTGAATGATTTTGATTTAGACGCACTCGTCTGCAGGGAAGTCACACCAATCACACCCAATTGAGTGAAAAAATTTCCCTTTCCGGCGGTGTTGGACCACAATTCTTCAGCGTGCGTGTGCACACTCTCAACTATTTCCTCCCATGAGCTCGCATCTTTTACTAACGTCCAAATGCGAGAGTGTTGTTTTTGCTCACGCTCAGGTTGGAGGGGTGATTCATCTATTCCGCGAGAAGAAGCAAACAACCACTGTCCGCGCGCGGAACCAAAACGCTTGAGCAAATCACCCATGCTCTGCAGGCGTAAATCAAAAATCGTTTTGACATTCAACGCGTGTAAATCTTCCTCGGTCTTGGGGCCCACGCCCATAAGTTTGGATACGGGAAGAGGGTCCAAAAATGCTTGAATAGTATCTTTCTCCACGCGCGTAAAACCATTCGGCTTTTGAAAATCAGAAGCCATTTTGGCAATCAATTTATTGGGCGCGAGACCAATGGAGCAACCTAATCCCGTGTCTTTTTTCACAGCCAGTTGAAATGCGCGGAGTTTTTTTTCCGCATCATCAAACGAAGCACATTTTTGAGTGAGTTCAGCGTAGGCTTCATCAATGCTCGCAATCTCCACCGCGTCTGAAAACGCATACATGCGCGTAAAAATGGATTCGGAAATTTCGCCATACACCTCATGACGGACCGGAACAAAGTGGGCGTGGGGAAGGAGGGCTTTGGCTTGAACCAACGGAAGGCCTGCATGCACTCCGGCGGCGCGCGCATCATACGTGGCAGAGGAAACTACTCCCGAATCAGGAGTGCGTCCGGAAAAAACTCCCACGATAATGGGTTCGTTCTTCCACTCGGGATGAAGCTGCTGCTCCACACTCGCGAAAAAGGCATTCATGTCCACGTGAGCAACGATACGGGAAGGCATGTATAGTCTAACACGCGACGCAGGGTATTTTAAGACAAAAACTCCCTAGTATGCTGTAAATAACTGATTCAGCGAGGCGAACACCATGGTACAGGAACTCACCGACATGACATTTCACAGCGAAGTAATCGCGGGAAAAAAACCGTATATTATTGATTTTTGGGCAGCGTGGTGCGGACCGTGCAAAATGCTCTCACCCATTTTTGAAGAATTAGAAAAAGAGTACAAAGGAAAACTGCACTTTGCCAAATTAAACATTGACCAATATGAAAAACTCGCGCGAGACTATGAAATAATGAGCATCCCGTGTTTAGTTGTCTTTTCCAAAGGAAAAGAAGTGGACCGAATTATTGGACTCGCTCCGAAAGGAGAAATGAAACGATTAATTGATGCCGCTGTAAAAAAATTGTGAAAGCGGCACTATTTTTTATTTTTCTTTTTTTTAGAATACGATTTTTTTGAACCCGCTTGCACGCGTGGGGAAGGAATGTTTAACGAAGGATAGGCATCTACTTTTTTTCGGCGCAAGCGCGCGGGAAAAATTTTCACGCGATGAATAAGAATTTTTGGAAACCAGCGCGCGAGTTGAAGCATGATGCGCCACGCGACCCGCAACGAGGGGATTTTTCCCGTGCGGTTAAACCAATAAATGACCACGGCAAGAAAATAAACAATAAGAAAAACGGCTACAAAACGAATGAGGGAGATGACAATCCATTCTGAACTAGGAAACCACGCGC
Source organism: uncultured archaeon (assembly GCA_964480705.1). Taxonomy (GTDB): domain Archaea; phylum Iainarchaeota; class Iainarchaeia; order Iainarchaeales; family VGJJ01; genus VGJJ01. The sequence continues at coordinate 102,570 of CAYZPC010000001.1, read as the reverse complement.
CAAACATGCAGGAGACACCCATTCACAGAATATAAAACCTCATTCGCCAATGAGAAATAATCTCACGCGAGAGGAATGCTCAACCACGAGCCAATGATGAAACCAATCATGGCGGCGCCAATTCCAATGAGGGAGAGTTCAAGACCGGAGCGCCACCACGCTACTTTCGTAAAACGACCTTTGGCAGCGCCGGCAATGAAGAGAACGATTAATGAAAAAGGAACAGTAACCTGATTGGCTTGGGAAACGGGCATGAAAAAATAGGGAATGATGGGAAAGACTGCTCCAATGAGTGCGGCAATGGTAACAATGATAGCGGATTGAATGGGAGTCTCAACAGGCTTCTCGAGCTTCAACTCTTCTTCCATCATGACTTCGAGCCAGCGTTCCTTGTTCGCCGTAAGAGTGGAAACAACCATTTCCAAATTTTCTCCGCGAAAACCTTTTCCATAATATATTTTGCGCACTTCTTCACGTTCAACGGAAGGAAAATCAACAATTTCCTGTTGTTCACGTTTGCGTTCGCGCGCATAATATTCTAGAGTGGCTTTAGAGGAAGTATAAGCAACTGCCCCCATGGAAATTCCTTCGGCAAACATTGCTGCCAAACCGGCCACAATGACAATGCGCGAATCGCTCGTGGCAGTGGCAACACCCAACACGAGGCCGAGTACGTTAACAAGACCATCTTGTCCGCCTAGAATTAAATCACGCAACCACTCACCTTGACCGTTTTCCTCTTCCGAATGGCGAATGGTTTTCTTTTTTCGGGGCATGCACTCAGGAAAAAAATGAACTATATAAGACGTGCATGAGGAGGGAAAGAACCGCCCTATTATGCCGAAGGCGATGGAGCAGGCTCGCTTTCAGGGGAAGAGGCATTATCTTCTGCTTCCGGCTTTGGAAAAACATTCACGAGAATTTCTCCAAATAAAATTTCCTGCCACGCGGAAACTTGATTCTGGTTAATGAGAAAAAGCAGGGCGAGAAAACTCTCCACCACATCATTGGTTTCTTTTCCACGAACCATGGTGGAAAAACGCGCGAGGCCGGTTTCATCCGCGTGAGTGCGTGCCAAATCGAGGACTTCTTTCATTTTAGCCTCCATGTTGAGTCCCGCAAATGGAAGGTTAAACACGGGACGTTCACGCCCATCCCTCTCACGCAAGACTTTTGATTTGGTTTTATCGAGAATCTCCTCAATGCTCTGCACGAGCTGGTCTAAACTGACTTTACCTTCACGCACTAGGTTGGGAGAAATAAGTTCGGGCATCATGCCACCGAGCAATTCTTCCTCCGTCATGAGGGATTTGATGCGCAGCTCTTCCTCTTCCTCAAGAGAAGGCAGGCGCAGGGAGCGGGCTTTGAATTTCAACAGAATGGCACTCGCAAGGATAGCGTTCGCGGGCAAACGAAGATCGGTTGAATTAAGCGAACGGATTTTTTGCAAATATTTTTCGGCGAGAACTTTCACGTCAATGTTCCATGGGTCCATGCGCTCACTCTTAACTAATGTAATGAGAATGGTCTTCCACGCGGGCTGCTCAATTAAACCAACTAAATCCTCATGCGTGGAAACGGAAATATTGGTGTCCACCGCTTCGAGGTTGGAATAATCATCCTCTTCCCGCGACGCGTCAGCTGAAGCATTTTTGGAGCGCTTCTTGACAATTTTTTGAATAGGCATGCACGTTATGAATGACCAGCGAAATATAACCCTACTCGTAAGGGGAGGCGCGCGCACGGGGCGTGAACCCGCGTCTTTTTATTCCCCAGCATTTTGCTTCCACTATGAACCGTGTCGCAACCGGAATACCAGGATTTGATGAACTCGTGGGAGGAGGCATCCCGGAAGGAGCCTCTGTTTTAGTGGGCGGCGGGCCCGGAGCAGGAAAGACTATTTTTGCGATGCAATATATTTACGAGGGCGCGCGCTCGTACAACGATCCAGGTTTGTATGTCACATTGGAAACGGGACTCAAGGATATCACGTGGAACATGCAATCATTTAATTGGGACATTAAATCCCTGCAAGACAAAAACATGATGAAAATTTACCGACTAAACTTTGGAACATCCCGCGACCCTGACCAGGTACAGCAGCAAGTGGAAAAAGAATTGGCAATTATCACCAAAATGGTGGATGCGATTGACGCCAAAAGACTAGTAATTGACTCCGTGACCTCGTTTGGGGTGTGGATGACCGAAGAAAAAGGATTTTTGAGACACATGCTATTTGAGTTCGTGAATCGGTTGAAAGAAACGGGTTGTACAACGATCCTCACGAGTGAAATTCCGGGAGAAGAACGAAACAAATTCTCCGCGTATGGCGTGGAAGAGTTTGTGGTGGATGGGGTCGTGGCACTGTATTTTACGCCCCCCAATCGAAGCATTTTTGTGCGAAAAATGAGAGGAACTAATCATTCTAAGACCGTTCACGCGTTTGATATGGTAGAAAATGGAATTGAAGTCCGGCCCAAGGATGAAATACTCTGGGGCGCCCTCCGCTGAAACCCGAAAAAATCTAATTAACAGGCAAAATTTGCGCAGTGAATAAATAGGGATGGGCGCTAGTAAAGAGTATAGGAGGAAATTTCATGAAAACAAGTTTATTTGCAGGAGTGCTTACACTGTTCATTATTGGAATGGCCACCCTCACGGTTGCAGGAAGCAATCCGCCGGGAAACTATTATGAATTAATGAACCTCGACAACAACACCACATACGTGGTGAAAATCATTGCATCGGCGAACACCGCACAGGTGGGAGATTGTATCGATGAAGATGGCGGAGTATACCCCTACCAGGTTGGAGTCATTACGGCTCACACCATTAACCCGGTAAGCCACCGAACATTGCCGGAGAGCATTAGTGCAGGATTAGAAATGCGCGAGTTTGCATGCGGATACCAAATATACGCCCCACAGCTCCCTGCGTTCCAGCCCACGAAAGCATATGCCATGATTTACGACCCCAATTATAACGGTCCCTATCACGCATTGCCGTAATGGAGAATAATATTACAATGGTGCCAGAGAAAAACTGGCATCATTATTTTTTTCAACTTTTTTCAAAACTATTTTTTGTTTTTAGAAATTCAACTGCACAGGGCAGATTATTTTAACACGTGTTCAATCAACGGTTGAATTACTTTAACCACGTCCGCGTGAACTACATCAACGGGCTGATTGGCATTAATCACGTGAAACTTTTCCTTTGGTAAGAGGGAGGGAAGTTTAACGTATTGAGCACGAACTTTTTCTAAAAAAGCACCCTTCTCAAACTTATCTAATTCGGGGCGGGATTTTTGCATGCGCTCGACGCACGCATCCACATTTGCATTGAAAATAAGCGTCAAATCGGGAATGGGAAAAGAATCATTCTCATCAATCGCAAGGGAAACGGAGATGCCCTGCGCAGATTGATAGGCGATTGTAGAATATTTGTAGCGGTCGCAAATCACCACGGCTTTCTGAAGCAAATTAGGAGTAATTATTTTGTTCACGTGCTCTTCACGGTCTAATACAAACAATTCGAGCATGCGCTCTTTGGAATTAGAGGAAGCATCGGTGTTTTTTACACTCAAACGGTCGTGAATTTCTTTAGTAAATTTAGACTGGCTGGGCTCGCGCGTCAGCACGATGGAGTCCACTCCCTTATAGGTGGAAAAAATCCAATCCACAAGCATGCTCGCCTGCGTTGACTTTCCGCAGCCGTCAATGCCTTCAAACGCAATAAACAATCCTTTGGAAGCCATACTAAATCTCATTCCTTGTTTTTTCGCGACGCAGCGCGAATGAAGGATATTATGCGAGCAACTTGTTTAAAGACTGCGTTAGGAGACGGAGAACCATCCACTCGAAAAACGGGATAATTAAGGGTTGCCCAATCCAGCACGGGAGCGGTGAGCGTGTGATAGACGTGAAAACGCTTCCGAATGACAGATGGATGATCATCCGCACGCGAAACGAGTTCTCCACCGTCTGCATTGCACACGCCGCTTTTTTTGGGAAGAATATGGGAACCGTAAATTTTTCCACATTTTTCGCATTGGCGACGAAGCTTTAACCGCTGGAGGATGATTTTTTCAGGAACATCAATGAAAACAAACCCATCAAAATCCTGTTTTAATGCACGCAACACTTTTCGCGCGCTCTTCGTTTGATCGAGATTGCGGGGAAATCCATCAAACACAATATTTTTTCCGTGCATGTGAAGAACACTATCTTTCAACACGGCAAATGCAATGGCATCCGGAACAAGCTGGCCGCTGGATAAAATTCCACTCACTTTTTTGGCAAACTTTCCACCATTTTTTACATGGTCGCGCAACGCTTGGCCCATGGAAAAGTGCACCCACCCCTTACGGGAAAGCATTTGGGCGATTGTTCCTTTTCCCCCGCCGGGCGGACCAATGAAGACGAGAATCATATCTTATTTCTTTTTCTCGTGCTTAATAATTCCCACCTTAGCACTCACCTTAATGCCCACACACACTTGAAGCATGCGCGCGGAAAAATCACTCACTTTTCGAGTGAAAACAATTTTGTACGGAATATTTTTTCCCAGCGCAGATGAAATTTTTTCATGAACCTCATCATTGGCATTATCGCGCGAGACGAAGGTGTAGCATTGAATCAGCCCACCCTTTTTGGAAAGCCATTTTACCGCGAACGGGAGAAACTCTATCGCATTATCGGGGGCAGGCATGATAATGTGGTCGCACTCTGCGCGGGGTGGGATTTTTTGAACATCTCCCATGAGGGGCACCACGATGTTTGACACTTTATTGCGCGCGATGTTATCAAGGAGATTTTTTTTAGCGCGAGGATTCCATTCAATGGAGTAGACTCGACGCGGGGACGCATGCTTAGCAATTTCAATCGCGTAGGGACCAACGCCCCCAAAAAACACTGCAACGGTTTGATTATTTTTAACTAACTCTGCGGCGCGCTGGCGCTCGGTGCTCAAGCGGGGATTAAAAAAAACCTCTCCCGGGTTCACCCAAAACGTGCACCCCCATTCCGTGTAAAGGGTTAGGGGATTTTTCTCTCCAGCCAGCCAGCGAATTTTTTCCACGCGGAACTTCCCCGAATGCTCACCCACTTTTTCATACACTTTCTTCAAACGCGAATTGGTTTCCAGGAGGGTTTTTCCAATAAGGGCGCGGCGCGACGCAAGAGTACGCGGAATTTCAATCAGGGCGAGGTCGCCTAGTACGTCGAAGGAATAAATAGCATGCGATTGTTCGGAAGGGGATAATTTCCCCCTTAAAGCGTCGCGGAAGGAAAGGGGTTTGTCCAAAATTGTGCGCGATTTGATTGTCTGGCGTACCATAAACTAGGTGGAGCGCCACGCCTTAAAAGAACCTGCGCCCCCAAGAAACATATGCTTGAATTCGCCACGGATTTTTTGAATGAACATTTCATTCAACCCATCATTAACCCTTCTGTACCCGGATACAATGCGGTGAACACCCTCACGTATGGGATTATTCTCCTCGCACTTACATTCTATATTATTTATCCCTCGCTCAAAAAAAGAGGATATGTTTTTGATTGGCCTTTTTTGAAAATGCTTCTCCCATACATTTTGTTTGGAACATCCTTACGCGTATTAGAGGACCAAAAAATTCTCCTGCGAAGCATTAACCCGCTTGAATTGGGATTTTACATCTACACCCCAGGAATATGGTTTCTGACTTTTGCACTTGTTCTTGTAGGATTATTTATTGGAAAAAAATGGGGAAAAGGTTCGCGCGAAAATGAATATCGCATGACCGGGTATTTTGGATTGGCAATTTCACTCCCGCTATTTTTGTATAATATTCTAAATGCGCACGAAATTTTTGCGGCCATTGGAATCATTTTACTCACAACGCTAGTCGCGGGAGCAGTATTCTTCCTCGGAAAAAAGTTCTCATGGAAATTTATCGAAAGTCCTCTCGCACAAATGGCATTCATTGGACAAACACTTGACACCAGTGCAACGTTTGTGGCACTTGAATTCTTAGGATGCGGCGAACAGCACGTGATTCCCCGACTCTTGTTTGGAGCGTTTGGAAACATCTCCTTCTTTTTTGTGAAAATACCCATGGTGCTACTCGTGTTGTACTGGCTGCATAAAGAATATGTTCAGGGAAAAGAAGCCGATGCCCATTTGCACGGATTTATCCTCCTCTTCATCGCCATTTTAGGATTGGCTACCGGAGGAAGGGACTTGATAACGGTGCTAGTGGGAACGTGCAGTCCGTGAGAGGACAAACGTGCACACGCCCCACGCAGGAAAAACAATTCCCTTAAATGCGCCAAAGGATGCGAAACACTATATGCTATACGTAATCGGCCTCGGTCTCAATCCCAATCAACTCACCCTGGAAGCGCTGCACACGATTCAAACGTGCAATGAAGTGTATGTGGAAAACTACACGAGCAAATATGCCCAAGGCGAAATTGCATCACTGGAAAAAATTATTGCCAAAAAAGTAATTCCCCTTAATCGAAAAGGCGTCGAAGAGGACGCGCACGCGCTCGTAGAAAAAGCCGCGCATGCGGCCATAGGATTGTTGGTTTTTGGAAACCCCCTCACAGCCACCACGCATATTTCCCTGCTGGAAGCGTGTGTGGAGAAAAAAATCAACTACAAAATTATCCCCGGAATATCCATTTTCAACTATCGCGGAATATGCGGCCTTGATGAATATCGATTTGGACGCACCACCACATTTGTGTTTCCCCAAGAAGGATTTGAACCTTTGTCTACGTTTGATATGATTGTGAAAAACAAATCACTTGGATTGCACACGCATTGCTTGTTTGATTTGCATCCCGAGAAGCAGCGGTTTATGACGATTGAAGAAGCGATTACGTTTCTAGAACATGCCGCATCCGCGAGGGACACACACATTACTAGTTGGACGGCCGTTGGATTAGCCGGAATGGGAAATGATGCACAACTCGTGCACGCGGGCACGCTCAACGAATTAAAAAAAATGAATTGGAATGTTTTCCCACAGAGCATGATTATATGCGGGGACTTGAATGAATACGAACACACCGCACTGCAAAAACTAGGGGGACTAAAATGGTAACCGCAAAAAAAACAACAAAACGTACACCCAAAAAGGATTTAGAGGCACAATTGAAAGCAAAAGTGGCACGCTATCACACCATCACCAAGCAAGCATTGGAAAAAATTGGAATGAAAGCACGCAAGGGAACGCGCGAGTATGATATTGCACTTGATTTTTTGAGCATGGCTCAAAACTATTTCAACGATGCCGCGCACTTTGAAAAAAATGGAGAATTATTGCTCGCGCTCGCCGCATACTCGTACGCACATGCATGGATGGACGCGGGAGTGCGCGCAGGAATATTAGATGGAAAAGAAGATGATAGACTCTTTACGCTGCCCCACTAGCACATTGCCCAAAATAACGGTTGCAAAAAGGCAAGCCTAAAAAGGGACGAATGATTGGTTGAGAGTATGAAGGTATATCAGAGCAACCCTCTCGACATTGATTTAGGACCCCTCTCCGGAGTGGCTAAGCCGCTGCTGGCAATAGTAGTATTGGCCATTCTTGTCCTTGTCTTCACGACGCAGACGTTTAACGCCTTGCACGCAGAGTTGAAACAAAACCCCCTCTCCTTGTCTGGAAACGATTCCACGATGCTAGAAGTATTGGTCACGAACCCCGCGAATGCTTCCGTAAGCAATGTGGTGGTTTCCCTCGCCGCGCCGGGGTCGGAACAACTTAGTTTGTACCCGGAAAAATTGACGATTCAAACGCTTGGACCGCAAGAAACGCGCAAACTCGAGTTTTTGATTTCGCCAGTTGATGCAGCATCAACGCCTTTTTTTCCTGGAACCTATCGCGTGGATGTGAGCGCGAAAATTGGAGAAAAAACATATCAAACTAGCGTGTTTGTTCGCGTAGAGAAATAATAAAATAGCGCATTATTATAAAATTATTTTTTAGAATAATAATTTTGTAAAAACGTCTTCACATTCTCAATAAACTTTTCCTCATCCTCTTTCCGAATTAATCCCCCAGCAGCAGGAATATGTCCTCCTGCGTTGGCTTCAGAAAAACCTTTCACCGCAAATTCTAACATATCATTCATGGGGACTTTGAAATCCTGCCGGCGCGCAGAAAGAGTAACGCGCGTGCCATTCGCCACATCCTGCAAAATAACCAAATTCCAATTGGAATAACGATCACGCGAGAGCTTGTTGATTAACAAACTTTTAATCCCATGACGCGGCTGCACGTGCGCGAGCGCGAGCTCAATCTCCGGAAATAATTTAATTTCCGTTTTCAAGCGCTCCAACCACTCTTTCACTTCGGCATCCACCACATTCACAAGCGTGCGAAAACCAGAATTCAACACCTCATTTGGGTGGGTCGAGGAAACGAGTAAATCCAACAATTCGGGCATTTGATAGGAGGAAAGAATCTGCGTGCAATACACAATCCCACTCATGATACCAAAAGGCGCTTCAAAGGGATCATCTTTCACGGCATCTAAGCCCCACTTTTGCGCAGAGGCATCCACCATCTCTTTCCAGCGGGGGTATGCCGAGTCGGAAACAATTCCAATGCAGGGAATCCAATCTCTATCTGAAAGATCGGTGACCATAGAAAAAAGAGTGTACGCTAAAATGGCCGTGGGAAATGAACTCGGCTCGGTTTCCCAAACCAAATGGGGCTTCACCATGATGAATCTTTCCGAGGAATAATCGCAGTAGATTTTATGGTGGTCAATCACCAACACAGGAGCTATTTTTTCAAGCGCGCGAAGAAATGTTTCACCCTTCTGGTCAATGGGTTTGTCAACGGTAATAATTTTTGTTACTCCTTCCGCTTGCAATTTTTGGGGAAGCAACTCATCCACGTACGAAGGAGAATGTTCAAATGTCTGAATCAAAAAGGGTTTTTTTCCCGTGAGACGCTCCACACCCACCACTACACTCGCGGCAGCGGACATGCCATCCCCATCATCATCATACAACACTGCCACATTATCCTCTTCCGTGAGGGCGCGCAAAAAAGCAATAGCCGCATCGAGGCGAGGCTTGTCTTTCCACACTAATGGGGAGACCCAGGGGGGAATGGTATAATCGGCAGAAATGGGGTTTTGGACCATACTATTACTCGCGGGTGAACCCTTAAAAGTCCCAACTCTTTTCGTTTAATTAGCCATGAAAAAAACCCCTCATTTTACGCCGGAATGGTTCGCCAAGCAGAAAATTGACACGCTTTATACCGTTACAAGTGAACAGATGCAGGACCCCCTCCTCACCAAATTTACGGGTATTTCTCACACGGACTTTTCATTCCGCTTCGTGCAAACCGACGCGCAACAATTGCTCCTAACCAGCCCCCTCGAAGCGGGAACGGTAAAACAAACATACGCAGGAAAAATACATGTTGTGCGTTCGCGAAAAGATGTGCTCAAAAACTTGCGAAAATACTTTGGAAAAAAACGCGTGGGAGTCAATTTAAATTACATCACCGCGGGACAACTTGTTGCACTAAAGAAAAATTTTCCAACGGCCAAATTCTTGGATGTAAGCACCGCGCTTGCGGAGAGTAGAATAATTAAAACACGCGAGGAATTGAAAAAAATTCGCGAAGCGGTGAACATCACCCAAGACGTGGTGAAAAAAATTCCAACGACGGTGAAAAACAATATGAGTGAAATTTCCCTCGCAGCAGAAATTAACCACGCATTTGCACGCGAAGGATGCCCGCCCGCGTTTACTACGATTGTGGCGTTTGGAAAAAACTCTCAGAATATTCATCACTTTAACTCACACAAAAAACTCCAAAAAGGAGAAAATGTTCTAATCGATTGCGGGGCAAAATATGAGGGGTATTGTGCTGACCTCTCGCGAACGTTTGTATTCGGAAGCGCAAACGAGGAGCAGAAAGAAATGTATGCGAAGTGTGTCGCGGCACAAAACGCGGCATTCGAACATATTGCACCGGGCGCGCACGCGCGAGACACGTTTATTGCGGCCGAAAAAACACTCGGACACAAAATCCCCCATGCATTAGGACATGGAATTGGGCTGGAAACGCATGACATGCCGGGAGCGATTCACGCACTCGCCACGTGGAAATATCAGCCTGATATGGCGGTGGCGGTGGAGCCCGGCTACTATGGAAAAAAATGGGGAATCCGAATAGAGGATGATGCGATTGTCACACGCTCAACGAATGAACGATTGAGTTTTGCGCCCAAAAAACTCATTGAAATATAAATCAAAAAAAGTTTCAAACACGGCAGGCGCATGGGCTTTTAATGGTACAATCCGTTTTTAGTAAATGCAACTTTCCCAAGCCAAAGAAAGATTAGATGCCGCATTGGCGCGCAAAGACTTGATTATGCTCGTGGGAGACTGTGAAGTCAAATATCAAGGGAGGGCAGCAAGCAATCTTCCGCTGGGTTCGCGCCTGCTGTTGATTAAGGGAGATGGGTCGTTTGCCATCCATCAAAACCGACTCTTGCGGCCGACGAATTATTTGATGAGCAACACGTGGTCAACTGTACTCGAAAATGACACCCTCACGGTGTCGGCGATTAAACGTTCCCCACGTGAAACATTAACTGTTTTTTTGAAAAATGTGGAAATGATTACCATTCACGCGATGGAAGACCACGCCGAGGATTTCAAACTTGTGGGGACGGAAAAAGAATTGAATGACCAACTCATGACGGATTTAGATGTGTTGGAAAAAGGACTCAAACCCCTGAAACAAGAAAGCGCCCTGCGGAAGGGATTGATTGACATTATGGCAGAGGATAAGGATGGAAATTTAGTGGTGATTGAACTCAAGCGAAGGCAGGCGGATTACAATTCAGTCATGCAGCTCGTGAGGTATGTGAATGAAGTGAAGAAAATTAAGAATAGGAAAACGCGCGGACTCTTGGTCGCGCCCACTATTGGAAGGCCTGCGCTTGAACTATTGAAAAATAATGGATTAGAATATTTCTCCTACACCTTTGACGTGACACAGCCTAAAGCAACGATTGATGGAATTGACTCTAAACAACGAACCATATTTCAGGCTTTGGAAGACAATGCTAAAACGAATAACACGGCAAAAACAAAAACACCAAAAGCGAGTAAAAAATAAATAAAAAAAAGAAAAAAGAAATGCGCCTCGCGGCGCACTTCACCCATTATTTTACAGCTTGCTGAAATACCCATTATACATCAAGGGTAATCCGCTCACCGCGGCAAGGAGCGCAGATGAATACATTCCAATGGACGTGGGAAAAGCAAAGAATGCCACGAACGCGAGCGCGTTGACAACTCCCACACCATACCAGAAGTTTTTGTTCGTCCAGTAGTAGCCCGTTAGAATGAATCCAATGGCATGCAACAATGCCCAATATGCCCAGGGAGACGGAATGATGGCGGGTAAAATATTGCTGGCAAACGCCCAATGATAGAGCATTCCAACCACACCAATTGTGGCCCAAACCCAAACAACATTATTTTTTTTCCAGTTGGGAACAAGCTTAATCATGGCAACTACACCAATAATCGTGAGCACGCTCCACAACGGAAGCGGTTTAGGAAAATTGGGATCCATTAATGCAAAATGATAGACACCATATCCCAGCAGGCAGACGACTCCCCACAGGAAAATAGCCTTATGTATTCCATTCATGTTTTTTTCCTCCAAAAAAGTGAATAATTATCCAAAAAAGGAGTCGGGGAGTTTAATAACCTCTCGCGGGAGAAAAAAAATTGTTGAAAAAATCCCCTTCGTGAACGTGGTTTTAAATAGCAAAAAGAAAATCATACACGCGAGGGGAGGTCGAGGGAGATGTGGAAGCGAGTGCTATTGTCAATTCTGCTTCTCGCTGGGCTATCTCCGCTTACCTTTGCACTGGCTGAAACGCCGCCTGATGGGCTGGATGATACGCTCGAAAACATGGTGGAGAGAGGATTTGTCACCTCCCACAACACGCGGGGATGGGGAAGCGTGTATGATTTGCCCCAATCGCAATTCTCCATTGATGATGTCGATTTTTTTGACAACTCAAACGAATTTGGAAAAATTGGCTTGTATATTATTGGAATGGACACACTCCTCAACCCGCAGCTCGCGGGATTGGATTTGAATGATGGATTGTCCAGCAAAATCACACACGTTGCCACGCAAACCCTTCCCTGGGTGTGGACTCCCAACACGGAAACATTTGGAACGGGACACAAAGAAAAACTTCCCAACAATGGAATTGCAAATGTTCTCCCATCCATTTTGGGAATAAACGCAACGAGTAATGCGTGCATGAAAGACGAAAGCATTGCATTCAACACGTGGGGCGTGCCCAAGGACACCATCAACAAACAAACACAGGCACAACTCTCCACGCTCGCAGGAGCGGGATATTTGTTTTTGCGCGCAGCCGATTTTGACTCTACGCGAAAAAATGATTACATGAAAATTGCCACGGGAATTGGAAACATGCTCCTCGACGCGATTGTAGTGGAAGAAGGAGAAACATTTGGAATACCTTCCTCCAAAACAGCCGATACGTATGGGCACACTATTCCAGTGGGATTGATGCCGTATCAATTCATCATTCAAACGGATTCAGCAGACACCGAATTGTGCACGGATGGGGGAAATATCAAACTCCACGAAAGCCGAAAAACACACATGGCGCAAACGATTCTATTTTGGGACGCGCTAGCAAAGGAAACGGGAGACACTAAATATTCCCGCGCTGCTCGAATTGCCGAAAAAGGAATGCTCGCCCTGCAAGAATGCGATGGCACATACAAGGATTACATGCGCTGGGAAGGAGCAGGGATCAATCCCAACAATTGCACCCCGGATGATGGAAGTGCAGCGTATGAAGCCTATCCTGCGTATGTGGCAGTGGGTGAGACGAAAGGATTCATTACCGACATGAGTGTGACTCTTCATTTACTTCAAAAATCGAATCCAAAAATTTACACTGAAAATACCAATTTCAAAAAGGCTGTGCAATCATTGCTCGTTTTAGAGGAAGATGACGCGGGATCAGGGCTCTCGCGCAATGGTGATTTACTCAAGTATGCGAGCTACTCCATTGACACGGAAGGAAGAGCATTTGCGCAGCTCATGCTTGGACACGTTTTCCTCCGCGCATCGTGCGTGGAAAGCGAAGAAACAATGGAACGAAGACTCCAGCAGCAAGCATATGCATTGTTTGACAAAGCGGATAACTTTTTCCCCAGCGAATTAGATGGAAAAATTGCCAACGCGCTCGCGTCTGACCCTAACAATAACATTCTCGCAGTATCCGCTGCGGCCGATGCGTGGAAAATCATCACCGTGGGATGCGAAGAATGTGTGGACAATGATGGAGATGGATACATCGACGGGGTTTGTGCCAAAGACACGGTTAAATTTGACTGCAATGACAACGATGCCGCTGTTCACCCTGGAGCAAGTGAAGTGTGCGACGCAGTGGATAATGATTGTAATGGAAAAGTAGACAATGGATTTGATGAAGACGACGATGGCGTGTCCACGTGTGCAGTACCAAAAGACTGCAATGATAACAGCGACAAAATATACCCGGGTGCAACGGAAAACGAAGATAATTTAGACAATGACTGCAATGGAAAAATAGATGATGCGGGAATTGAAGTGCAGCTCAATAATGTGGACAACTCAGGAATAGGAAACGTGGAAATTGTTTTCATTGAATATGGAAATGTGTGCGCAGGGTCATTTGCATCACTAGCCAACAACATTCCCCAAATCAAAAACCAGTGCGCGACCGTAGGAACGTGCACCACGGACGCGAATGGGTACTGTTTGTTTGACATTGCGGACGCGGGAAAATATCAAGCGTTGGCAAATATTCCCCAACGCGGAATTGCATCGGAAGCCGTAACATATGCTCCGGGAAACAATGTGCAGATTTACATGCAAGCCACTTCGGCAGTGGACTTGAACAGCGATGTGAATGCGAGTGGAAAACCAAACCCTTTCACAAGCAACCCCTACTTTTTAGCCGGATTCATTATTGTTGGACTAATTGTGGGTGGGGGCGTTTTGTTTTACCTCGTGAAAACGGGAAAAGTTAAACTGGCACTTCCAACTATTTCAAATAAATCACCCGTGCGCGTGGAAACATCCGCGTCAAAACCATTACTCAAACTTCCAGCATTCAAACTCCCTTCTCTTCCAAAGCCTGCACCCAAGTCTGAGAAAAAAGAATCGAGCATGCTCGTAAGCGGAAAAATGAGCGCCAGCCAAAAAATTGCATCTAAAATTGTGGGAGGAGCACCCATTGGAAGCAAGCTTGAACAAAAGCTCCGCGAGAAAAAGCCCATTAATTTTGCCAAAAAAGAAAACGCTCCAACTAAGAAAAAAATTTGGAAAGACGATTAGTTAGAAAAAACAAAAAATGGGGAAAAATAATTCCCCGAACTCTTTTTTTCAAAAATTATTTCTTCAAAACGGCTTTCTTTCCTAACTCTTCCTCGATTCGCAACAAGCGGTTGTATTTCGCCACGCGCTCCGAGCGGGCCATTCCGCCGGCTTTCAAATATTCGGCACCAATTCCAACGGCTAAATCAGCGATGAATGAATCCTCGGTTTCTCCGGCACGGTCACTCACAATGGTAGTCCACTTGGCATTGCGCGCGAGGTGGAATGCTTCCAACACTTCGGAAACGGTTCCCACCTGGTTGGGTTTCAAGTTCAACCCATTGCACGCTTTCAAATCCAACACGCGCTTAATTCGAGTAGGAGAGGAAACGAGCAAATCGTCCCCCACAATTGAGTGAGTCGCTCCCACGCGCGTCATCAAACCTTGATAACCCTGCAAATCATCTTCTGCAAACGGGTCCTCGAGCATTGAAATAGGGTATTGCTCGACGAGATTCACATAATAATTAACGAGCTGGCGATGCGTGAGGGGTTTACCATCAATAACATACGCGCCTTTTTTGCGCATGTGCGAACCCGCAATTGACAAACCAATTTTGATTTGTTTTTCATGACCCGCCTCTTTGGCCGCTGCGAGAATAACATCCAGCGCCACGTTGACACTACCCGTCGGAATGGCTAGACCGCCCGTCTCTCCAACGTTTGTGGCACGAATATCAAAATTTTTCCCCACGTGCTCGCGCAAGGTGTGATAAATTTCAGACGAAATTTGAATCGCATCTGCGACGCTCTTGGCTTTCGTGGGAGTAATCAAAAATTCTTGAAAAGGCAAATCGTTTCCAGCGTGCTTTCCACCATTCAACACATTAATCATGGGCAATGGAAGCGTGGGAGCAGACTTTCCGGGCTTTCCCGCGGTGGCGAGAGAGTGAATGTGCTCATACAAGGGCTTGTCTTGCAACAAAGCACCTAAACGAGTAATGGCAATGGACGTGGCAATGAGAGCATTGGCACCCAATTTTGACTTGTTGGGGGTTCCATCCAACTCAATGAGGGCCTTATCAATATCCGCTTGGGCAACCGCATTCATGTCTTTGAGTTCACTATTAATGGGGCCGTTCACATTCCGGATGGCCTTCTGGACACCCATTCCCATAAATGATTCCTCATCGCGCAAATCATGGGCTTCAAAACGACCCTTGCTCACTCCCGCAGGAGCGGTGGCGGAGGCAGAAATGGAACCTGAATTGGCAATAACCTCAATCGTGGGGAAGCCACGCGAGTCATACACTAAATGAGCACGAACTTTTTCGACAGCAAACGGACTTTTCATGGGTAATTTCACCCTCTTTCAAGAGATGGCAATGCTATATGCGTCAAGGGTTAAAAGACTGTCTCGGAGGAGGCCAGAAACAGATTAAAATGGAAAATAAAGGCAAAATAGGGATTTTTGGCGTTACACCACGGGAGGGGGGCCATTGTCCGAGGAAGGAGTCGTGTGAAAGGAGGATGACACCGGATGGATGGTGCCGTCTTTCTTTTTTTCCAAAACGAGGCGCTTAATCATGTTGAACTTTTGGGCACCCAACAATTCCTCCGTGAGCGTGACACTCGCCCACGTGTCTAAGGGTTTGTAGTTTGGTGCGGAAGCATCGCTGCGGAAAAAAGACTGAACGGATTTGAAGTCGAGGGGAGCATACCACAATCCACTAATTTTCTCCGGAATGGGTTTTCCCCGCGAGGTGAGAGCGCTTTCAATGAAGAGAATGTCCACCAGGGCATACCTTCGAGTGTAAAACCCATCAAACCAATAATCTTGACCAATTAACACGCATTCTTCCGGAGAAAAATGGTGGGTGGAAATAATTTCCTGCATGGCAACTTGACGGTAATACTCATCCACCGATTCGGGGTTTTCTTTCCGCTTGGTTTCAAACCGAGCACGATCCACGGGCTGCATGCTATCCAAATAGGCCTCTGTAATGCCAAAAATAGTGGAAGTGGGAAAAAAATTCTCCCATTTCTTCTCACGCACGAGATTTTCAGCCCAGGTTTTATCGTGAACCGAAAGAAGGAAGACGCGAACATTGGCGGATTTGGCAAACGCCGATAATTCTACTAAAAAAGATTCTACGTTGGCAGGAGAAATATCCTTGACCGCCTCGCCGGGAATGAGAATATTTTCCAGCGCCACAAAAATAACCTTTTTGGAAATAGCAGCCGGAGACTTAGAGGAAGATGCAGGAGGCATGCAGAAAAAAACGTGAAACAGAGATATAAAGTGTGGGGAAAACCACCCGGAAACGAGCGGTTTAAAACACCTTTTCACGAGAAATAGTGATATGCGTGCGGTGAGTAAAACAGTGGAAACAACTCTTACTTTTTGCTCGGTCTGTGGAAAAAAATCCACCACCACGAATACACTTCATTTACCCTCGTGCGAGATGCACGTGAATGTTCCCACCACCATTCCGCCCTGCCCGAATTGCGATACCAAAATGGTCATCAAAACAGGAAAAAAACACTCATTCTGGAGCTGCCCAGACTATCCCAATTGTTTTGGAACGCGCAACCTCTTCACACCCATGGAAGAGCCCGACATGCTGTAAGTGCTGAATGATTATTTTTCAGGAACTTTTTCAGCATCATCATTTTTTTCATCTTTCAACTCTTTTCCATCACGCGAACGCAGGGGATTGGAAATTCGTTCCAAGGGATTGGGAAACTTTTCCAGCGCCGCGCGCAAACGCTCGCGATTGGAGACACGCTTCTCCCCTAATTCTGTTTTGATTTTATGTACACGATCCTCGATGAGGGGGTGCCAGTGGTAATATTTGGAAATATTCTGCACATCCGAGAAAAAAGGAGTGACATCCACCCATTGTCCTGAAAATTTTTCCTTAAACGAGCGCATGACTTGAGAATAGTCCGCATAGTCCTCGTGAAAAGACTCAAACACCACCGAATGATTGCGAATACCATCTCCTTCCGAGGAAAAAACAACACACGGCTGCTCCGCTGCCCACGCCGCCATTTTTTTGCTCGAAGCAAACGCGTTAGTGCGCACAAACGTGAATGCGTGAAACTTCAATCCCAATTTTTCCAAGCGGGGAAGAATCATGAAGCGGTCCACGAAGCCATCTTCAATGAGACGAGTACGAATGCGTGTGACGGTGGGTTGTGACGTTTTCAACCGCGAAGCCAATTCTCTATCGGAGAGGCGCGCATTTTTGGCGAGCTCAATCAAAACCTGCTTTTCTTTATGGGAAAGGGAATTTCGCATACACGTACAAGGGAATTTCCTCCTTTAAACGCGTTTCGTGCGATACTCGAAGAATGGCTCCTTCGAGAGAATTGTTTCATTTAGAGAGTGGAACAACAATCGATGAAACAAAAAAAATAGCAAACATGAATACATGATACAAAAGAGCGGAAATATGGTTTTGGCAGGATTATATATGAGAAAACGAGTAAAGATTGCGCGAGGTGGTTGAACAAGATCGGAATATGACAATCTCAAACTTGGTTTGGGAGTAGGCTCACCTGGCTCGAACAGGATAATTCCGAAGGCTCCCAACCACCAAACTTTTTCCTAAAAAGTTTGATCAAAAACAAGTAAAAATTGCCCCACAAAGGGGCAGACGCATTTTATCACCCTTCCCAGAAACATCTCCTCAGCAAATTGGGTAGCGGGAAAGAAATTTCCCGCGCCCGTTTTTGCACTCACTTTCCTTTTCTCAAACGCCTTATTTTTCTCCCATGCCTGCGCGAGTGAATAGCAACGGGATTATCCCTAAATGCTTCCACTACGTGAGGCCAAACTTTACGAATGATCATCAAACCGCTCCGGGAATGTCGGCTGAGTCTCTGTACGCGGGTGCGAAATAGTTTGCCAAAAATAATCGCATAATTATCTTCCGCCACAATCAACGCAGGAGAAATTTTTCTAAAACGCTCATAAAAATTTTTGAGACGAGCCGCTTCAATTGAATATTCGCGATGGGCGTACTGCACGCGTGCACGAGCCAAATCATTCGAACGACTTGACAATGATTCGAAAGCGGCATAGGCTTGATGATGTTGCTTGCCTAGTTTTTTCCACGCTGAATTAAACATGGGAACGATTTGCTTTCCTTGTGCCATCGAATAAATGGCTAGAGAGATTACGTCCAAACCATACGGGTTTTTTGCAATGGAAGCAACCACTGCGGGGTCTCGTGCGGCGCGGCGGCAATGGGCAATTGATTCAATATCCACCGGAAGAACAATCGGACCATTCGCTCGAGCAATGGACTGCAAAATACGGTCGGTTGCCTGCTTTGAGAAAATACGCGATTCGCGATAGGAGAGAATTTCCATTAAGAGCCAAGGAAAAAAGAGTATATATTGGCGCTCCACCCCGCATGGCATTTTAATCCTATTTCCACGTTTTCGTATACTAGCCTATCGCATGACCGATAGATAACCATTTTAGTGAAAAACAATGATTACGCGCCTCACCCAAAAGTTTCCCGAGACGGAAGTGTATGCATCCTTGCACCCGCTCTTGGGGGGGTACTTCAAGCACCACTTCAAGGGATTTACGGAGCCGCAGCTTTATTCCATTGTATCCATTCACCGCCGCGACAACATTCTCATCTCCGCCCCCACCGGAACGGGAAAAACACTCTCCGCGTTTGCGGCCGTGTTATCGGAATTAATGCACCTCTCGGACGCACAACAACTGGAGGACAAAGTGTACGCGGTGTATGTTTCTCCGCTGCGAGCATTGTCAAACGACATTGAAAAAAATTTGAAAGCACCCTTAGAAGAAGTTCAAAAGGCAGCCGCAAAATTGGGAAAAGAATATCCTATTCGCATTGGGGTGCGAACCGGAGACACGCCTCAAAATGAACGCGCAGCGATGCTGAAGAAACCGCCTCACATCCTCATCACGACACCGGAAACACTTGCTATCATGCTCACCGCACCAAAATTTTCTCTCGCAATGAAAGAGGCGCGCTGGATTATTGTGGATGAAATTCACGCGATTGCCAGCGGAAAACGAGGAACGATGCTCGCACTCAGCATGGAAAGCTTGCAGCGACTCTCTCCAGCTATTACACGCATTGGGTTATCCGCGACCGTGGCACCGTTGGATGAAGTGGCTAACTATTTAGTTGGAAACGAAAACAAGGGAAAAACGCGACCGTGCAAAGTAGTGGATGTGTCCCACATCAAGGAAATGGACATGAAAGTACTCTCTCCATTACCGGATTTGATTAATACTACTCAGAAAAAAATGGATGAAGCGGTGTACCGCTTGCTAGATGATTTAATTGGAAACCACCGCTCAACATTAATTTTCACGAATACGAGGGCGGCCACCGAGAGAGTGGTGCATCACTTGAAAGAAAAATATCCGAGCAAATATGAAGGATTTATTGGCGCCCACCACTCGAGTTTGTCACGCGAACACCGACTTCAAGTAGAGGACAACTTGAAAACGGGAAAATACAAAGTGTGCGTCTCGTCTACGTCGCTTGAATTAGGAATTGACATTGGATACATCGATTTGGTCATTTTGTTAGGCAGCCCAAAGGGAGTGGCGCGCGCATTGCAACGAATTGGACGCGCGGGACACAAACTGCATGATGTGGTGAAGGGACGAATTGTCGTGTTAGACCGAGATGATTTAGTAGAGTGCGGCGTGCTGCTGAAAAATGCCATTGAAAAAAACATTGACCGTGTTCACGTACCCAAAAATGCACTTGATGTGTTGGCGCAGCACATTATTGGAATGGTCGTAAATGATCCGCGAAAAATTGAAGAAGTGTATGAGGAAGTCACGCGCGCATACCCGTATGAGACCCTCACGCGAGCGGATTTCAATGCGATCATTGATTATTTGAGCGGACATTACGCGGGATTGGAAGTTAGACACGTGTACGCGAAAGTGTGGATAGATGAAGCCACTGGCATGATGGGAAAACGCGGAAAAATGGCGCGCATGCTATACATGACAAACTTGGGAACGATTCCCGATGAAGCAAAAGTGAAAGTGAAGATTGGCGAACACGTCATTGGAACATTTGATGAAGCATTCATGGACCGCCTCAAAAAAGGAGACCGATTTGCATTAGGTGGAAACACAATGGAGTTTCAATTCGCACGCGGAATGACCGTACAAGCTAAAGCATCCGGAGGAATCCCCACGATTCCAAGCTGGGTGTCAGAGATGCTCCCACTATCATACGATTTGGCGCTGGAAATTCAAAAATTTAGAAAACTCATGCAAGAAAAATTCCGACTCAAAAAAAGCAAAAAAGAAATTCTCACTTTCATTGACTCCTACTTGTATGTGGACAAATACGCAGCGAATGCCATCTATGAATATTTTTACCAGCAATTCCATTTTGCCGAGATTCCCCACCACGGAAGCGTGTTGTTAGAAGTAGTGAAAGAAGAAGGAATGACCAATTTTGTTTTTCACACCCTCTTTGGAAGGAGAGTAAATGATGCGATGTCGCGCGCCTACGCGTATGCATTAGGACGAATGATTCATCAGGATGTGGACATATTACTCGGAGACAATGGCTTTGCCCTCCGATTTGGAGGAAAAGCCTCGCCCGAAAAACTCATCTCACTCGTACACTCATGGGAGTTTGAAAAAATTCTAGAAATAGCATTGCGCACCTCGGAAGTTCTCCGAAGGAGATTCAGACATTGTGCGACGCGAGCGTTTATGATATTGCGCACCTACATGGGGCGCACCAAGTCTGTTGGACGACAGCAAATGTCCTCACGCCTCTTACTTTCAGCTGTTATGCGAATGGATGAAAACTTCCCCATTTTACGCGAGGCACGCCGTGAAGTATTAGAAGACTTAATGGACATGCCCCACGCCAAAGAAATCATCACCGCCATTGAGCAGGGAATGATTAAGGTGAATATTGTGCACCTCGACACGTTTTCTCCCTTCGCGTTCAACCTCATTGCGCAAGGACACTATGACCTGGTCAAACTCGAAGACAGGCTCAGTTTTATCAAGCGCATGCACGAGAAGGTGATGCAGAATGTCACCGCCCAAGAAGCCTGAGAAAAAAGAAAAACACCCCCTGGGAAAACTAATTCACGCGACGCATAGTGAGGCGCCTGCCCACACGCACACTACACTTCTTCCCGTGGAAATTGCCCCAGGTTTTCAAGCAATGGATTTAGCACTCTACGTGCCTGCGGATGATTGCCTCATTTTGGGGGATTTACAATTAGGATTAGAAGAACACTACAACAACCAAGGAGTGTTTCTTCCGCGATTCAATTTCAAAGAAGTGAAGGAACATTTGCGCGCGCTCTTTACCGAAAAAAAACATGTTTCGCACATTTTTTTGAATGGAGATATTAAACATGGGTTTGGAAATGCATCCAACCAAGAATGGAGAGAGGTCATTCAACTACTTGAATTATTGAGCGAACACTCGGACAGAATAACCATTATCAAAGGAAATCATGACATTGCCATTGAACCCATTGCACGATTTGCTAAAGTAAAATTAGAGAAAAAAGGCGTGCTGTTAGAACACTCGCGCGCATACGTGTGCCACGGACACGAAATTCCAAACGATGAAGCGTATGAAAACGCTCACACGGTGATTATTGGACACGACCACCCCGCGATTGAATTACAAGATGGGGCCACCAAACAAAAATACAAATGCTTTCTCGTGGGAAATTATGAAAACAAGCGCATTTTAGTGCTGCCCTCATTCAATTTTGCTGCGCCGGGAAGCGATCCGCGAGAAGGAGCACTATCGCCCTTTCTGCAAGGAAAACTGGACCATTTTCGCGCGTGGTTAGTGGAAGACAGCGTGTACGATTTTGGGTTGTTGGAACGTTTAAATTAGACAAAAACCCATTCCACGCATGAATGGGCAACCGGCATCTAAGCGCAGACAGCGAAGAGTAGTGCGCATACAACGCCGCGCCGCGAAAAAACCCACACCCACGTATGCGACGCATCGGGAAAATGCAGAACACTTTTCTGCGCGAATGAAAGCCGTTCGAGAACGAGTAGTTGGAAATCTTTTTTCACGCGCCACACCCGCCGAACAAAAACGCATGACTGAAAAACTTTTACTCCCGTGGAAATGGTATTCTTCCCCCGAAAAATTTTTTGCCGACCAAACAAAAGAAAGTCCCGTACTTTCGTTTTGGAAAAAATATAATGCCCTGCGAAACGCACCAATACTTGATGCACGAAAACGGACAGAAATAAAACAAATGAAACGAATACTTATTCAATTTCTCAATCCCCAAATGGGATACGTGGGAGAAATTTCACACGGTGGAAAAAAAACAGTCATGGTTCTTGTCGCGCGCGACATGACGCCCAAAATGATTGGGGATCGCATTCGAAAATATTTGCTGGAAAATCCTGAGGAAATGTGGAGAAAATGGGCGGGACGCAAACCAACTAATTAGTTCAGCATGTTGGGAACGCCATTCACAATCGAATACACGTGTTTGCACGTGTTGCACGTGAGGGTGTTTGCTGAGGAAGAATAGGATAATTCCCCTCTATCCTTGGGACAGACGAGAACGGATAACACTTCCTGAGATAATACAGTTGTCATATGTTATTTTCCCCATCAACCCTTTTTTAATAAGCACGGACTCACACATGTAAATGAGCATTTTCCGCATTAAAGTAGGAGAAAAAGAAATCATCCTCGTGGGAACGGCACACATCTCCAGAGCGAGTGTGGAATTAGTACAAAAAACGATTGAAGAAGAAAAACCCACTATTGTGGGAGTAGAATTAGACGAAATACGATTGCAAAAACTCATGAATGGTGACCAGTGGGAAAACACGAATGTGTTGAAGCTCATTGAGTCGGGGCAAAGCGGATTAGTGCTATTGAATTTGTTCCTCTCCAACATGCAAAAAAGATTAGGAGAAAATGTGGGAGTAAAACCCGGGGATGAAATGAAAGTTGCGGTGGAGTACGCGCAACAGACTAAAACACCGCTATTGCTCATGGATAGAAGTTTACAAATCACCATGAAGCGCGCCCTCGCCAACGTTAGCATTTGGGAAAAATTAAAACTTGGCGGAAGCCTCGTGATGGGATTATTTGGCGGAGTGGAAGAAAAACTCGATGAAAAAAAAATTGAAGAAATGAAACAAAGCGACCTCGTGACAAAACTCATGGAAGATTTATCGCGCGAATATCCCAAACTCAAACGAACGCTGGTGGATGAACGCGATTCGTACATTGCGCATGCGCTCATTCAAACTCCTGGAAAAAAAATTGTTGGAATAGTGGGGGCGGGACACGTGAAAGGAATAATCGAACACTTGCACGCACACACCAAAGGAAACGCGGAAAAACTCATCCCTCTGGCCGAATTGAATATTGTTCCCACCGAGAAAAAAAACAAATGGATAGAATGGGGAATCCCAGTGGTATTTGTCGCAGTGTTTGGATGGTTATTTTTACAAGGCGGAATTGAATCCTCGCTGCATTTCCTATTATTTTGGTTTGTGGGACACGGCGTGCTCGCATCCATTGGAGCAATGTTAGGCGGAGCGCACTGGAGTACTGCCATAGGTGTTTTTCTCACGGCGTGGCTGGCCGCGCTCCACCCCTTAATTGCAGCAGGATGGGTGGCTGCGGCGATGGAAGCGAAACGCGATGCGCCCAATATGAAGGACTTCACAGGATTAAGCGAGTTGAACTCCCTTCAATCGTTTCGAAAAAACCGCGTGACACAAATCCTCCTTATCACCGTGCTCGCCAATCTGGGGAGCATGCTCGCGACACTTGCAGTCGTGCCATATTTGCTCACTACTTTAGGGTAGAGAAAGGGCGAATAAAGGCATTTTATTGGGTTTATAACGCTTTTGCACCAAGTTATGTTGAAAAATATGATTTTACGACTCTTCCTAACCATCAGCATCCTCGCCATTTTAGCATTGTCAAATGCCGGCGCAACCAACGCGGCGCAAGGGTATTACGTTCACGTCACTGACATTGGAACAGGACAAACATACTGGGCGAACGCTGTAAGTGCACGCGCCATGTTCACGTGCGAAGATGAAGATAATGGATTCAACCCCACTTTTCACGGAGAAATTCAAATTGTCAATATGCAACAATCCATCGCCCGAACCCTCCAAGAGAAAGTTCTCGCGGGCGGACGAATTCGCGAGTATGCGTGCGGAGACCAAATATTGATTGATGGAATCGCAGTGCAACCCACGTGGGCGATTGCATTCGATTACACACTCGGCGATTAAGTTCGAAACGATTTTTTCAAAACAAAAACAAAAAAAAAGTAAAGAAAAGAAATTACAGACGATGTGCGAAAGAGAGTTCATTATACTCACACGCATCGTACGCTACAATACCATTTTCATGCCAGAGAACAAATTCTTTTACCCCAACATCCAATGCAAGTTTTGAACAAATAGTGCAGTATGGTTTTCCTGCAAAAACTTTTTCTCCAAATTTTTTTCGAATATAATATAACGTGGAACCGTGCAGACGTTTTTTTCCCAACGAAAGAGCGTCTAAAATCGCACGCTCCTCAGCGTGAATGCAACACGTTTTGTCGGAACGAAAATTCTCCGGCAAATCATCCTTGAGACATTTTTCTATTTTAACATTCCCCGGAGGAGAGTTTGTGCCGCGGCCAATGATGAGATTGTTGTTCGCAATTACGCAGCCGGATTGAGAAGAGAGGCAAAATGATTTTTCGCATTCTTTCAATGCTTCTTGAAAAAATTCTTCCGCGCGCGATTTTTCGTTATCAACAAGCACGCGCACGTTCAACACGCTCCGCTCAACGAACTTCTGCGCCACTCTTCACATCATTCTCGGCGACGAGCAGGGAAAATTTTCCCTCATCATCCAACGCGGCAAGGAGCATTCCTTCACTCACCACGCCGCCGAGTTTTTTGGGTTCAAGGTTGGCAACGATGGCAATCATTTTTCCGACTAAAATAGTTTCATCCGGAAAAAAAGTACGAATGCCCGAAACAATGGTGCGGGTTTCATTTCCCACTTCAAGTGTGAGTTTCAATAGTTTGTCTTTGTTGGGAATACGTTCAACTGAAACGATCTTGGCGGTGCGGAGTTGCACCAGGTTCAAGAATTGGTCAATGGTAATCTGGTTACTCGCTGGCGCAACGGTATGCGTTGAAGCGGGAGGAGTAAGTGTATGACTCACATGTTGAGATTCGGAAAGATTCAATTGCGGATTCATAGTATCAAAGGACGGGGAATCTCTTTTAGCCTTACCGGCGAGGTCAACGTTCCTTTCCTTTCTTGAGATACGGAAGAATAGAGCCATTTTTTTCAGCAAGATGAATTAATTTCTTGGCATAAACCACGCGCTGGATACTCCCCACCAACGAAACGAGCGCAACCATCCAAAGCGTGTATGTCAGGATTTCCACCGCGGCAAACGGAGAGAGTGCCGCCCACAGGGTTCCCGCAAACAAAATGACCATTTTATCCGCATGTTCACCAATGGCCGGCCAGTCATGGTTGTCGGTGATAATCACGAGCGCCACGCGGGGCTTGGCGTAGGATGATAATAGGCCAAAACCGAGCGCGGAAATGGCAGCAATAGGGGCAACCGTTGAGAGTCCGATGAAAATAATGATTTCAATGAGCTTGTCAATCATCGTCTCAAAATAATTGCCCCAGAGGGACTCCTTCTTCTGCGCCCGGGCAACCGTGCCATCGATAGCATCCCAGAGACTTGAAAGGGGTAAAAGGAGGAGAGCGAGCCAGAATTGCTGCGTGGCATACGCATAGGCGCATGCGAGGGCAAAGGGAATAGCGATTAAGGTCACCCACAAGGGGTTGATTCGCAGGGCAATGAAGGGTTGGGCGAGCACGTTGAAAATGGGCTTGAACGCGGAACGGAGTTGGCCGAGCATGAGGAAAGCAGGGAGGGAGGAGAATTTATGTCTGTGTATTGGGAGCAAAATGAACCGCAAATTCGTCCAAGATTGTGCCCATATTCGCACGACAAAAAACGAAAACTAACCCTTTTTATAATTTTAAAAATCCTTAATTACCCCCCATTTTGGGGAAAAAGGGTTATCCTACCCCCTTTTTTGAAACAAACAACGCACAACAGAGGAAAAGGGTTATAAAGTCCAAAGTAAAGAACTCAAAGTCTGCAATGGGTGTAAGGTTTGGTTTTGCCCACCAGAACCTTAATCAACACCCAGTCCCAGAAAAAAACGCCAATAGTGTATCTTCGGGGTGAGGATAAAATGAGTCTGATAAGCCTAACATTCGGCAATGGCCGATCCAAAATGAGTGTAGCCGCCACAGCAAGTAGCGGTATCCAAATTATTTCGCGTCCGGAGGACCACATTCGAGTGGAACCGGGCAAAGAGCCCAAATTAGAGGTTCAAAAAATCTCCACATTCTTAGGATTTAACGGCGTTTATATCATCGGCAAAGTCAAATCCGGTGTTATCGCCCCCCGCATGATGGGAATCTCTCCATCCGGAAAAACATTCCGCGTGACAGAAATCGAGAGCAAATACCCCAACTGCGCGGTTGCCAAGCAAGGAATGACCGTCGGTTTGAGCGTCGAAGGCGTGGATAAAGAAGACGTGCTCGATGTGAAAGAACTCACATTCGTGGCCAACTAAATCCACTAACTCTCAACGGCCGAAACATTACTCGTCTGTTTTTTGGTACGCAGCACTCACCCGCTGCGTCACCTCTTCTTTTTCGCTGAACGCTCCTTTTTAATCTCTAAAAAAAATCATCCCACTCATGACGATTGCCCGCAAACCAACCACCCCCGAAATGCGGAGCACTTTTTCAGCCGAACACACCGCGCATGGAACGGCTGCATATTATGGAGCGGGACACTTTCCTGTGGTTCCCGAAACATGGACCATCAAGCAAGTGGACGAACACATCTCCAAAAATGGAGGAGACTTTGATGAAGTGGAATACATTTACATTCAAAATTCCTCCGAAAAACTAGTGGGGGTTATTTCAATCCGCGATTTATTTCGCTACGCCCCCACCACGCCCATCAAAAGCGTCATGCAAAAAGAAATCATTTACGTTCGACCCGACACGCACCGCGAACGAATCGCACACCTCGCATTGCAGCACAACCTGCGAGCCATCCCCATTGTGAAACAAGGAAAACTCGTAGGAGTCATTGTCACGAATAAAATTCTCCACATCATCAACCGAACCCTGCGCGAACACATCCTGTCCTTTTCGGGTGTGCACCACGCGCACTTAGATTATGAAGACACGATGCACATTCCCATTCGCGAAAGCATTGTGCACCGCGCCCCATGGCTGCTCATTGGATTAGTGGGAGTGATTATTGCCGCGGGAATCATGGACCAGTTTGCACGCGTGCTGGATGAACATCTCATCGTGGCGTTTTTCATCCCAGCGATATTGTACATGAGTAATGCGCTTGGAACGCAAAATCAAACACTCTACATTCGAGACATATCCATTATGGGAAAGGAATTGAAAACGATTCCCTATTTTGTGCGCACACTCACCATCTCCATCATCATCAGCCTCATGATTGCATCCATCGTGTATGGAATTATTTTCCTCTTATGGAAAGGAAATGGAGAAACACTTGTAATTTCAGCCGCCATATTCGCCACACTCATGATATCAAGCATCACCTCCTTTGTCACCGCATACGCATTCCAAAAAACAGGACACGACCCCGCATTAGGAAGCGGGCCCCTCGCAACGATTATCTCGGATGTGACATCTAT
Organism: uncultured archaeon; assembly: GCA_964480705.1. Taxonomy (GTDB): domain Archaea; phylum Iainarchaeota; class Iainarchaeia; order Iainarchaeales; family VGJJ01; genus VGJJ01. The sequence continues at coordinate 74,386 of CAYZPC010000001.1, read as the reverse complement.
CATATTGTATTTCGTGATTGTGGCCGTGTTGCTGTAACAAACCCACCAAATTATGTTGAGGAAATGGGGGTGGGGTGCCCTTTTTTCCCGCTAGAGTGTCAAGCCTTTTATTCCAATGAAGCATACTTCCTCCGTTCAGTCCCAGTACGGCGAAGGGGGAATTAGCCGATGAACGACAATGTAACACTCACGAAAGGACCACTCGACGTGGAAAGATGGAATGAAGGATTCATGAATGGAATCAAACGCTGGAAAGGCATTCAGCCGCAGCGCTCCGGATTAGGAGACTCGGTTTCAGCGAATGGAGAACTATTCTGCGAAATGTACACCACCATGCGACAGATTTCCATGCGCATTAAACTACCACGCACGCACCAGCAGCGCGCCATCAACTCAAACATGGCACGCGTGCCCCGAGACAAAAATATGGCGAACAATGGATGGGTAGAAGTCACTATTGAGTCGGATGAAACACTCCAAGACGCGCTAACACTCGCGCGACAAGCCTATTTGGAAACGCAACGATAGTCATTTGAATAATTTTTGCTGGCGATTTGGCTGGCAAGCATTTATCAACACCTAAAAGTCGTTATCTTTTATGATCCCCACGCGCGCGAGCAAATGTCCCACGTGCCACTCGAAAAAAATAGTGCACCCCGCACAAGGAAGTGTGGCGCTGCACTGTTACGCGTGCGGATTTGAACGATGGCGAAGCATTCCTGCACAAAGCAGTTGATATTAGTCCGGCATTTCATACCCTACCAAACTTTTTACCAAAAAGTTTGATCAACAACTCACTTGTCGGGCATTTCATACTCGACATACGATTTATCAGACATGAACAAACTTTCCAGCCACGTGCTTGTCATCGGGCCAATTCCCCTAAACACGCGGAAAATATCTCTCAATTCGGGAGCGAGCAAGGGGGATTTTTTGTATTCTTTTTTGGCTTTAGCAATCCACTTCAACACACTTCCATGTTCGCGTTGAATCTCCGCACACTTTTTGGCGTTGATGATAACGCTTTGCATTTTCCACTTGTTTTTTATCATTCCCGGCGCACGCAAGAATTTTTCCATGGTTTTTTCATCCGTTTCGTCTAATTTGGAGAGCTTTGCAATATCAAAATGATGAAACGCTTTCGTTATTTCCGGCCACTTCTTCTCAACCACCCGATAATTAAAACGCACGACGAAAACAATGAATGAAACATCATTCAGGAAGGCATTGTCCGATTTGGGTTTATCCCAGCGCTTTTTGACCATCGTGAAGCATCTCCAATAAACTATTCACTCAATGTGTTTTTTAGCCGAGCGCTCCAAACGCTTCTGACTCTCAGGAACAGAAAGATAATTTTCAGATGTGGAAATCTTTTCTCCACTTTTATTTTCCAATTCCTTTCGCGCATTCCCTGCAATCGTTCCACCCACCACGGCGGCCTGCTGGTTCTCAACAAAACCCTGCGCGTCTTTTCCACGCGCAACGTGTGCAGTGGATGCTTCTCCGAGCATGGTAAAAATTAACTCCAAATCATTCATGTGGTCGCGCAAGTTTTCTTTTTTCAACCCCTTGAAATCCTTGTATTCGGTTGGAGTCATTCCGAATGTGGCGGAAGAAATTTCCGCCGTGAGGATGGCAAACTCCACTCCCTCTTTCACATCGCGTTTTTTCCACTCATTCGTCAAATCGTCCCGCACGGCAATGCCACGCAGACGTCTTTCAATCCACTCATTGGAATATCCTTTCGCGCGGTAGGTTTCGACCATGCGCGCTTGGGCTAATTCAGGGTTTTCAATTTCTTTCACGCGCTCATAGCCTACTTTGGCTAACCATTGTTTGAAGGGCTCGGCTTTGGGAGAAGGGATGGATTGGATGATGCGGAACATGTTTTGGGTGTTGGCGCAGTCGGTTTCGTATAGTTTGCCGTCCGAAGAAGGTAATTTCAGTTGTACCCAAATTGGGGACAACTGAATCTCGTTGAACTCCCTATCCTTTACTTTGCCCCAGTATTGTCGGGGCGTTGGACTATCTGTCAAAGCACCAACCACGTCTACGACTGAAAAAAACCATTCATTATTATGTAATATTCTCCTAATTTTTGTATCTTGAAAAACAACCAACGCATCTTTTTGATCCATAGAAACGACCTCCAAAAGTGAGTGCGAAACGAACACGAATAAACTGAATAAAAACGGGCGGAAGGTAAACCGCCGAAAAAAATAAAACATAGGATTTTATCTCTACGTTTCACAAGTAAATTATGGAAAAAGAATGCCACATCTGCCCAATCAAGGAATACCCTATTTTTGAAACGAAACACTGGAACGTTTTCCTGAGCTGGGACCAAAATTATTTGGGAAGATGCCTCATTTCTTCCAAACGTCATGTTGAAAGTTTGTCTAAACTTACGGATGAAGAGATGGTTGACTTTCACCGCGTGACTGAAAAACTTGAAACGGGTCTCAAAAAGGCATTTCCATTTACGCTGTTTAATTGGACATGCCTCATGAATCACGCGTTCAAAGAAAAACCATACAACCCTCACGTTCACTGGCACATGAAACCGCGACATGACGAACCAATTACTTTTGACGGAAAAACGTGGATGGATACGGAATTTGGTCGGCACTATTTGCCAAAGACTAGCGACATTTTACCCAAAGAAAAATTGGATATAATTCTTGAACACATTAAACAGTTCATCGAATGAGGATGGTTGCACCCCCCGATTTTAAAGGCCGTGTGCGCTTGTACACGTATGGCCAGCGAACAACTCGACCCATGGGGAGACAACCTGATTTCGGACTACAAGCAAGTGGCGCAGCACTTTGGGTTAGAACCGTTTAACGTGGAAATGTTCCCCAACCCCAACCGACTCATGCGCCGCGAGGTAGTGTTCGCGGGGCGCGACATGAAACGCATTTCCGAGTGCATCAAAAATCACAAACCATTCTATGTGCTAACCGGAGTCATGCCTTCCGCCGAAAAACTCCACTTTGGAACCAAGAGTGTGGTAGAAAATGTAAAATATTTCCAAGAGCAGGGAGGAGAAACATTTGTTCTCGTGGCAGACTTGGAAAGCGCTGCGGCGCGCGGCGTGAGCATTGAAGAAGGAAAAAAACGCGCGATGCGATTTCACATTCCAGCGTATTTGGCGTTGGGATTAGACATCAAAAAAACCCATTTTTATTTTCAAAGCGAAAACCGCACGGTAACCAAACTTGCATTTGAGGCCGCGCAACGCATTACGCTCAACGAGTTCAAAGGAGTGTATGGAAACGCCGACCCGGGACGCATCATGAGTGCGGTCACGCAAATAGGCGATATGATTTTCCCCCAAGAAAGAGCGGGACGCCCAACACCAGGAATTATTCCCGTGGGATTAGACCAGGAACCCCACGTGCGCTTGTGTCGAGATTACTTGCATAAGATGGAAAGCACGCAGCGCTTCATGCCCATTTCTTCGATGTATCACAAATTTCTCCCATCCATGGATGGAAATGCGAAGATGAGCAAATCAAATCCCAAAGGAAACATTACCCTGCCGGATGATTTGAAAGCGGTTGAAAAAGTAATCAAGGGCGCTGTCACCGGTGGACGAAAAACAGCGGAAGAACAACGAAAACTGGGTGCGGAAATTGAGAAAGACATGGTGTATGAATTGCTGAAACAACATTTAGTTGAGAATGATAATGAATTGAAAAAAATTCATGATGATTACAAAAGCGGAAAAATGCTCTCCGGAGAATTGAAACAAATCACGGTGGAAAAAATGACTACATTCATGAAAAAATTTAATGACGATGTAGAAATGTACCGCGAAAAAATGGACGAAGTGCACTTTTTACAATTTTGAATTTTTTTGAGAAGCCTTGCTAATCCGCTTGCGCAGCGAAAATAGTCTGAGCGTAATCGCGTGCGCAGTAAGCCCTAATTCGCGAGCAATTTGAATTTTAGTAAAACCCCTCCGCAACAAATCAAGGACTTCCCTATCTTTTGGCGTTAACTTAAAACCGGTTGGCAAATGAGAATCAAGCGAAACCGAAATCTTGGAGGATGGCAACTCACTCACTTCAACAAATTTTTGTTTAAGCGGGCTAGTGCGTCGACTTTGAAAATCTCTTTTCCGCAAAGCATCGATCACCCACCGATGCATACATACCCTGACAAATTTTCTCCAACGCGTTATGCGCTCACTTTGAGACAAATTCTCTAAACCTTTCACTTTTCTCGACTCATAGATTAAACGGTCCAAGAGTAAATCACTAACCTCCAAAGCACGTTTTGAAGCATTGGACAAGGGAATCGCTTCTTGAACCAATTCTCTTCGCACCTCTTCCGATAAACGGTTATCTGGACGAGCATTTTTCATTTTCTTTGCACGCTTCTCCCAAATCACCCCCATTCCATCTGGGCGAAGAAGAAATGTCTTAATCAAATTACTGATAGCATGAATAGAGAAAACTTTTCGCCGGGAAGCATCCGGAAATGAAGCACGTTCAGCGAGAATTGTTTGATAAATTTCTTTTGCAGAGTTAGTGGGGGCGAGAGCAACAATTCGAGCATATGGCCAGATGCGATAATCCTCCGCCAACCACTTGCGGTCAGGATCATTTAGCACCCTCTGCGCCAATTCGATTTTTGTGCGCAGCTGTCGAGTGGAATTATTTCCTTCAAAGAATTGTTCCAAATAGTTTTTAGGAATGCCATACCGTTTTTCTATTTTTTCACGAGTCGTCAGTCGAATCAGATCCGGATGTTTTTCATGCACTTCGCGCAGCCACGCAATGCGCGATTGTAAGAGCAAATTTCGTTTACGCTTACTCAAATAACCACCTGCAGAACGAGGTTTGGCGCGAGTCATCAATGCAAGAGAATAAAATTCAGGTATTTAAGATAAAGGGAATGCGACAATGGGAATGGTCGTTGACTTCTGAATGTCATTCACCACGTGCTGAAAATACGGATTCTTTTTTCCATTATACACGAGGATTTTTTCCACTTGCTTCATCTCCGCAATCTGCGCAATCTTTTCAAGGGTGTTTCCCCATTCTAAAATGTCCGTGCACAAGCGCTTGTTTTCTTTAATTTTGAGCTTCATTTTATCCATGGTCTCTCGGCCGGACATTATTTCACTGGTTTTGAAACCAAACGATGCAGAGGCAGATTTGGGGTCAAGAACTAGGAGCAAATACACCACCGAGGCTTGTTCGGAAATATGCTGCACAAACACATCATCCACATCCGAATGAGAGAGAATAGGAACGAGGACACGCATCAATCATCCACTCCAAATCCAGCGGGCATTTTCCAATTCATCCGACGTACGCAAACATATTCTTCTGTTTCTCAATCACGAGACCATCTTCTTTAGCAAACTCTAAAACAATGCGCGTGAGCAAGGGAGGAATGGCCAGCGAGAGGGATAAGGGTGCAAGCTCTTCGCGCTTTTTCGCCTTCAACGCATTCACGACTGGCAGCGTAAACTTTTCCAAGAGAGAATTTTCAATAATATAGTAAAAACCATCAAAGGTTTTGATTCCTTTCACTTCACCCGCGCGAATTCTTTCCTGCAAATCAAAACTCGCCGCTTTTGCCGCACCATCGCTGCGCAAAACCATGAAACCATCATTCACGAGCGAGTATTCCTCCACGGGCTTCTCTTCAACAACCGTGTGAGTGACTATTTTTTTCTCCACAGGTGACGGAGAAAACGAAGCGCCGCGCGAAGCATGTGTTTGCACGGCCGCGCGAAGTTCTTCTGACATGGCTTCGCGGTAAATTCCCTTGTCAAATTTGGGATTGGATTTAATCACAATAATTTTTCCACGCTCAATGAGTTCGCGGAAGGCTTTCAACTCTTCATCGGCGAGAAAACGCTCAAAACGACCCTCAATCAAATCAGGCAAGCGATGGGTTTTGAGCAAGCGGAGCACTTTCTGCTGCATGGGAGAAAGGGGTGCGCTTTGCGAGGACAGTAAATCGGTTTGCGCGGGAGAAAGAGTGAGAAGCCACGTGTTCGATTCTAAAGATGAAAGCTCCAAATCCCCTTTTGCCGGAAGACCCGCCTGCTTTAGCTGTTCGGGCGAGAGGACTTTACCCAGGGATTCAATGGAAACACGGATGGGGGACATATACTCTCATACACGAGAGAATGATTTAAGGCTAGTGCGCCAAATTTTTGAGAAAAATTTGATTAAAACCCGAAAAAACCTATTCTCCGTCGCGAACGGCTTTATGGCAGACTAATCCCTGCTTAGTGAACTGGATTTCAATAATTCCATTATAATGGTTCGTGCCGCGCATCTTCAAGACTTCCATCTGGTGCTGTCGCGTACGCCGGCCCACGTCATCTTCTACTTGCGCATACGAAAAAGAGATGATTCCATCCGTCAAAAAGCCAATTTCCCCGGCGCGCGCATCCTGAATACCAGTAAGTTGTTCGGCAATAATCAAACTCGTGCAACCCCACTTCACCAGCATATCAAAAAACAACAATAATGCTTCGCGCTGCTTGTAATCATCACGAAACAACAATCCATACGCGGTAATGGAATCAATCACCAGGCGCTTGGCACCAATCTCTGCAATTGTATCGCGCACGGTGCCGCCGCCCTCTTCTAAGAGCTTGTTGACTTGGTGGGCTTTGTAAAATAAGTGGCGCGCAAGACCTTGCTTTTCCAACGCATAAAAATCCCACCCAAAATTCATGCAGTGATTGTAAATACTTTCTTTACTCTCAGCAAAACTCAAATAGACGCCAGGTTCGTTCCACTGCGTCGCACCATTATACAAAAACTGCATCGAAAAAGTAGTCTTGCCCGTGCCCGCGTAGCCCGCTACAAGAGTATTTGTTTTCTCTTCAAAACCACCCTGAATCAAATCATCAAAACCAGGTATGCCCGTGGGAACACGCCGCACGGCATGCTTCGATTTTTCGGCAGACAACCCGCTGGAGGTGGGGAGAGACAAGTCTAAGAGTTCGGGCATACGCTGAACAAACCATTCATCATTAAAAAACGCGTCGGAATTTTCGTTGAAACGTGCTTAAATGCGTGCCGGCCGTAACTCTAGCATGCTGCCCAAAACCATTCCATTCCGGTTTGATGCTCCGCGCGAAGGACAGGAAAAACTCATCATAGATGCACATGAAGCATTTGAAAATGGAAAAATTTTCCTCGCACATGCGGAAACAGGATTAGGAAAAACGGACGCGAGTTTGAGCGCCGCACTTGGAGTGGCACTGCAAAAGGACCCTACTCTCACGATTATTTTTCTCACCCCCAAAAACGCTCAGCACGCTATTGCAGTAGACGTGTTACGTGGAATAAATGCTAAATATGATTTGAAACTCCGCGTGGTGGATTTGGTGGGGAAGAAACACTTATGCATTGATGAGCAAACCCAGCAGAAAGAAGGGAGAGGATTTTATGAGATGTGCCGAAAGAAGAGAGAAAGCCAAACGTGCGTTCCATACGGACACGCGAAAGGATATGATACGCTGCAACGCGAAAAAGCCAAAATTGCCCGGCAAGAGTTTTCCACGAGAATGAAAGGTGTTCATTCCTCTGCAGAAATCAAAGATGAATCAAGCACATTTCAAATGGGCATGCAGCCCTGGGCCATGTGTCCATTTGAAACCAGCATGGAATTAGCCAAAAAAGCAAATGTGATTATTGCGGATTACTATCACATTTTTTCTCCGAGTGTCAGTGAACTCGTGCTGCCAAAATTAGGAAAGAAACCTGAAAATTGTCTATTGATTGTGGATGAAGCGCACAACCTTCCCGAGCGTGTGCGCGGATTACTTTCAACGACGCTCAACACGAAACAACTCACACGAGCGGCAGAGGAAGCACACTATTTGAAAGATGAAGAAATGGAAAAAATTCTCTCGCGCATGGAGCATCATTTGCGCGCGCACGGAAAAAAAATGAGTGGAAATGAAGAATTATTAGATGAAAAAAAATGGAGCACTTTTTTAGCCGAAAAACTGGATGTGGAAGAATTTGCGCTGCAATGCGAAATGCGCGGAGTGGATTATTTAGAAAAAAGCGGAAAAGATTCCTCTTTCCTTATTCAAGTGGGAGAATTTTTAGAAAAATGGGCGAATGAAAGCGAAGGACTCGCACGAGTAGTCAAAAAATGGGGATACGCAGATGATTATTCGGTTGGTGTAAAAGCACTCGACCCGGCTCCGCTTACCAAAAAAGTGTTGGAGAAAATGCACGGATGCTTACTCATGTCAGGCACCCTGCATCCCACGAAAATGTTTGCGGATATTATTGGAGTAAATAAAGAAAAAACAGAACACGGGTATTACCCCTCTCCGTTTCCCAAACAAAATAGGTTGCAAATGATTGCTCCCCTTGCATCGACTAAATTTACGGAACGCAGCGAGGAAACATTCACCACATTTGCATCCGAGACCGGAAAAATGGTCAACCAAATTCCGGGAAACACCGTAGTATTTTTTCCATCGTTTCAATTATTGGATAACATTGGGAGAAAAATGCAGGACTACACGCCGCGACAATTATTATTTCAGCGCGAAGGAATGAAAATGCACGAAACCGAAAAATTGTTGAATGAGTTCAAACAACACTCGCGCGGATTTGGAGCCGTGTTGCTGGCGTGCACGAGCGGGAGTTTTGGAGAAGGATTGGATTTTCCTGGAAACGAATTGTTAGGAGTAATTGTCGTGGGGATTCCCCTCGCGGAAATGAATTTGGAAACGCAAGCACTGGTTAATTATTATGAAAAACGCTTCCAGAAAGGATGGCAATACGGATACATTTATCCCGCGATGAATAAAGCATTGCAAGCCGCTGGAAGGGTTATTCGCACCCCCACAGACGAGGGAGTGGTGGTGTTTCTGGACAAGCGCTACACGCAAACCAACTACAAGGACTGTTTTCCTCCCGCCCACGAGTATGAACTCTCCACGAGCCCCGCTGAAAAAATAAAGGGATTTTGGAAAGAAAAGGAAAATAAGCGGATTTAACTCAAGGGATTTGCCAAATGGAATGGGAACGTGAAAACCTATTTAAAGGCCCAAAACCGTAAACGTGCATGCAACCCCATTATCTCGCCGCCGGAATCATTCTAACACTCGTAGTAGGGGGGTTATTCCTCTTTTATGCCACCGACTCCGAAGCACAGGGCAGCGGAGGATACACGGTTATTCGACAAGAAAGCATTGGGGGAAAAAATATTCCCGCGCTCTCATCAGGAGACAATGTTGTTCCCCTATTGAGAAAAATGCGCGATTTAGCCGGACAACAAGCATTCATTTTCACCGAAGGAGCAGATCCAACCATTAACAACACGTATCTCTTTGTGGAAGAAGAAACGGATAACACGGAAGGAATTGTTTACGTTAAAATTGGAGACACCTATTCTGCGATTGATTGTGAAACCAGCGTGTGGGACGCGTTCTCGGCGCAGTATGCATTAGATTATGAATCGGAATTAGAATCAAGCAACATGAGCTTCTCAGGATTATTATCAAACAGCGATTGCCAGCTCGATGACACGGAAGGAGCCTACATGGCAACGGATTTTTTGCCTAAACTCGAAGCAAGCTTGCCCGTGTTACAAGCAGTAAATCCATCCACGCCCGGAACGACCACACCCACCGCTCCAACCGCAACACCCACTGCTCAGCAAGTGGCGGAAGCAACGCCGGTGTTGAATGAATATTGTGAAATTGGAAATGACGCGCCCCAATTCATTACATTAGGAGATTCCTCTCCTGAATTTCGCGAAGGGGGAGCAGACTTGGATGAGAAAATCTCCACTACAACGACATCCGAATATGCACTAAGCCCGAGAAATATTATTTTCCAAGATTCAAAAGGAAACGCTGTTTATTTGCTGCAAATTTGGCACTTCAACAATAATGAAACCATTGCCGCAAGTGTCGCGTCGCGCATTGACACCGTACAAAGTATTGGATGGGATATTTTTCGCAATTTAATAGGACAAGGAATTGATATTTATACAACCATTCAAACGGTCGGATTGTTTGGAACCGACATTGGACAACCGGTTAGTACGATTACGGGAGCAGTAGATGCATACAACACCGCGCACCCCAACACTACGAAAGAATACGCGTCCAATAAAATTGTAAATTTACCCGGAATGGGAAAACTCACTCTTGGAATGCGATTATGTGCCGCGGAAAATGGAACATTTGTTCCCTATTGGAAAACAGTCACTCACAGCAAAGAAATTTTAGCCGATTTCGGAGACATTACTCCATTAGCCAGCGTGCTTGATTACAAAGCCACGTTCCTCTCATCCCAGCGCGGAAAAATCACGGTGTTGTACCGCATCAAACAAACCAACGTGCCGGGAACCGAAGACACTATTCAAACCGTGCGCATCAAAGCAAGCGAAGACCCTTCCAAAGACATTTTCCGATTTAAACTCACGAATGACACGCTCAACGTATTACGCAAAAATAATCCTGAATTAAACGACCCGGACAACGACCCCAACACGGATGATCGCCTCTCGAATGATGCCATTCATGACATGATGACACTTGAACTCATTCATGTGAATGACCGAACATCCTGGTTGGCCGAACCACTCCAACAGCCTGAAGCAAATGAACCAGCGACGACACGCGACAAAGCATATGAGGGATTGTTGTTCAACCAAGCCAACCCTGGAAAATATTTGACAACAGCTGCAGCCGTAAGTAAACGCGACCCGAATGGAAAACCAACGGAATTGCAGGAATACAATCCTATTTACCCAGGAGAGTATCAAGCCGTTCTCAAAATCCGCGGATACAAAGAATACAAATTCAATTTTTCTTTGAGCACAGAAAAATTAACCACCGATAAAACAAGCAACATTAATGCAAGCCACATTTACCAAATGGCCATTCCAAACTTCAAACTCGAAAAAGACTGTACCACTGTGTGCAGCAACTTAGTGTCGTGCCTCTCATGCTTAGATGAGGGCATTGCGACTAGTTATCGAAAATAATTCAATCAGAAATAATAATTCTCATTAATTATTTTGTGCCGGCGTCGCATCCGTTTTGGAAGTGGGAACAGGAACATTTGAAACAATTCCTGGAGCAGGCGCGGATGGGACGGGCGCAGGAGCAGATGGTGCGGGAAGTGAAGACGGTTTAGGAACCGGAGGCGCTTTAGCAGGAGGAACCGGCTTGGGCAAACGAGCCACGACACCCTCTCTAAATTTTTGAGAGAAAATAATCAACCCGGCGAGCGCAATAATTACCAATCCCCACACGGATGAAAAAACTCCTGAAACAAAGCCAGAAATTGGAGTGAAAGGAGAACCATTTCCTCTCGCATTCTCATCCGAAACAATGGGTTTCAACGTGCCGCGGGGAACCGTTTCAACCGTAAAAGAAACCTGCTCGGTGAGATTGGGGTTCATCACATACAATGTGTCGCCGCGCACACCCAGTGAGGGGGAAGCGTGAATGGACAGAGGAACGGTAATAGAAGTTTTTGCCGGAACACGAATGGTTGAATTGGCAGGCTGAGCGAGTGAGGAACTCGACTCGATGATGACATCCACATCCGAGTATTCCGTATTTTCAAGCGAGAGAGTGGTTTCAATCAAATCATTCTCTTCAACGACAAATGAGTGAAAAGGCAATCGCGCGTCAAGGTTGAATGTCTCATACACATTCACACGGACAACGCCCAAAAGAGTTTTTTCTCCGGAAACCATATTGTATGCTTCCACATACAAGGGAGTTTCACCAAAGGGAGTATTCGTGCGCGCCGTAATATCCAACCAAGATGTGACACGCGAACCGTCTTCCACGAGGCGATGGGTTTCATTCACCACGTGAACAAGCAAATTCAACGAGGGTTCGGCGAGACGAACCAAATAATCAGTCGAGGAACCCGTATTGAGAAATGAAACCGAAACGGTGGTGCGCTCGGTGCGGGAGAGATTAATGGCATTCGTGGAAAAAATGGGCGCGGAAACACGCGCGGGAAGGGTAGTGTTGGATGTGGTGTAGTACGTGAGCAAACCCTTTTCTCCAACGTGAACACGAATGGGGTGGGTTTCAGTGAAAGATTGTCCACCATCTTGCACGTGCACGCGCAAGGTAACTAAATAATCTCCCTGCGGAGCGTTCCAATTCGCATACACGCGCATCTCGCGTTGCAACGGAAAAGACGTGGAAATGGAATGCAATTCTCCATCGACACGCAATACGTGCGAAGGGTAATCAGTGGAAAAAGAAACATTCACGGGTTTCCCATACGGGGTGTTGACGAAAATATCCACGGGCAACTCCGAATCGGGCTGGAGAAATAATTCCTGCGTTGAAACAGATGAGAAAATGGCAGTGGAAGAAGGTGTGTACGCGTGCATCTGCGCCGCGGAAAGAAGCAACGCCATTCCCGCGAGGATCAGCATGACGTGCACCGGTCGAATGAGGCTGCGCTTAATGAATAACTCCGGAGTGGAGCGTGTTGAAGGCTGCGCCCAACGCTTACTCATGTAATCCATCACCCTTTCGCACTATTTCGCCGTCCAAACAGGAGAGCGTTTCTCGGAGCGGGAAAAAATATAATATCCCGCGAGAATCACGAGAACAATGAAACCCAAAATTCCCGCACGCTCATTGGCAAACGTGACTAAACCCGTCAAGAGTCCATTCACGAAACCATCATTCACGCGAATACTCATGGGAGCGCGGCCGGAGCCGTTGTCGCCCTGCGCGATGAGAATAGGAGAATAGACTCCGGAAGGAGTGTCTTCTTGTGTGACAACACGTAACGTGAAGGATTGCGTCTCATACGGTGCCAACGTGGCGGAGGCAGGGCCCACAACACTAATGTTAGCGCCGCTCACTCCCAACAAGCGGAAGCGAACGCCCGTAATGGCAGTGTCGGACTCGTTGCGCAACGTAATGGTGATTTCTTTCTGTTCGTCTGCGTTCAGGGAGATTTCTTTTGGAATGCTCACAAACTTCAATGCCCCTTCTAAGGCAGTGGGGTTGGGTTCCACTACATAGGACAAGGGAAGAGTGGCACTGGACTTGTTTCCATTCGCAACAATAGAAGTATTCACGCGCGTCACCGAAACGTGTTCATTCGCAGTGAGTGTGAGTTGGACACGCACGGACTTTCCGGGTGACACGGTCACATTCGCAGGGGTAAAAGTGGATGTGATATCGGAGACGCTGGACTGCATTCCCAATGAAATGCTTTGAGATGAATCTCCGCGATTGTGCACGATGAAATCCATTGAGGATGAATCTCCCTCAAAGAGCGTGTAAATGGAGGAAACGTTTTCCAACTCTAACAAATCCAAAGGAAGCACATTCACATTCAACGATTGCGCAATGCGATACCCGCCGGCAATGGCTGTAATGGTGATGGCTTTCTTTCCCGCGGGAATACTCGTGTCGGGAGTGAGGGAGAGATTAATGTTAGCCGTGTCGCGGGGGGCAATGGTGATGCTATTGAGCGTGTACCCCATGTCCGTGTCCACAAAGAATTCCACAAACTGTGCTTCATCGGTGAGGTTTTTCACCGAAAGAGGAACATTCGTGGTTTTCAATTTGGTTAAATCATACACTTTCGTGGGCAATTTGAGAGAAATGGTTTTCTCCACCGTTTCGGGGCAATCATTTACACTCACAACGAATGGACGCACCACCACGATTTGATTCGTGTCCGCGAAAATGGTTCCCGTGTATTTACCCGCATTCGCAGGGGAAACGTTCACGCGGAAGGTGACAAATTGTTCAATTCCATTCTCTAACGTGAGGGTTTCTTCTTCCGTGAAGGGAAGCAAAATGGATTGCTCGGCGCGCAATGTTACTTGAGTGTCAGCGCTCGTGCGATTTTCCACTAAAACAGAAATACTTTCCACATACTCATTGGCGCACACGGTAGAATTGAATGTCGTGAGCGTGAGGAAGGGATTGGAACCCACATAAACTGTGAGGGGAACATCGCGCGTGTCACCATCTAAACTGACTCGCACTCGGGCGGGAACCGTTTCATGGTCGGCATCATCGGTGGCGCGCACAGTAATTCCAACCGTGACTTTTTCATAGGGCGCAATGGTGAATGTTTTCAAATTGGGGATAATTTTCACGGTTGCTTCATCGGAGAAACCGGACAATGTAACCGTATGAGACTGAAAATCATTGTTTTGAATTTCAAGGGGAATAGAAACCGACATATTCTCGAGAAGCGAGACGGCTGAGGGAGAAGTAAAGGAAGCAGTGTAGGGAATGGCGTGCACCGCAGGCGCGACAAATAACACCGCGGCAATGAATGCAAGAACTTTCAAGAGTGTGTTCATGATTTTTCCTCCCCAATCAATCTATTCTTGATACGCGCAACAAGTGCAACGGTAAGAACAATGACAATAACCACCAAGAAAACATCCACAATTGAAAGGGATGAAAAAAAGGACAAATTGAACAATGAGGCAAACGAAAAGAATCCCGTAGGGGAAACTGGCGCCGAAAGATTGGAAGGGTTGTTGAACAAGGGAGCGGGGTTCATGCGAAAAGTGAGAGGAAGGGCTGTTTCACCATCGCCCGTAATTACGCGCAACTGTCCAGCATACACATCTCCCACTTTGAATGTGGAGGCGGGGAAAAATTGTAACGCATACGATTTGGAATCGTTCGCAGGAATGGGGGCGTTATCGGAAGGAAGAATAATAGTGAATGGTCCGTCCGCTAAAAAGTTAGGAATGACGGGTGAATTAGTGGGGTTCGTCACCGAAACGGGAAACACAATAGATTGCGAACCTGAAAAAACAACCTCTTGAGAGTCGGCTTGTAGAGTGACCGCACGCACAAACGTGAGGGCGAGAAAGAAGCTCAAGACGATAATAATGAGCTTGGCGCCATTGGGAATACGTGCTTTGGTAGACATGGGAAGGCTCATTCACTAATTCATGTGAATAATAAGAATATGGGCCTATCTTTTATTTAAACCGTGCGGAAACCAATATATACGAGTTACGATGCTTGACGAGTATATTGCCGTAAATGGGCCAAACGCCGAGATTATGCACTTTGACGCGGAAGTGGCTAATAGCAAGCAAGCGGCGGCCATTGAATCCTCCTTCCCGGGAGTCAAAACCATCCTTTTCGCACATGAAAAAGGGTTCGTACTTGCAATAGTAGAATGGGAGAAGAAAGTGAATACGCAAGCCATTGCTGCCTTGCTTGAAACGAAAAATATTCGCTTAGCCACCCCTGCCGAAGTAGAGGCCGTGACGGGGTATGAAGTTGGGGGCGTGCCACCCATTTCCATCTATGGGACTCCAACACTAGTGGATGAAGCCATTACGAAACATGCGTGGGTGATTGCCGGCGGGGGAGACAAATTCTCTTTACTCAAAATTCAAACCAAAGATATTTTGGAACACGCATTTGAGGCGCGTGTGGTGAAGATTGCGCACTAAAAACTAAAAAAAAGTGCTCAGCACGAATAGTAGGTGCAGCGCACGTAAAAATTATCATTCCCGAAACCTACTTCAAGCGAGGAATGAACGGGCATTCCGTAATAATTTCCTGACACATAATGCCCAGGATAGGAAGGAGGAGCATACGCAGTGTAGCCAGTTCCATAATAGTAATTGGGAACCGCGTACGAACCCGAATTGTACCCATACGGATACATGCGTCCGCCGCCCATGACAGGGTAGCCGGAGTTAGGGTAGTAGGCGTTGTATGTCCAGCCCGAATAAGGGGATGAAGGGGCGTAATACGAGCCCGCGTACACTTGATTGGTGTTCCACGTGTCGGCTACAAAAGCCGGCCACGCAAACGCAGGTGAAGCAAATAACGTGAAAATAAATCCAATGGTGAAAAGTTGGAGTGTGTTCATACACTCATTATGTAGTGTATAAGTATAAAATTCGGACACTTTGAGAAAACCAAAACAACGACAATGAGAGAAAAATAAACTATTTTAAAAAATAGAAAAAATGAAATTCAAAAAAAAGAAAAAGAAGAGGCGAGAACCGCCTCCGCGAATGAATTAGAAGTCAAAGGGCTTGACAGTCTTTCGTCCGCCTTGCGAGCATCGCTCAACGGCGCGCTTAATGACTTTTTCGACTTCGTCGTTCAATGCGTCGTACGCATCTGAACTCATCATCATGTCCTTTCCGCGAATGAAATCCGCAACTTTACTTTTGACAATGAATGTTTCGCTGGCCATAGTGTATTCCTCCCAATCCGCCCAATCAGGGAATAACCCCCAAATACAGGCATCTATAGGAGTGGCCCTGCCCGACTATATAAGGATTAACCCATAAAACCCCTCAAAAAGGCGATTTAGGGGCATTTGACATTACAAGCGAGTGTCGCATCGGCCTTTTGCCTGCGGACAAAATCCGGGGAAAAAAAGAATAGTACGCCGTCCGAGTGCCCATCAATCATCATGAATCAGAGCAATGCATGTCGTCATTCGGCACGCAAACATAGGTCATGTGAGTAAAAAAACCTCTCACATGGAGGGAGGTCGGGGCGGGGGAGTAATCGCAGACGCCACCCCTTGAATGGCCTTGTAGCCGAACGTGTCATAGTATTGGAGAATTTTGATCGCATATGCGGCAGCGACAAACCCCACAATCTCCATTACGGTGAAAATAAATCCCGCCACGAGTGAAAAAGACCAGCCAATGGCAAGAGGGATAATGAAAAATATTCCCGCGAGGAGGGCTCGGACCAAACGCTCGCGCTGCTTATAGGTGTCCGCGCGAATTTTTGAAAAGACACGGCGAAACACCACATCGGATGCCAGTCCGGCAATCACGCACAACCCCAAAAATATGGCATGCGCACTCGGACCTACCACATCAACCAAATTACTCGTGGCTGTGACCACATTATTGGAAAATGTTCCCACAGTTTCCACAATTGTTTTGGGAATCACGACTGGAGTACCATTCACGAGAACATTTCCCTCACTGTCGCGCGTGATTACATCTTCTACTCGCGGAATTACTTTACCTGGACCGCCGCCCCCACCGCCACCGCCACCTCCGCCACCGCCTCCGCCTTCTCCGCCAGGCCCTGGAGGAACAGTGGTTCCACCATCGATGGTAAATGAAAAATTACTCGGAGAACTATTTCCAAACGCATCCGAGGCGGTTACTTGAACCACGACCGGGCCCGTGGTTATGGATGAAGGGAAGGGCGCGGAACACGTGACGGGCTGTGCTCCAAATGAACAAGTAGGAGTGGCTGTCTGACCATTGATGAGAATGGATGGCACAGTTGCAATGGGAGAAAAATCCTGCAGGGCAAATGAAACAGACGAAGGGGGACTCGTGAGCGTGCCTTGCGGCTGCGCCGAGACCACGCGCGGGGCAATGAAATCAATCGTAATATTACTCACGCTCGCCGTGGGGCCGGGCAAGCCATCAACGCTAGAGTCGAGAGACAACGCGTACACTCCTTCTGAAATAGAAGAAGAGGGCAGAATAGGATACGCGCATGAATAATTATTTCCCACTTTAACGCACGGAGGAATAGTGCTCCCGTACGAGGAAACAGGATACGAGGGAAACATGAATGAACCACTCGGAGAATTGCCAGAAAGGGTGAGTGAAAACAATTGAGAGAAGAGGGGATTATTCACATCCACCGCCAACTGTTTCGTTCCCGGACCCGACCACGACGAGCCAGCAGTGGGTGCGGCAATGGAAATCGTCCCGGAAGGGAGAGAAAAAGTCACTTGATTGGGAGTGGAAAAAACATCACTCCCTGATTTTGAATCCGCGAGAACAGCAACCAAATAATAATTTCCATTCGGAGCTAACAAGCCCGTGGCGGGATCGAAAAGGGGCAAGTTCAACACGCACGTGCGGGGAGACGTAAAAGAACCGGATGCACACGTGTCAGTGCTCTGTGTCCCTTGAAGTGTTTTCAAATCCACGCGGTCACGAAGCAAATAAGTGGTGGTGTTGGGCGATGTGCCAAAGTAAATGGACGCATACAATTCATCTTCAATATCATTATCCTGCGCGGTGAAGGTGATTGTTTGAGAGTACGCGGAAGAACTTGCTGACTGCCACGTGACGGGAGTGGTGGGCGCGGTAATAGTGATGGATGGAAATGCATTGTTTGATGAAAAAACATTAGATGAATAAACCGAACCACTTGTTGGAGTGGCGCCGGCCCACTGCAAAAAAGGTTGACTGCTCCACAAAAAATTTCCACTCACATCAGACAATCCTGTAAAAGTGAATGAAGTGGGAGTGTTGGAAATGCGGCGAAGAGTTGTCGTGATGCCCCCCGCGCGAGAGTACATTCCAAATAATTGTCTGTTTCCCGCCAAGTTTCCAGCAGCCAACAGCACGGATTCACTCGAGTCAAGAGGAGAAATTGCGATGGCAACTTCGGAGAGGGAAGTGAGTGTGTTGAATGGAGAAAAAGTGGAGGAAACATCCGACCACGCCGTTGGAGTTGAAGGAGAACTCATGCAGGAAGAATCACAATTCCACACGCGCACGGTGCTTCCAGAAAGCGCGGAAATTCCGGCGCGATTACCAGCGGCCGAAATCCAGGGGAATGAAAAACTACTCGCGCTCCCAACCGAAACGGGAGAAAGCCACGTGTTGGTTGGAATTGCGTAGAGGGAGACAAAGATGCTATTTGAAGACGGGTTTCCGGAAGAAGAATAATCCATCCATATGGCAAACACGCCCTTTGAACTAATGGAAAGGTGAGGCGAGCGGGGGTATCCGTTATTGACTCCCCCTAAAATATCCGTCCCATTCGTGGAAGCATTCCACGCAGATACTTTGTCACACCCGTCAACGAGAGAACAATACCGGTGAAAAATTCCCTGAATGCGAAGCGAAGGATTCGTTTGAGAGTCATCAAAAATAACATGCACGATGGAAGAGGAAGTGATTCCAATTTTAGGGGAACCAAGTGAATACATCCATGTTGAATCGGCCGCACCGGGATTTGTTTCCGTGACAATGGGATCGAGAACGGGAACAGCCAGCGACCACGCAGCTGCATTCGAACAAGCAGAAGAGACGCAGTGAGAATAATACACGTTGCTTTTTCCAGAAGTGTCCACCACTTCAAAAACAAGTTCAACGGAATTATTTCCAACCGCAAGCGCAGGATTAACGACGCGCACAGACGAATAACTCACACCCAATGGCAATTGAGCTTGAGAAAAAAGTGATTTGATGGAAAGAGGACTCGACCACGTGAGACCAGCGTCAGTGGTGGTGGAAATTTTTGCATCCGAAGATGTGTTGAAGACCGAAACCCAACTCGAATACGAACGACGAGCCAACTTATTCCCGCGGGGATCCATTCCGGAAACATCCACCATCTGTGTACTCACCGGAAAAGGTTCCACTCCCACCAACCAGGGATCGGTGGTTTGCTGAAGCGTACAATTATTTTGCGCATTGCAGCACGCTGAATTCACGAGAAAATGATACCCCCAATCTGAAACAGTTGTGGGAGCGGCGCACGATTTACTTGCGGTAGAAGAAAAAGTGGAAGAACAGAGGGAAGGAGAAGACACATCACACGAAGGAGAATCGCACACGACGCTGCGCATGAACACGCCATCTTGACATGAGGAGTAAAAAGAGAGAAAACCCCCAATGGGAGCCGGACTAGAATTAATGGTCGTGTTGGCAGGAGCCGAACCAAAATCGGGTTCACCACCCAGTACTTGCGCCCAGGCAAGCGAGGAAAAACTCACCAAAATCAAACCAAAAATAAACCAGCGCATAATCAACTCAAACGACCTTTTTTGCGCATAAAAAACCTTGCTTTGCGCCTCATTCGGGAAGGGTTTAAAACCGCTTTTGGCGTGTATTACGTACATAGAATGGGAGGAACATTCAATGGCTGACGAAGAAAAAATGGACGTTCAACAGGAAACACCTGTCGCTGAAACGGATGAAGAAGGAACCATGGAAGAAAGCAAACTCCCCTTTCCCCGCGCTACGGTTACTAACATGATGCGACAATACCTTGATGATGGAAAACAAATCAAGGGACAAGTGAAAGATGAAATGAACATCTGGTTAGGAAAAATGGTCGAACGCATTGCCAAAAAAATGAACGCACACCCCTACACGTATGTGGATTATGGAATGTTGAAAGAAGCCATTGAACCCTACGAAAAAATTCAAGATGTGGAACAAGAAAAAGAACACATCATCAAACAACTCGAAGCCGTCAAATCACAATGTGATGTGCTGATTCGAGAAGTTGACCGAAAATTCACTCTTTGAATAAACAACTTATGCCCGTGCCAGGCAGTGGCACACTCTTTTTCATTTATTTTTTGCACCGCTGCTTTTCACTTCATCAAACAGAGGAATCGTCCACTTCTTGGATTGCGGAACGAGTTTGAATCCTAATCTAAACAATGCAAAAAACAAAAATAATGCAACAAAATCAGTGGCAAAATCGCGGAGAGAAAATATCAGCGAAGGATGCGAAAACGTAAACCAGTATCCAATGTTATGCAACACGACTGCGATGAAAAAAAGTTTTCCTAACGCCAACCAATCGACTTTCACAATATGCTTCGCCAGCAAGAGTGTCCAGAATAAAATGAAAATGTGCATGATCTGGTGGAAAAAATACTCCCAGACATGATACAAGTTTCCAAACACAGGAACGGCCATGAAAGGAACATTCAACATGAGCGGCTGGCCAAAATAGGAAATGCCGTGACCAAACATCGTGTAAAACGCCACGACTTTAATGAAAATAACCGCCTGCACGGTGACATAAAACATCCAATCGCGCAAAAATAAATTGTGTGTTTTGTATCCAAAATTGCCATTCATTCGGGAACAAAAAAAAATGGACAATATAAACATGACACCACTCATCGTGGGAAACGCAACGCGCGCACATCCTCTTCCGAGAGCATTTCACGCACGCGCACGGAGAAACCCGTGTGACCGCTCAACAAAGTGTGCGTGAGCGCATTCACATTCTTGGCCGCGCGCACATACGAAGCTTTTTCAAAATCAATAATATGAGGATTGCTTTTCGCATCCACTAAAATGTTGTGCAGCTTTCCCCCCAACTGGCCGTGGTCGAGTTTTCCGTTGTCGAGCGTGCGTGCCTGTGCAAATAATTTAGTGAGGAGTTTTTTCAATAATTTTTTTGAATTATTTTTATTCAACCAATCCGCGAGGGGAATGCCATTGACATATTCCATAATCAAAATATTTTCAGACGCATCGCTTTCCACTATTTTTGGACCCACGCTCAACACGTTCGCCACGTGCAAATGCAGCACTTCTTTTGCACTCATTCGCACGCGGCGCGATTTAGCATGAGCGATTTTGGCGGCAAACTTTTTTCCATTCTTAGAAACGAGCCACACCCCCGCGTTCATTCCGCGAGCGATGAAGGAAATAAGCTCATACGAATGATTGTGCAACCAATCCGTTTGTCTAGTTGAAAGCTCGGGGCGAAAGTCCATAGAATAAATTAATAACAAACAGATAATAATAGCTAGGATGAAACCCCGCGCACGCGCTAAGCGCGTGATGATTAATATCCACACAAATGCGATTGCACATTCGCGCAGACACGGCGAGCCTGGCGTCACCATTCAGAAAAAAACAGGACGCAGAAGCGAACACGTACTTACGATTGGTTTGGGAAAAAATTCGGCGACAGCACGCATCACACGCAAAATAACAGCGCAGGAGTTTGCGCGCGTCAAACAAGCCATCATGGAAGTGTTGGATGAAATGGGAAAACGCCAGGGAAAGAAAACTGCCGCTCAGCGTTATTCCATGCTCACGCCAGGGGGCCGCGTGCGTCAGAAACAATGGCGCAAAACATACATGGTACAAAAACCCCTGCGAATAAGTGTGCCGAGCGAAGCAACGCTAGTAGTGCAACACTTTGATTCTATCGCGCGCGAATCATCCCGCGTGGAGAGACTGCGGCAATGGAAACGAGTATCTGCACTCGGAAAAAATGTGGCGCGAATGGTTGGTAACTTATTTTTTCAATACAATAAAAGCGGTCGATTCAATCGATTCACGCGAGATGTGTTGGATTATATCAACAAACCATTCATCACAAATGATCCGGAATTTTTTTCATTTATTTTAGCGCAAATCCCCAGCATCACGGCTGCGAAGGACATACTCACACGGTATCGCAACCGATTGGGAGGAAAAAAATACGCGGCGACCCTGCAGATGCTAACAGAGTGGCACGCGCGCCAGCGACACGTGCCTGCCGAACGAGGCACGCTGCTCGAGTTTTTCGTGCGCAAACGCAAAACCAATGACGCGCGGGTGAACGTGTACGATTTCTACCCCCGCCCGCAAGGATGGGCAGACCCGCGCGCAGCCCCCTTCTAGTATCAAAACAACCCCGCCAAAAGTTATGTTTCAACAGCCATATCCATCGAAAAAGTTCGATTTTTAAACAGTTACATCCATCTAAATAATGAATTACTTGGCTAAAAATGGACTAAAACCCCAAAAACAGGCCAAAAACAACCCGAAAAACGACGTTTAACGATAAAAGATTCTATTTTTAGGAGGAATCAAAAAATGACCGAAAATAAAATGAACCAACAAATGATGTTCCTGCCCGAAGGTTCTCGAAGAGTACTCGGACGAGACGCTCAACGAATTAACATCCTGATTGCCAAAGCAGTCGCCAATGCCGTGAAATCCACGCTCGGACCCAAAGGAATGGACAAAATGCTCGTGGACGACATGGGCGATGTCACCATTTCAAACGACGGTGCAACCATCTTAGGAGAAATGCAAATCGACCACCCTGCCGGAAAAATGATGGTGGAAGTTGCCAAAACACAAGACCGCGAAGTCGGAGACGGAACCACATCAGCTGTTATCCTCGCCGGCGGACTCTTGCAGAAAGCCGAATCTTTACTCGACGATGAAATTCATCCGAGCATTATTATCAACGGATACCGCATGGCTGAAAAGAAAGCCAAAGACATTGCGGCAGACATTGCCGACAACTTAACATTTGACGACACTAAAACACTGCGCAAAATCGCCATGACATCCATGACAGGAAAATCAGCCGAAGCCGAAGCACGATTGTCTGACTTGGTTGTGGAAGCCGTTCAAACGGTTGCCGAAAAAGAAGACGGAAAATATTCCATCGACTTAGACCACGTCAAAATTGAAAAGAAAACAGGCGCCAGCTTGCACGATTCTGAATTGATCAAGGGAATTGTCTTAGACAAAGAAATTGTTCACACCGGAATGCCACGTCATGTTGAGAATGCAAAAATTGCATTGGTTGACGCCGCGTTGGAAATCAAAGAAACCGAAACGGATGCCAAAATTGAAATCACATCACCAGACCAGCTGCAAGCATTCTTAGACCAAGAAGAAGGAATGCTCAAAAAAATGGTGGAAAACATTCAGAAGAGCGGAGCCAATGTCGTCATCTGCCAAAAAGGAATTGACGATTTAGCCCAACACTTCCTCGCCAAAGCAGGAATTCTTGCCGTGCGAAGAGTCAAGCAGAGCGATTTACAAAAAATGGCCAAAAGCACCGGCGGAAAAATTATTTCACGCCTGCAAGACATGACGAAAGACGATTTGGGACACGCCAAAATGGTTTCCGAAAAGAAAATTGCGGGAGACAGCATGGTGTTCATCGAAGGATGCAAGAATCCTAAGGCCGTTACCATCTTAGTCCGCGGCGGAACACAACACGTGATTGACGAAGCCGAACGCGCACTCACCGATGCGTTGGGCGCCGTGACATCATCCATCAAAGACGGAAAAACCGTCACGGGTGGAGGAAGCACCGAAATTGAAATCGCAATGCAGTTGCAAGAATACGCCAAAAATGTGGGCGGACGCGAACAACTCGCCATTAACGCATTCGCAGAAGCGTTGGAAATCATACCCAAAACGCTTGCGGAAACAGCCGGAATGGACCCCATCGACACACTCGTTGGACTCCGCGCGCGACACAAAGGAAAAGAAGGAAAATACTTAGGTGTGAACGTGCACGACAGCAAAATTGACGACATGCGAAAATTAAATGTGGTTGAACCCTTGCGCATCAAGACGCAAGCATTATCATCCGCATCCGAAGTCGCTCAAATGCTGTTGCGCATTGACGACATCATCGCAGCCACATCGTCCGGACGAGGCCCCAAAGGCGGAATGCCGGACATGGGCGGAATGGGAATGGACTAACGAAACCATTAGCACGTGAGTGGAAAAAAAACCACTCACCCCCCATTTATTTTCACTTCTCTTTTTCTCGCGCAATTTCAGCCAACAACTTTTTGGCCAACGCTTCCGGCAAGGAAATTTTTTTCATGTAAAAATGCACAATCAATTCAGCCGCATTCACGTGACGGTGTTTGGAAGTGTATTCGCGCGCAGTGCGCAGAAAAAAATTCCACCGCTTTTGAGCCGCACGAGCAATATAATCCTTCGCCGCCCGCTGACGAGGAGTGGTTTTTTTGGATTTTGGAACAGGCGTTAATTTCCCGCCCTTGATTCGAAAACGCTTGCCGCGAAAATTGGGCTGGTGCATTATCATATGCACACCATGGCCGGCGACTATTAAAGCCCTTTTGGGAGAGAAATTAGTTACTTTAGAACGGACCCGTAGCTCAGTGGTAGAGCAGCGTTCTTATACAGCGAAGGTCGGAGGTTCAACCCCTCCCGGGTCCATGCCTCGCCATTATCCATCTGGCGGATCGGTGTCGTGGTGCCAATAAATGGCACCACTCTTTTCACCCCAAAATTTCTTTCAGAAAATCGTTCACAAAATCCATTTTACCATCATTCAAAATAATCACATCAAACGCCTGCTTGAACGCGTCCAAATTCTTTTCCACATTTTCGTTCAAAAAACCAATTTTGAGCACACACTCATGGGTAAGTCCATCTACCATTTCCGCGTCACCCAAACCATCGCCTAACAAAATAACATTTGGACGCGAAACAATTTGAGAATAATAAGGAGTGTCTTTCACTGTAACTTCACTCTTGTTTAAGCTGTGAATAATATTTCCACGGTAGCCGGTGACTTTTCCAAACGAATCATACGAAAACGCGTTTGAAATAACATGCATATTAGAGTGAAGCATTTTCTCCTTGCGCAAAAAACCTTCTATCAAATCGGTGACGGCGGCAGATAAAATGAGTAAGGGGATGTTTTTGGCAGAAAGAATGTCCAAGAATGTACCCAATCCTTCGCGGGGCCCCATCTCCTGTTCGTGAATTATTTTCTCCACGATTTCGCGGGACAAACCATATTTGCTCATGACTTTCACATGCGTGGACCACCACTCCACCATTCTATTTTTTCGCTCATCCAACGAAAGAGAAGGATCATTCTCCCACGGTCGATACGTGTCGGAAAGACCATAGGCTTCCGTAACATATCCTTCGGGCAGATAGTGGTATTTTCGAATCAATTCAATTAGTGAAAAACGCTTTTCTCCTTTCCAAATTCCCTTTGTGAGAGTTTTATCAAAATCCGCCACTAAATGAAGACGAGACGCGCCACCCCTAATCAACGCTTCTTTTTTCAAATCAAACGAAGAAGGGTCGGAAAAAATAATTGAATCAGGCATAAACACCATCTCCATAGAACCCTTAAAAATAGTCTCTAATTGCAAAAAAAAGAAATTGAATAAAAAAAGAGGGGCTGTGCCCCCGTGAAATTACTTCTTACTTTTTTTGGGTCGGCGCTTCGTGCGATGGATTGTTCGACCGCGATGTTTTGCTTTACTGGGAACTTTCTTAGCCATTATTAAGTCACCTCGTTTTGGTTGAAATATTACCTGCGACGCAGGAATAGTGATGAATGCACCGGTTTGGCGTATTTAACCACGATGGAAAGCCAATCGCGCAGTTCAACCCTTAAAAACAGTCCCGTGCCAACATCCTAGTATGCAATCTCTCCCCCGCTCGTACGATTTCAAACTACTCGAACAGCGCGCGCTCGAGAAATGGAAAAAAAATAAAATCATCGAAAAGACGGTGGGATACAACCCCCACAAACCCATTTTTTCATTCTTAGAAGGACCGCCCACTGCGAATGCTCCTCCAGCGTTGCATCACGTGGAAATGCGCGTATTCAAAGACGTTGTAAACAGATACCAATTCATGCGCGGAAAAACCGTGCCACGAAAAGCAGGATGGGACACGCACGGGCTGCCGGTGGAAGTGCAAGTGGAAAAAAAACTTGGTTTGAAAAACAAGCGCGAAATTGAACATTTTGGAACCGAAAAATTTGTCGAAGAATGCCGAAAAGATGTGAACACATTCATCCAGGAATGGGATGTCATGACGGAGCGAATGGCATACTGGGTGGATTTAGAAAAACCCTACGTGACCATGTCAAATGACTACATTGAATCCGTGTGGTGGTCACTCAAACAATTATTTGAACGCGGATACTTGTACGAAGGACACCGCACCACCCCCTTTTGCCCGCGCTGCCAAACATCTCTTTCCTCGCACGAAGTGGCATTGGGATACAAGACCGTGAAAGACACCACGGCAACGGTAAAATTCATTTGGAAAAAAAATCCCAAACGCGCCTTCTTGGCATGGACGACCACTCCGTGGACACTTCCGGGAAACATTTCACTCGCGGTAAACAAGGAAGTGGATTACGCCATCGTTGAGAGTGAGGGAATGGAATACGTTCTCGCACACGTGCTCGTGAGCAAACACTTCCCGGAAGGAACACACATTAAGGAAACCCTGCGCGGAGAAAAACTCGTGGGAATAGAATACGTGCCGCCATTTGATACGTACACGCGCTCAACCGCTAAACTTAATGGAAAATCATTCCATGTTATTTCAGGAGAATTTGTCACCGTGCAAGACGGAACGGGCATTGTGCACATCGCCCCCGGGTTTGGAGAAGATGATTACCAAGCCGGCAAAGAAAATGGCCTCGCGTTTGTACAACACGTGGGAGAAGACGGATTGTTCAAAGCCGAAATGGGAGAATGGGCGGGAAAAAACCACAGACATGCCGAGAAAGAATTGATTGCATTCCTGCAGGAAAAAAATCTCCTGTTCAAAACAGATAAATTTGAACACGAATACCCGCACTGCTGGAGATGCAACACCCCCCTGATGTATTATGCCATGAAATCCTGGTTCATCAACGTGTCACAGCATCGTAAGCTTTTGGAAAAGCTTAACCAAAACATAAAGTGGACACCCGACCATGTGAAAGAAGGGCGATTTGGAGAATGGATTGCCAACGCCAAAGACTGGGGATTGTCCCGCAAACGATATTGGGGAACACCGCTCAACATATGGCGCTGCACGCGCAACGAGTGCGGACACCTGCACGCCGCGGGAAGCGTAGAAGAAATACGCGCACGCGGAAAAAACACACCAAAAGGAGAATTTGATTTACACAAACCCACCCTCGACAAAATTACGTTTACGTGTGAAAAATGCAATAGCGAAATGAAGCGCGAGAGCGATGTAATAGATTGCTGGTACGACTCGGGAAGCGCACCCTTTGCCCAATTACATTACCCGTTTGAAAACAAAGAATTGTTTGAGAAATTTTTCCCGTATGATTTTATTGCCGAAGCACAAGACCAAACGAGAGGATGGTTCTACACGCTCCTCGTCATCAGCGCACTCCTGTTTGGAAAATCACCCTACAAAACAGTCATTTGCGGCGGACTCCTGGTTGATGAAAAGGGAGAAAAAATGTCCAAGTCCAAAGGAAACGTCATTGTTCCCGCGGCCGCGTTTGACGCTCATGGAGTAGACGCGGTGCGACTGCAAATGTGCCTCACTCCCCCGGGGAGCGAAAAGAGAATTGGAATAGCATCCATGAATGAGAGCGTGCGACCCTTGTTGAATGTGCTGTGGAACAGCCTCCTGTTTGCGCAACCGTATTTAGAAAAAGGAATGCTCGTGAGCACACCCCAACTTGAAACCGAAGACGAATGGATTTTGTCTCGATTAGCCACGTGCCGCGATACCGTGACGGAAGGATATGACGCGTACGCGTTCAACGCGTGCACGCAAGCCCTGCTAACGTTTGTAAATGAGGATTTTTCGCGCACGTACATCAAGCTCGTGCGTGAACGCGCCAAACAAGGAGATGAAGCCGTGGCGTATGTGTTTTATCAAACATTTAGCACGCTCGCCAAATTATTGGCGCCCATTGCACCCTACGTGAGTGAAATCATGCACGAAGTCGTAAACGGCGAAGCAGGTTCCATTCACACGACCCCTTGGCCGGAACCCGCGCCGCGAAATGTGACACTGGAAAACGCCATGACCCACGCACAAGGAGTCATCACAGCCGGATTGTTTTTGCGCGAGAAAGAAAAAATAAACGTGCGATGGCCCCTGCGCGCGCTGAATGTGCACACGAAAAGTGAAGAGCGAAAACACGCGATTCAAACATTGGAAAACATGATTAAGACACAGTTGAATGTGAAAAATATTCACGTGAATGAAAAAGTATTCGCCGCCGCACACACATTGGAAGAGGACCCGGAAACGATTGTATCATTGGACACAGCGATGGATGCTGCACTCGAAGGAGAAGGATTTGCACGCGAAATTTCAAGAAAAATTCAAGATTTGAGAAAAAAAGCCGTGCTGAACCCGGAACAACACGTGGTAGTTGAAATTCGCGCGAGCGAAAAACTCACCCACATGCTCAAAGCACACCACGCGGAAATCGCAGCGAAAGTGCGCGCGCAAAAACTAGTATTTGTATCCAATTTCACGACAAAACACGCCCACCTCAGCACGGAAACCATCCGCGAAGAAAAAATAGAAATTGGAATGAGTGTCGCGTGAATAGTAATTAATTTAAAAAAAAGGAAATACGACTTTACTGCACAAATCCGAACAATCGCGCGGCCACAAAAAGAATAATCACCGCAATGGTAAAACCGAAAATCATTTGCGGAGTTAACTGCGGACCACCCTCATCGGTGTCAAAAAATCGCTGAACGCCAATTCCGGAGCTCGGGCCTTGCGCTTGAGGGGCGGATTGTGTGAACTTAACCATATTATCCAATGTATAAGTGTGTTCTTTTAAACCTCAACCTTTGTTTTCGTTTCATGGCCGAAATGCGACCCGTGTTGAAAGATGCCTACCACGTGGGTTTAGCCATTGGAATGGTTTTGCTCATTTTAGGATTGTTCACGTGGTCGGGAATTGTAACATGTAGGGACATTCCGGGGTGGTGCGATGTGTACTACACCATCAAAGGACCGCCCAAAACACTCATTGTGTTTGGAGACGCTGGATTGGGAAACCCGGATGAATTAGCGCGCCTCCTCCGAGACCCGCGCTTTACTGCCGCCACCAATATTTCCAGACAAGAAGTAGATTTTGTTTCCGCCGGAAATTTGAAACAATTTGATTTAGTCATTGTTACACGTGCGAAGCAAATGAGCACCGACAAAATCCGCGCATTCATGGAATACGCTGACTCGGGCGGACGATTAGTGTGGACAGGCGACGCGGGAACCGAACTCACAACGGATGATGATTTTTTGTACGCAGATGACGTGGATGAAAATGCCGGACACACGCTCATTTCACCCTGGGCGAGAAAAGATGTAGAAGATGGGATTGCAGTGCGATTCGACCAATACTTGTCAACAGAATACAAAGGAAATTATTGTGATTTTAGAGATTGCACTATTTTCACGTCCGCGCAACAAATTGGAGAGTTAGTTCCCGAATCAGGAGCCGACCATCGATTAGTGTATGGAATTGCGAGCAACTTGAAACTGTATGGAGACTTTGCTATTGTGGGAGACATTGGAATCGGAAGCACACGCGTGTTGAGCGTGGACACGAGCACCACGCTGCGCGACAAAGAGAATAACGAACTAGGGCGCGTGTTTCCCATCATTGTTTCTTCGGGAGTGGGAGAAAAAATTGTGTATTATGCTGTTCCACCCGAATTGCTCGCACAACCACCCATGGAGTATCAACAATTTCTCGTGAACCTATACAATGGGATGCTGCGATGAGCGGACCCAAAAAAAATCCTCGCGCGAAAAACTCGCCGGCTAATGCTGTCCGGCGCGGAAAAAGATTATTCGATAAACTCTTGCAGGGAAGCGTAATTAGTTTTGATGACGCGACAAAAACACAGCGAACCAAATTAGGATATTTACTCGAAAAAAAATTGGTAACAAACTCGCCAGAAGGAATTAAACTCACAGGATTAGCACGGTGGCAATGGTATGTGCGCAATGGCGCCACGCACGCGTGGGAACAACTCTCACCGGGACGAAAAGAAATGCTCGCGAAAGAGTTCGAGGAAATATTTCTCGCCAACCAAAAACAATTGCTCCAAAACCACCCGCCCCGAGTGCAAACACCTTCACAATATTTCCGCCACCAAGCGAGAGAATACCAAAAATATGCCAAGCAATTATACGTGTGGATGCGTGGTAAGCGCGGAAGCGATTATGAGGGAGCATTTTCCGAATACCAACGCATGCTGCGGCTCGTCACTATTTTCCAGGGCATTGCGAGAATGATTGGGGATAAGAGGAGAAGCCAATCAATTGGGCGACAACCCCCACATAGTTTATAAAGACCGGAAAACCACAACCTGTAGATGCCCAAATTGGGTTAGTGAAGTATTGGGGAGGAAAAGACTATGGCGAATGAAGATGCATATGGCGGTGGCGCGGATTTACCACCCATTGATGATGGAATCGGCAGCCGATTGCATTTCAACTTGGAAGCCATTATACCCATTATTTTGATTGTGGTGATTGGATTCTTACTCCTCGCAAGGTTGGGAGTGATTGACACATCTACACCCGTTATCGGACCCATTGTGGGAGCAATATCCCCCAGCGCAACCGCACGAATGCTCATCATCGGCGCACCTTCGCCCGAAATGATTGCCGTGCTGAACGCCAACAAGGATTTAGTGGGAAGTCCACTCATACGGGCAGCGGAAGGGTTTTCCAACAATCCTGAAAATCAGCTCGCCCAATTTGATATAGTTGTTTTAGATCAAACCGGACAAATCAGCAAAGCCATTCCCCGACAGTTGGGAGACGCGTTGCAAAACTACGTGAAGACGGGAGGAAAACTCGTCATCATTAAGGATTCAGGAATTGAACAACCGGGCGCATTGGATATTTTAGGTTGGAAAGCCAACTTCGGAAATATTGTTCCGGTGAATTGTGACATTATTTTAGACGGACAACCCACGTGCAAACGACCGATTGGAGTGATTGGAGTTATTTGGCAACAAGACTACCGACACCCCATCATGCAGGGAATTGAACGCGTGCCCGCACAAGCCGAAGCAGGATATTTAGCATTGGAAGTATTTGATGTAGGTGTCACGGGAAATGAAATCGCCTACATTGAAGACGCACGAACGGGAAAGAACTTCCCCGCGATTGTGGAACAAGCCCAATTAGGCGGAGGAAAAGTCATTTACTTCAACTACAACCCGGGCGTCACCAGCGGAATATTCCAGAACACCATCAAATATCTGAAGTAGGCCGCTAACCTGCGGCCGCGCGGAAGTTAGGGGAACGTAAATGTTCCCCAGACATTTTTTTACCCGCTCCTCCAACGAGGACGGGAAATTTCTATTTTTCTTTTTTATAAAAATTATTTTTTTAGCGGAGGCAAACCCAATGCATCACGCACGCGGCGCTTTTCTAAACTCAACTCATAATTTTTCACCGAACAATTTTCCCCGAGTAAAACTGTTTTCGAAGGAGTGCGCTTGAAAAAACGCTCGAGGATGGGGCCGTATATTTCCTGATTGGAATAATTCGAGTTATCTTTGCCCCGAAAACCATAATCAACAAGTTCCAAAAATATTTTCTTTCCCGAAATGATTTCATCACGATGTGCAAACAAAAATTGACTCAACAAAAATTCCGAAGGATGCATGCCTAATGCACGAGCAAAATCCTTCCCACGTTCCGTTTCTTTGCGCGCATTCCACGTAAACGAGTGAACCCCCAACTTCGAAGACAAGACATATTCGGTGCGCAGGCGCTGAATAGAAGTAATGACCCAATCTTCCCCTTTATGCCAGTAGGCCAACGCCGCACGAGGTTTTTTTCTATCCGCCAAAACCAAATGCCGACTATCACGTGTGTGACCCACAATGGGATTCGTCACGCGACCATAACCCACAGGGTCACCATAATGCCACAAAGTAGTTTCACGGAAAGAAAAAGAATGGGGGGCAGCGCGTTGCAAAAACAACGGTTGTGTAGAAGATGGTTTCTGGACATCGTGAGGAATCACTCGGCGAACCCGCAACACTCGCACGCGGGAAGGACGCTTGGAGCGAAAAGATTTGCCCATTCAAACCAGACGGGAACCACCTATAAAAACTATAAAGACATAGAAAAAGAGAGGCAGCATTTCGCATTTCCCACCCGCAAGCTTTATATAGTCATGATGCCATCATGACGATGCATGACCAATCGTGATTATCGAAAACTGACTCCGCAAGCCTTGATGGAGCAGATTAGCCCCGAATTCTCCACCCTCACGGCAGACTTGAATGATGTCATGCAAGCGGGGAAAGATAACCCCATGATTATCGCCGCGCTCCTATTCAAACTTGCTCAAGAACGCAAGCAAACGAATGATTTGCTCGCCAAGATGGAAGAAAAATACGATGAATTATCCCTCGCACTAAAATCGAATGCAGGAACCTCCCTGACTCCCAACCCAACCCAAGAGAACCTGCATTCGATTTCACTCTTACCCGAAGCGGACCAAAAAATACTCGCATACATTGAAAAAAATGGAAAAGCCAACGCCGAAGAGGTGCGCACGCACGCAGGATACAAAAATCCCAACGCGGCCTCGCAACGACTCAATGCACTCGTCAAAACCGGCTACCTTGGAAAAATCCAATCCGGAAAAAAGGTGGTGTTCGTCCGAAAAACTTTTTGAAAAAAAGTTTTATCAAAAAACACAATGATGCTTCCCAAGAAAGATTGTATCAACTCAGCGCGGTGGGCTGCCTCCTTAACTCCCAACCCAACCAAGATGGCCCGCCGTTGCTGCGTTGATGCTTCTTAACCAACCCAATTTGCCTAACAACCCAACCAACCCAAAGGCCGGGGACAACCCAACCCGTCCCCGCCTTACTCTTTCTAAGGCCGGTAACCTCCGGCCGCGCGGACGGACTACTATTGGGGATTCGTAGAATCCCCAAGTAGGCTTTTGATGAAACTTTTTCAAAAAGTTTCAATTAGTATGTCTGTTTGATCCACATTCCACACGCTAAACCAAAAACGACTAAACAAATTACTAATACTGCCAATTCAGGAGTGGGAATCCAGGCGAATGTTTGCGCCGCCACATCCGTGGCAAGAGGAGAAACACTCGGCGCGGCCGCTTCCAACGCGGTGCGACCAACTTCAATAGAAGCATTGGCACCTTCTCCTGAAACAAGGGGAGCCGCTTGGGTTAATTCGCTCCCACTCGCAATCATCGCATCCGCGGGAAGAGAACCGGCTTTCATCACCGCCGTGTTATCGGCGGCAAAAGTGGAAAAATTCTGGAATGCAAGAGAGGAGAATTTTGAATACGCCAAAAAACCGGCCGCTGCAACACCAAACAAACTGGTTCCTAACAAGACCATGATACGCTTGTCAGTTGGCTGTAAGAGTGATTTTCCTTTGACGGTTAATTCAATGTATTTCCATTTGTGACCATCATCCACTTCTCTCACGAGTTGGGCTTTCTGCAAAATATCCAAATGATCTTTAATCGTGGGCGCGGCGAGGTTCAATTCTTTCGCCAATTCACTTTGTGTTTTTCGGCGCTGCATTAATGATTTCAACACGGAAACACGTGTGTCTCCCGCAAGCGCTTTGAAAACTTCCTTATCGAGCGTTATTTCATCGGCCATATACTAAGATAAACGTGCGAATTTCCTTTAAAAGACACGTATGAATACAAAGGAAAAAGGCTTACGGGGAGAAAATAGCAACTTATTCTTCGGGATCGCCCAACTCGTGAATTTGCTCTCTCAACTCATCTAATTTTTTCTTGCTCACTTGCAATTGGGCAAATGCTTCTTCCGCATCCTTATCCTGCACTTGCAACTCCACTCCACCTTTGGTGTTGCGCTTGAATGTGACATTTTTTCCATACTCGGTTTGCAAATGTTCCAACAAATCTTCCTCTTGAAGAATGCGGCGGAGTTTCATACTCAGCAAATTTTTGAGCTTGTTGAGTTCAAGAACATGGGATTCTAACTCACTAATCACATCCGCATTCTTCCCCGCTTGAAAGGAAATGGGAACGGGTTCCAGACCCGCATCTAATACTACGCCCGTGAGCTCATCGTGTTTCACGTGGAGTTTTTCCAAACGCTTGGTGAAAACATCAATGTCCGCGTCAATTTTCTTTAGTAACGCTTGCAGGGTTTCTTCGCGTTCTTTCAACTCTTTGGAGGGCATTCTCCTACCACTAAATTGTCATATAAAAACACCCGCTTTTCCATTTTCTGTTATCGCATGTTTTTTCCAAAAAGGCCGATTTATATAGTTGGGGTTTTTCCTTCGAAGAATGGCCGATAAACAAATGGGAGTGGATTTTGCGGCACGCAACACCGTTGTGGGGCGAACGCCAGCAGATGTACAAAAATACGGCGAGGAAGGAACGGCATACATTGGAAAAGTCGTTATGTCGAGCGGAGAGAATCCGGTGTTGGGACGAAAAGTCTTGATGGATGTTTCCAAACCGCATGTTATTTTGATTTGTGGAAAACGCGGCGGAGGAAAATCATACTCCATGGCCACGATGATTGAAGAGTTTTCCAAACTCGCACCCGAAATGAAACGCCGCGTCTCGGTGATTGTGATTGACATGGTGGGAATATTCTGGACACTCAAAATTCCCACGCGCGGAAATGAAAAAGAATTATCCGAATGGGGGCTCACACCCGAAAGCATTCCAGTGCGCGTGCTTGTTCCCAAAGGAAAACTGGACTTTTACAAAGAAAAAGACATCCCGGTGGATGGCCCTCTAACCATTCGCGCGGGAGAAATGGACATCACGGAATGGATGGCATTATTTCGATACACGTGGCATGACCCAGAAGCCATTTTGTTAGGACGCGTCATCAATGACATGAAAGAAAAACTCGGTATGCGTTTTGGATTGGATGAGATCATTTTAGGAATTACTCAAGACGCGGAAGCGGATGCGCTCACCAAACAAGCCCTCAAAAATCGCGTGGAGATGGCGAGAGAATGGGGGTTGTTAGAAAAAGAAGGAACAAAAATTCGCGACATCGCCGAAGCGGGGAAAATCACCATTATTGATGTGTCCGCATACCGCCAAGCCATTGGAATGGAAGGCACGAAAGATATTATTGTCGCATTGTTGGGAAAAAAATTATTTGAAGAACGAATGTTGTTTAGAAAAGAAGAAGAAATTCGCTTAATGAAAGGCCTTGGACGCGAGAGTCAAATGCCCATTGTCTGGATGATGATTGATGAAGCACACATGTTCATGCCCAAAGATGAACCCAACATTGCGCTGAATGTTTTACTCGAATGGATTCGTGTGGGGCGCCAACCGGGATTGAGTTTAGTGCTCGCGACGCAGCGGCCGAATAAATTGCACCCGGATGCTATTTCGCAGTGTGATTTATTCATCTCTCACCGCATGACGGCGCAAGATGATATTATGGCCGTGTCTCAACTGCGACCATCCTACATGCACGGAGACTTTGACAAATTATACGCAGAAATGCCTCGCGGAAGAGGGTTTGCTCTCTTACTCGATGACAACGCCGAGTCTATTTACACCGTGAAAATGCGCCCCCGCACGAGCTGGGATGGCGGAACCACCGCGAATGCCTTTCAAAAGTGACCAAATTAACCATATGGTCGTTCGGCGGACTACATCGAGGCATTTGCAATGCCTCAGTGGGCCATTTCGCTCGTTGTCCCAAAACCCCTTAAAAAGAGGCTTCCGGGGTTATTCCTAGTATGGACAGCTCTGAAGGACCCACGCTCAACAAGAACATGCCATCCGACCGGGCACGAGTAGCAGGGGCACTTGCATATTTACTCTTCATCGGCGCGGCCGGATGGGCGGTTTTCAATTTACCTTTATTTATCATCATGGTCTCCTTCTCGGTGTTTTTTTTGTACATGGGATGCTTCTTCCTCCTAGCCTTTTTGGAAAAACAAACCGTTCACGTGCCACTTCTCACCAAGTGGCCGAGCGTGAGTGTAATCATCCCCGCATGGAATAGAGGAGAGAGCCTGCGCACGTGTTTACAACACGTGACGGCGATGCATTACAACGGAAAGTGGGATATTACTGTGATAAACGATGGAAGCACGGATCAAACACGAGAAATTTTGAATGAATTCAAGGGAAAAATTAAAGTCATTCATAATGAAAAAAATATTGGAAAAGCCGCCTCGCTCAACAAGGCCGCACGCTCAACGAAAGGAGAATTCATCGCCGCGATTGATGGAGATAGTTTTCCCAATGTGGACACGCTCGAAAAACTAATCCCCCATTTTTATCGCAATGAAAACGTAGGAGCAGTCACCACGATTGTGCGCGTGCACAACCGAAACAACTTACTCGCACGCATTCAAGAAGTGGAATACTTTTTAGAATTTGGATTGAAAAACTCCGTGTTGAATACACTCGACTCGCTATACGTGACGCCGGGACCCTTTTCCGTGTATCGCCGCAGCGCCTTTGAAAAAATAGGCGGGTATGACGTGCACAACATCACGGAGGATATGGAAATCACCTTCGCCCTGCACAAAGCAGGATATCACGTCGTGTTAGAAGCGGACGCGCAAGTGTTTACCGATGTGCCTGATACGCTGCGCAAACTTTTTCGCCAACGCCAACGATGGGCACGCGGAGGGTGGCAGACTATTTTCAAGTATCGCAACGAAATGTTTTCACCGCAAAAGTTTTTCTTCCGCGTATTTTTCCCCCTGCGCGTGATATTAGATACGGGGGCGATTTTCTTTCTACTACTCGCCGCAAGAATGTTTTCGGAAAGCCTCGCGGATGTGTATCGCTCGTTCACGTCCTATTCTACGATTGCATTTGAGACGATTGTATTGCCTCCCCTTTACTTGAACAGTGACTTGTTCTTGTACATGTTAATAGTAGGATTAACCATCCTGATGGCAGCGATGGGAACACGCGCCGCGGGAGTCAAAACAAAAAATCTCTCCATGGTAGGAGTCATTTTATTTTTGTCCGTGTACTGGATATTCATCCTCTCCACGCAAGTGTGGGGATTGTTTTTGGCCATGTCATCTGGGGGGCGAGGAAAATGGTAAATGTATTTGCACGCGCAGCCGTGTTAACGGTTATTATTCTAACCGCGTGGTTCTTGCTCTCCTCCGCACTGGAAGGAGACCGAAACACACGACTCATTTCCCAAATTGACACGGTGATGACGCAGGAGAATGCAGTGAATGCGTATTTGAATTATTTACAATCCACGCAAAACACGGAAAGATATTGCGCGGTGCTGAGCGAACACATTCAGGTGCAGAATGAAAAACTCTTTCCACTGGTTGCATTGTTAGATGAGGCGCGCGAGAATAGTTTACAAAACCAATACGATTTGGTTCGACAACGATTTATTTCAGCGAATGCGCAACTATTTTTCTCACTGAAAACATATCAAGCGAATTGCCCAGACGCACAGGACATGCGACAACCCATTTTGTACTTTTACCCCGATGGGCCGTGCACGGATTGTTTGATTCAAGCACAAATATTGAATGAAATTAGAGACACTTGCGCGCAAACGATTCAAATTTTTGCATTCCCCATCGAAGGCACATCGGAAATTTCCGCGCTCTTAGTAAAAGATTACTCCATCCAAAAAACCCCATCTTTAGTGATTGATGAGAAAGTATTGGAAGGAGTGCAGAACAAGAGTACACTCACCACAATTTTACAATGTGTGTGAATTAGAACAAAAATTATTGTTTTTTGCGCTTGTCTAATTTTTCAAGAAATTCGGTTTGATTCGCAATCCTATTTTCCAAAGTGCGAATACGCACGCGCAAATCAGTAATATTAGTCGAACTCGCGCGATCCGTCATTCGCTGAAGTTCGGATAGCGTTTTACGCGCAAGGGCCAATTGCCGGGCCAATTCGCCAAGCTGGTTATTGGAACGCTGCTCCAACTGTGAAATACGCCGCAAGCGGTCTTTACGCATCTCACTCGTTCGACGGGGGCGCACCACGTTTCTACGACGTTGGTGAGGAGAATCAGAAGGCATGCATACGTGAATGTTTACAGGTATAAAAAACAAGGGCTTGAAGTAAACGCCCCTTTCGATGAACGGTGGCGAGAAATGGGAGTTGCAAGCAACACCCACTGGAAAAAAAGTTTAATCAAAAGCAGAAAGGTGTCGACGATTCGACACCTTGGGGACGACCCGCCGGATGTCGAATCAGCCTTTTTAGTAAAAAGGCTGGCGAAAAATAAACGGGTTATTGTGAAACAATAACCCTATACCGATCCGCCAGATGGATAATGGCGCGACAATAGTCCCGGGCGGAGTCGGACCGCCGTCTCGACCGTGTGAAGGTCGTGTGATACCGTTACACTACGGGACTGTTATACGATATACAAAAGGTCGTCCAAAAACGCTTATAAAAGGGGTTGACGTGACAGGTAAAGCGTGCGAGGAATGAATATGAAAACGTGGGGAATTTTACTACTAATTTTACTTACCGCCAACATGGCATTTGCAGCCGAAATTCAAGCCCCTGAAAAAGTAGTATCGTATGCACCCTTCACATTTAGAGTCGTCATGCCCGCCACCGATACATTTTCTCAGAGCGCGGTGCACTTTGACAACATTCTCGTGGCAACCATTTATCCCTCCGGAACGTGCGCGGTGCAACCAGACTGGATTCCCTTCATCATTCATTGTGCCACATTTGATGCGGACACCAAAACAAATGAAGGATTGACGGCGGTTATCACCCACACGGGATTTTTCCCTGGACCTCACACTATTTTTGTATCCACGCAAGGAAGCGCAGCGGAAACAAGTTTGTTTACCGTGAATGTGTTTGATGCCGTTGACGCGGCATCGCAAATGGAACTAAGCACGAAAGTAGACACGGTGGATACGCGCGTGGGCGCGCTTGAAACTGAAACCATTACTGCGAAAGAAAATATTTACACGAATAATGCCACGCTCACGAAAGCATTGGAGGATGCAAAAGCAGAAATTATTACACTCAACGCTCAGCTTGCGCCACTCATTGCACCCAAAGAAGAACCGGTTGAAACGGGGTTGCAAATTCCATTCATCTCAGACTTTTTCCGACCATCCTCTCCCGCGACAGGACTCGCAACGAGCAGCAATGCTCCCATTATTGGGGTGGGAATCGTCGCGGCAATTGCATTAGCATTCTTCGTGTTTAACGGCCGCAAGAAAGAAGGATTTAATGCTCCCACCAAAGGAACACCCTTCTTTGAAGGAACACTCGACACGCTATTCAAAGGCGTTCCGGGCGGAAAATCAAACGACGGAGTGGCGGAAGCGCAACCCAAAAAATGGTCCTCGGATGTAGAGGATGATTTGCGCGAGGATATCGAAGACAACCCTCCTGAAAGAGATACGAAAATACATTATTCGGATTTGACGCGGTAAAACGCGTGCGGGCGTTTATATCTGTTTCCCATCCTTAGATACAAAGAGCTTTTTGATCAAACTTTTTGACAAAAAGTTTGCAGGGATACCGTAGCGGTCAACCGGAGTGCGTTTAGGCCGCACTGGCTTAGTGCCTTCGCAGGTTCGAATCCTGCTCCCTGCACTTTTTCTAACAATTTTCCGTGTTGGAACGATGCATCAAAATTATTCAAACCCACTTATTGAGAATGGGAACATACGCGAGAAGGCTGCCAAACACCGCAAAAACCATTGCAAAAATGGCAAATGTCTTCGTGAAAAAAGTAATCACCAAAATGAGGGCTTGAACAAACACCACCACTCCAAATGCGGCGAAGAGCGCGAGGAGCGCGTGTTTCTGCAAGAGGGGATATTTGTCTTGAATGGACGCGCGGACTAATCCAATGTAGACGCTTAATGAGGTTTGAAAACCATACACTTTTTCTTCGACGCTAGCCAAGGCTGAGCGAGATGCACTAATCATCGACATATTTTTTCACCGTCTTGGGAGACAATTTTGAACTAATTTTTCTATTCGAGAAAGGTGAGGGGTTTCATTTAAAACGCTTGATTTGTGTGACTATAACATAATGACTGCAAAAAATGAAATGAAAAAAATGACACTGGAAAAAATGTCATTCCCCGCACCGCGCAATGGATACGCACCCGCGGAAGACTCGTGGTTGCTCGCACACGCCATCGAAAAAAACTCCAACCAATTGCGTGGAAAAAAATGCTTGGACATGGGATGCGGAAATGGAATTCAAACCGCCGCACTATTGTTGAGCGGCGCCAAACACGTGACGAGTGTAGATGTGAATGAGGACGCGCTGACTCAAACACAAAAAATAGTGGAAAAATATTTTCCGGAAAAAAAATCAACCGTAAATTATGTACGCTCCTTTTTATTTGAAAAAATTTCTCCAACCACTCCATTCGATTACATTGTATTCAACCCCCCGTAT
The DNA here is from genome assembly GCA_964480705.1 of uncultured archaeon. Classification (GTDB taxonomy): domain Archaea; phylum Iainarchaeota; class Iainarchaeia; order Iainarchaeales; family VGJJ01; genus VGJJ01. The sequence goes on along the minus strand of CAYZPC010000001.1, from coordinate 33,728 downwards.
GTTCCGAGTGAAACCATCAAATGGGTGGAAGTAGATGGGGGAAAAAAGGGAAGGGAAATCATTGATGCTTTTTTGGATAGGTTGAACGTGCATTTGACGCCCCAAGGAGGGTGTTTCCTCCTGCAAACGAGCCTCAATAGCATCTATTTAACACGAAAAAAATGTGCCGAAAAAGGATTGAAATGCAGAATCGTCGCGCGGCAAAAAGTGGCGTTTGAAGAATTACTCATTCTCAAAATAGCGAAAATAGGTAAGTGAATACACTACCCATAGGTGCAGCACCCAAGCACACATATACCATGCGCCATGCCCGTTTCAGTCTGGGCGAAGCCGCAATCTAAATTATCCCTACACTGCGGAGAGCCAAAGGCATCGGTACAACAGGGAGTGGGATTGGGTTCACATGCGCAAGTGTTGGTGCACGTGTATCCGGAAGAAACACTCGTGCCATCCGGGCAGACCACGCCTAACGTGCCGTAGGATGAGCAAAAACTATCATCTCCATCACATGCTTCGCCAGGACCAGGAATGCCTCCCGTTGAACCGCCATCTCCGCAGAAGCCGGGATTCGTCCACGTGTCCGGCACACTCCCACATGGAACGCCGGGCTGGCAATTGTTCCCAGCCGGACCAACGAGTTTACTTCCGGGAGCAACTCCTCCGCTGCCCGAGCAATCGGCTTGGCACGTGCCATTCGCGCATAATTGCCGCCCAGGGGAACAACCACCATTACAATACGTACAATGAGAAATGTCAAACCCGCCACACGTTGCCCCGCAGGAGAGGGAACCATTGCACAATGACACTCCGCCGCCCGTGAGAAAATCAGTACAATCCAACCAATCTCCAAAATTGGTGGTGTCGCACACTTCATTCACACTGCCGGGTTGACCGGTAGAGGGTTCAATGCGATAATTTCCGCAAAATTGATAGGGAATGGGAGAGTATCCCCCCGTGCGAGCGCAAATCACCGAGGCTTCAATGTACTCACTCGAATCATTTGCTAAATCCCCATTGAAACAACTCCATCCTTTCAAGTCGGGCATTACGCCAGACAAATTGTAGCGGTAACCACTATCATTAGTGGGAAAATCATTCACGATGGTTTTGCACGAACCGCTCAGCGCGTAATAATCAATAACCCCTGTCGGGCACAACGCTTCACAAAACTTGTATTGTCCGCCCGACGTGGTCATATCATTACACGCTTGTGTAACCGTAATGAAATCATTTTCAATTTCTCCGGGAGAATGACCAAAAAAATTGGCGGGACCGCCACTCAAGTAGGCAACCACGCCAGCCGAAACAACTAGGAGAATAATTCCCAACACAAAAGGAATAGGGCGGTGCGACTTCATTTATGGTCCCCCGGTTTTCAAACAATTCACTTGCGCACGCAACACGGCACCAAAATCGTGCGTGCGATCGGTGCACTCCCACGCGACCTGGTTGTCCAATGCATCCGTGACAGCCCATCCACTAAAGGCATATCCTAATTGTGCCACACAACTTCCCCCAATCGCACGCTCAAAAGGCTGCGCGCAAGATGCGATGCATGAACCATCCGCTGTTCCACTATCACAATTTTCCACATACGTGGCAACGACCCACTTTATTTCATCCGGAGAATGACCCAATTGACTGGGAGTGTTTCCACCATACGCTACCCCCAACGCAATGAGCAAGAGAAAAAATCCCCCCACCATCTCCCAGGAAATAAAACGATTCATGATTAGTTCTCCGTCACACACACCACGCGCGCGATTAATACGCCGGGAGCCGTTGTACAATCCGAAGGACAATTCGCATTCGTTTCATTCGGGTCGCACGAACCATTATTGTTGCACGACAATAAATCTGTACAATCCCAGACATCATCAATGGCAACAGGAGTGTCTGCATCATCTAAACCCATTACCGTCATCGCCCACCCGTTTGAAGTGACACAACTTCCCGTGATTATGCGCTGAGTCGAAGGATCTGCACAACTCACGCGACACTGACCAAGACCATTCGAACAATCCCGCTCATTGGGAATCATGGGAAACTCAATTTCATCGGAAGAATGGCCAAAAATAGTCGGATTGTTCGTTCCATACGCCGAAACAAACGCAATAAGGGCAATGACACCGCCCAACACTAGAACAAACTGCACGGGCATCGAAAAAAGTGTATCGCGAGGGTTTTCCATTCCAAGAAAAAACACCCCTCCAATATAAAGCAAACCTCCAAACGAAGCGGGTTTGTTTAAATGGTAAATTCCACGAAAATATATCACGCACGGGTACCCAAGCGGTCTAAGGGGCCAGATTCAGACTCTGGTGGTTTAGTACCTTCGGAGGTTCGAATCCTCCCTCGTGCACTCGCGCCATTGACATCTGGCGGGCAGGTGTGGAGGAATTGTTTCACAATCCCTCGGCCAGAGTTTCTTTTTGACCGTGTAGAATTTTTTCAACACTACGGCAAAGTCGTCCAGCACGTACAATCGGACTGACAAATCCACGGATAACAAACGGGCGGCTCGCCAGGACCAGTTGAAACACAAAGTGGCGGACCACAATCTGCATCAACCTCACATTCTTCTGATGGTTGATTAACTAATCCATCTCCACAAATAGGAGTGGGACCCGGACCAACTGGAGGCGGAGGCAAAGGAGGGCCGGGAGGATAATACCACCCAGAACCAGGAGCAGGGTCTGAATCAAGCGTGCGACCAGAAGGACCCATTGGACCGCCTGAGGCAGCATCACAAATAGGAGCGCACGTTCCATCCGCGCATTTAATTTCTCCAGGCACCGTACAGTCGCCCACATCACAATACTCGCATTGCGAAATATTTACCCCATCACACGTGTTAGCACACGCACCAATGGAACCATTGCAGATCTGCGTGCCCGAACTCAAAACATAGTCTTCACAATCAATATCCTTAATGTTGGGTCCGTCACAGACTTCAGGGGGCTCCACCACGTAGTTTCCGCAAAAGGGATTTGAAGAAGAATTGAACGACGTTTTCACGCACGTGAGGTCAATCGTAATAGTAGAAGTGTGCGAAGCAGTGCCATCCACACAATCCCAACCCCGATGGTCGGAGCTCGCACCGAACAAGTTCCAATGACCATTCGTTTCGGAAGTGGTGCATGAACCCGAAAACGCAGCGTAGCCAGGATCACAATCCAAGTGGCAGGATGTTCCCGCACATGAGAGCGTTTTTTCCATGACAATGGGTTCAATCTCATTGGCAGTGTGACCAAATAATTGCGGCCAACTCCCCGCAGCTGCTACCGCAAGGGCAGCGAGCAAAATGAAAACGCCCCACGTAAAATAATTGCGGAAAAAATTTTGACGAATCATCGCAAAACCCAATTATGGCGTGCCGCCTTTCAAACAATGCACAATGGCAACCATCAACTGTCCGGGAGTGTGTGACATGTCCTGGCACGTCCAACTCGTGGAATCGCGCGAACCAATCTGCCTCCACGCGACAGTGGGACTCGAACTCTGACAAATTCCGGAGAGAACGACATACTCTTCATTTGCACCGGGAGTGGGGCAGGAAACCGTACACGTGGTACTGGAACCATTCGTGCATGTCACGCCGCTCGACACGGTAGTAATATCAAGATTTATTTCATCGGAAGTATGACCCATCACATCCGGAGCAAATGCGCCACCATAACCCGTAGCAATGCTCGCAATGGCAATCACGAGAAAAAATAATCCAAGCAACGGCAATAAATCACGATTCATACTCCTAGGGAAAAAATCCTGAAATAAAAAGGTATGTGCCAACCAAAGGGAGAAGAACAACTACCGGGAATTTGGGCACAAACCCACATGTAGGCTTTTGATCAAACTTCATGGTAAACCAATGGTTTATCATGCCAGCAAACAACGTTTGCTTGGTTCGCAAAAGATGCCTTGGCGGGTTTTGATTCGGTTTTGATTGAACTTTTGAAAAAGTTCATGGTTCAGATGTGAGTTAAGTCATCATCCCGGAGTCAGACGGGGTTTACATCATCATTACCACCTATCTTGAGCGGGGAACCCTTCAAATATCCTTCCTTAAATACCCCGAAAACCATGGAGGGAGTATGGTGACCACCCTCTCACTCTCAACAAAGGAAGTGGACAAAATACTCGAAGCATGGAAAGACTACCCAACGCTGCCCACCCCCTCCAAGTATGAGTTGGCACGCTTGCAAGTGGGAAAGACGAATGTGACATTCTACACGAGCGGAAAAGTCGTGATACAGGGAGCAAACACGGATGTCGAAAAAGCCGTGAGCGAAAAACTGGTTGAAGTGTTAGGAAAAGAAATGGATGAACTCGTGTTTGGAATTGATGAAGTGGGAAGAGGAGAGAGAGACGGGCCCCTCGTGATATCGGGCGTGTTGGGTTGGCGCAACTCGCTTCGCACGCTTCGAGATTCCAAAAAAACAAGTGATGTTAAAAAAAAATACACAGAAGCCACGGGAAAAAGTTTGATGCAAATAAGCGTGTCGTTCAACGCAGAAACAATCGACTCTTTACGCACGGAAGGAAAAACAATGAATGATATTGAAGCCAGCGCGGCACAACATATGCACAACATGGTGCAGGAATTTTTTCCAGAAGCTATTACGATTATGGATGGACGAGCACTCAAAAAAGGAATGAAAGGAATTGTGTTTCAAGAAAAAGCAGATGATACAGAAGCGAGTGTGAGCGCGGCGAGCATTGTCGCCAAACACACGCGAAATGAGAGTGGAAACCATGGCGAACGGAAGACGTGGAAACGGAATTCCTCCGAATAGGTCAGGGGGAAAAGAGCAATAGGGTATTGAGACAATAATTACGCGAACGAAACGCCCTTTTTGAGAGAAGCAATTTGTTCTTTAGATAGTTTGAAACGCGTGACATTTTTTCCAATGAGTGCACTTCCTCCAAACGGATCGAGCACACGAACGGTGAAGGGATGTTTTCCCTCTTTGCATTTCTTCAACAATTTCATTACTTCCTCCGCGCCCTTTTTTTGTTCCGGGGTGCCGGAGCGAATCATCATGTGAAGCACATTCTCCACGCGCTCGAGCAAGCCCTCCATGTTGGTGAAAAAACCCTCGGAAAGAGAAGCCGGTTCGAGGGTGACACCCAGCTCGGGAATTTCCACTGTTCCAGAGGAGTTGCGCACGAGCTTAATTTCCAAATCCTTCTCGCTATCAATTTTAGCCTCATACCCAATGGGCTCGTGGACTTCCACGCTCATGACATCGGACCACTTGAAACCGCAGTGGGTGCACGCGATGGTTTGCAAAATAATCTGACCAAACAGGGGAATGGTTTCTGGAACTTGAACAATAGTGCACTGTTTTTCACACTGCGGGCAGGACGTGTGAACCGCAGAATAGTGGTTGGATTGATTAATCGCGTGGCGCGCGGACATGAATTATCGCTTCCTTTTTTTCCGAGCGGGAACGGTTTGAATCCACGTTTCAACGGAAGGGGAAGAAGAATTATTCCCCGAAAGTTTAGTGGAAATCTCCAGCAAGGAGTGCTCGACTTTCTCCACGCGTGAAAAGAGCAATGAAAATTTTTGTGAAGTGGAAGAAATATGCGCGTCAAGCTTCGCGTCCGAAGAGGAAGTGGACAAGGGGGCTGCAGAAGGAGGGATGAATGAAACTTTCACACTTGTTTGAGGCGATTTGCGCGGGAGAAGAGACAAGGCTGCGTTTCCCAGCGCGAGAAGAATAATGCCGCCAATGAGGAGGAGGGTGAGGGACATATACTATTATTTTTCGGCGTGAGGGTTTAAAGGAAGGGTGGGAAAAAAGCGCGAAAAAATGGCTTGTTGAGCGCGCGCCACATCCGCCAAAGAGACATTTTTTATTTCCGCCACGCGACGCGCCACACGCACAATATATGCAGGAGAAGAGGGGGTGTTGTCAAAAGGAATAGGTGAATCGGTTTCGAGGCCTAATAATTCCAAGGGCTGCGCGGCAATAAATTTGTCCACGTGCGGAGAGTTGAGTATGGTCGGGCCCACCGTGCACACCCATTTTTTTTGAATGATTAATTCCTGCTGTTTTTTGTTGCCATTAAACCAGTGCAGAATAACTTTTTCCGCATTTTTTTCCGCGAGCAAATCCAAGGATTCCTGCTTGGCATGACGCGTGTGAACTTGAATTAATTTATCATGCTCAAGCGACCACTCGATAAATTGGGAAAAAACTTTTTTTTGGGCAGCTTGGTGAGAAGGAGTTTTTCCATACAAAAAATCCAAGCCGGTTTCTCCCAAGTAAGAGACTTTTTTCACGAGGGGGGAATACTTCTTCAACACGCTCGCAATTTTGGAGGGAGAAATTTCAATCACTTGCTCGGGATGCCACCCCAAACCTAACACGGCCTCGGGATAGTGCGCGTGCAACGTTTCATGTGACGCGGCATTGGGCAAATCAACACTATTCACGAGCCAGCGGGAAACATGCACCGCACGAGCATCGCGCGCGGCTTCCGCAAGGGAAGGGGAATCAAAAATGTGGGTGTGGAAATCAATCCACGAGGGAGTAGTCATAGGGCGGAGGAGAGGCAGTATAGGCTTAGGATTTCCTGCCTATTTTAAAGCCATTCCCTGGAAAAAAAACGTATGAATACCCCTGAAAACACCCCTTCTCATGACCACGCGACCAACCAATCGCACCACTCCCACACAGGAGAGGCACACGCCGCGCATGCGCATGATTCAACCCCCCACACGCACACCGCGCCCCCGGCTAAGAATGCTCCCGCTCGCGCATGGATGATTGGCGGATTCATTGTTCTCGTTCTCCTCTTGGTGGGGTTTCTCATCTTTACTAAATTTCAACCCACCGAAGGAAACACTCCGGGAGTAAAGCCCGTGGAAATCAAACTCCTCGTGGATGGGACATGCACGATTTGCCCGCAGACGAATACCATTCTTGCAAAGTTGGATGAGTCCAACATCAAATACGAATTGAAAACCATTGATTTCAAATCAACCGAAGGACAGCAGCTCGTGAGCGAGTATGGAGTGGAATATGTTCCGACCGCGCTCGTGAATGTAATTGGGTTAGACCAGAACAGCACGATTCAAGCCGCGCTTCAAGGACAATTCATCAAGGACCCATTAACCATCAAAAAGGGATGGATTATTGTTCCCGAAAAATTTTTGGACACCCAGCCGAAAGTACTTACATTTATCAAAAAACCCGAAACATGCAGCGTGCCTGAAAACACCATTCGAGTGGATGCCCAACTTGATTTTGGAGACTGTAAACCGTGTATTGATGCACACCTCGAATTGGAGAGATTGAAGGACAAGTATGCTTCACTCACCGTGGACTACGACCCCATCATGTATGGGAGAACCAACCTCAAAGCAATTAGCGCCGCGTTTTTGAGCAACAAAGGAGCGGTGTGCGCTGAGTCAATGGGATTCCTGGATGATTATGTGTCGTGCAGTTATTTCAATGCACAATTCTATGGAAACATTGACATTAATTTCATGAAATCCTGCATGCTGGATGCGGGAGCGAGCTTGAATACGGTGAACACAGAATTTGTGCCGTGCGTGACTGATTTGAACAATGTCAGCCCCGCGGAGCAAACACTTGTATCCAACACCAAAATCATGCACGCGTGGAACCCGCTCAAATACACTCCATCATTTGTTCTGGACTGCACGTACGCGTTTGTGGGACACAAGAGTTTAGAGAAAAACATCTGCACTCTCCACCCGGAAACGGAAGGATGCTCAGAGTATTTGACTGCATTGGAAAAAGCACTCGCTGAAGCACAAATGGACACCAACACCACGTCAGATGCCAATGCGAGCGTGGATGTGAACATTGCGCAGAGTGTTTAATAAATTTTAACCGCCCAACACGTATCGTTACCCATGACCACGAATGTATCCATCGAATTTGCCAATGCCCAGGCAAAGTTTGAACAAGCTAAAACACCCCTCGAAAAGCTCGCGGCATTGGAGGAAATGAAATCCCACGCGCCGCAGCATAAAGGCGGAGAAGCGTTGAAGGGAGAAATTAATTCCAAAATTGCCAAGCTAAAACTCGAACTCGAAAAAGACAAAAAACAAGCCGCCAAACGAGGAGGCGGACCCACGTTAAGTGTGAAAAAAGATGGCGTGGGACAAATCGTATTAGTGGGGTTGCCCAACGCGGGAAAATCCACATTCTTCAACGCGGTGACAGGATTAGACTCATTAGTGGGAGATTGGGAGTTCACCACCTCAAAGCCGGAAATTGGAATGGTTGATTTCAAAGGAGCCAAAATTCAACTCGTAGATTTACCACCCATTGTGGAAGGAAGCGCGGAAGGGAAAGTGAATGGAAAAGAAATTCTTGCGGTGGTGCGAAACGCGGACGCGCTCGTGGTGGTTTTGAACGTGGCCACGCAGGAAGAAGATTGGAGAATTATTTCCACGGAATTAAAAAATTCGGGCATTTTATTGAATCGAAAAAAACCCAACATCAAAATTACGGCCACCACATTCCCCGGAATATCCATCACGGGAAAAGAATTTTTGAAAATCCCCATGGAACAATTTGTGAACTTTTTGAAAACAATGGGAATGCACAACGCCCAAGTCATTTTGCAAGAGCCCACCACTCTTGAAACGGTCACGGAAATATTGGATGAAACACTCGTGTACAAGCGCACGATGATTGTATACAACAAAGGACGACCCACCAAACGAGTTGAAGCGGGAGAAACCGCGATGCATATCGCATGGGATGTAAACAACCCCCGACCGCAGGAAATGGCTGATAAATTGTTTGAAGTGCTGGATAAAGTATATGTGTACACGAAAAAACCCGGACAGGACAAAGCCACTTTACCATTAGTGGTTCCCATTGGAGCAACCGTGTTGGATGTGGCGACGCAAGTGCACAAAGATATTGTACAAAACCTCAAGTATGCCAAAATTTGGGGTTCGGCCAAATTTGAAGGACAGCGCGTGGCAAAAGACTACGTGGTGCAGAACGGCGACGTGATAGAGTTCAACTGGTAGACGCACACTATCCAATAACTAATTATCTTCTTCCGCGGGCTTGGGCTTTAGGTATTTCCACGCGGTGCGAATAATGAGAATCGCGGCCACGCCACCTAAAACGAGAGCAATTCCGGTGATAAGATTTTGCTGCGCGGACGCGGATTCATCCTCTTTCAAGCCCGCATTCATAATTAGTTTAACGAGGCCTTTGGCTTTGTCCCCTAATTCTTTAGCCGTGGCATACTGGCGCTTTGAGAACGCATTCTCCGCACTCTCCCACGCCCCCTCTAACTTGGAGACATCGCTCTGATTCACAAAAAAATCACGATTAGATGCATCGAGAATGGTTTGCGACGCCTGCTCTAACGAAGAAAAATTAGTGGAGGATTTCAGACCCGCATCGTCATCATATAATGAAGCAAATGCTGCGGCACGAAGCAAACGCAACTCCCACTCGGCTTCAAACGCGCTCGTGCGCGTGGGCAGCGAAGCATATTCGGTGGAAATGCGCTGCGCATTGTCCGCGGCAGTGGAGGCATACGTGCTCAATGCACTCGAGAGGGTTTGATTTACTCCGAGTGGGGAGAGTAATCCTAACAGTTGGGATTTTTCCTGCGCATCCACATCATTGAGAGTAGCAATTTCATTTTTGACGGAAGAAACTTTATTATCGTATTCCGCCGAGGAATTTTTAATCGTGTCAATGCGCGCAAACAAATCCGCATACTTACTCGGAAGCGCAAGCGTTTGAGTCGTGTCAATGGAAACATTCAACAAGGTGGTTTCATCCTGCGAAAGTGACTCTACCTCATCCGCGGCGGAACGAATCTCGCTTGCAATGGTAGCTAATTCTCCTTTCAACGCCGAAATTTTTGATTTCAACGCAGAATTTGAAACCGCCTCCGAAACAATGTCAATGTCAAACTGCTCATTGTCCACTGCGTTGGCCAATTCTTCCAAACTATTGCTTGTAGTAAGGGAAACAAACCATGGCACGGAGGATTTGATTGTTGAAAGTCGCTGCACCAAATAGTTAGCCGAAATGAGGTTGGTTCGGAGTACGCCCTTAGGAACGGGAACACTATCCTTATCCGCGAGAGGAACGAGGGTGCGGAGCGTGTCTCCCTGCAAAATGGAGACGAGCCAATACTTAGCGGTGCCATTCGTTTGGGGCAGGGCTTTGAACACGACCGCGCGCTCATTCAACTCTAAATAATTGCCCAGTGCCACATTATTCTCCGCATCAATGGCTTGAAGGGCTAAACCATTCGCAGAGAGCAAAACCATGGCAAAAAAGACAATAATACCCTTCATATGCGACGAAAAACCCCATTATAGGTTATAATTCCTCGCGTCCATCGATAATGGTACTGTGTTTTTG
>CAYZPC010000001.1:0-23327 GCA_964480705.1 uncultured archaeon | reverse complement strand
CTTTAGATCAGGGTTCAAATCCCTGTGACCCCATCGAGGATTTCGTTCCTCGATCCCGATGTAGACGGGTCCACTACAGGGACCCGTCGTTTGACGCGACTTTATCTAAAGGCGCGTTCCCGAATCCCGGTGATCCCACTTACTATGGAAAAAATTCAAATTGCTCAAGAGAAAGATGCAAACGCTATTTTGGCACTCATTCAGGAGTATTTTTCATACACCGAAATAGACGAAAATGAGCTGCTCCGACGAATACACTCCCCGAAATTTATTTATCACTACACTCAAAAAAATAACCAAATTATCGGATTTGCAGAATGGGAAATTATTGACACGGAAAAAAAAATAATTCGATTAAATGGAATTGCCGTCCTGCCAGCGTTTCGAGGAACGGGATGCGCGCACGCACTCATGGGTGAAGGAGAACGTGTTGCGCGTGAAAAAGGAATGAAAAAAATAGTATTACTTGTTGCTGAAAAAAATAACACCGCCAAAGAATTGTACACGCACAACAAGTGGACATTCGTGCGGAAGCATTTGAAAAAAATTAATGGAGAAAACGCGGAAGTTTGGGAGAAAGAATTGTAGTAATTATTTCTACTAAAACAAAACTAATAGGCTTTGGAAAATAACGTAAACCATTCCGCGGGTTTTCCACAATGAACGCACGTCCCGCCCTTGTGGGGTTTCTCATCTAAGGGAATGCAGCGCGAAGTAGCAGTGGTTTTTTCCTTGAGGGCCTTTTCACATTCAACTTGGCCGCAAAATAAGGCGCGAATGAGCTTTCGTTGAGCGAGGGCGGATTCGAATTCTTTCATCGTATTCACAGTCGTGAGACTATCTTTAATCCATTTTTCTTGCTTGGAAAATAAAGCATGGTGCATGGCTTCCAATTCTTCTTCCACGACTTTACTAATTTCGTGCAGCGAAACAATCTTTTTTTGTCCAGTATCGCGGCGGACGAGGACGCATTGATTATTTCCCACGTCGCGGGGACCTAACTCGATTCTCAACGGGATACCTTTCATTTCCCACTCGTTAAACTTCCATCCGGCGGAATAATTATCGCGCGCATCCACGAGGGCACCGAATTCCTTCAACGAACCTTCCAGCGCGTGAGCGGCTTTCATCACTTGTTCGCGCGAGGCTTCAAAAATAATGGGGACAATCACCACTTTATTTCGCGCCAAACGGGGCGGAATTACCAATCCTTTGTCATCGCCGTGCGCCATGATGACCGCACCCACCATGCGGGTACTGATTCCCCAGGAGTTCTGCCACGCGAGATGGTCTTTTTCATCTTCTCCACTAAATTTTATTCCAAACGCACGGGAAAAATTTTGTCCTAAATCATGAGAAGTGCCCATTTGCAATGCTTTTCCATCCGGCATAAAGCCTTCAATTGTGAATGTGTCATCGGCTCCCGCGAAACGCTCGGCTTTGGTTTTTCGACCGGCAATAACAGGAATGGCTAACAATTCGTGCGAAAGTTTTTGATATTCGGTGAGAAAGCGCAGCGTGTCTTCGCGCTCTTCCTCATGAGTGGCATAGACGCAGTGTCCTTCTTGCCACAAAAATTCGCGCGTGCGCAAAAATAATTTAGTGGCTTTGATTTCCCAACGCACGACGTTGCACCATTGGTTTACTCTCAATGGCAAATCGCGATGCGAACGAATCCATTTGGAATACATGTCATACATCATGGTTTCAGATGTTGGGCGAATGGCGAGGCGCTCTTCGCTCTTGCTATTTTCATCCTGTGCAATCCACGCGACTTCAGGAGCAAATCCTTCCGCATGCTCTTGTTCCTTTTTGAAAAAAGACTCGGGAATCAACAAAGGAAAATAAGCGTTTTGAACACCTAATTTTTTGATGCGTGAATCAAAGTTCGCCTGAAGCTGTTCCCACAACATCATTCCATGCGGGCGGATGACCATGAAGCCGTGAATGGGTGCATAATCCGCGAGCTCGCTTTTCAACACGACCTGGTTGTACCACTCCGACATGTCCTCGGATTTTTTGACGGTAATTCCAACCAGCTTGGGGGCTTTTTCGGATGGCATAAACTACCACGCAACAAAATGGTTTATAATGGGTCCCAAACCCACTTCATGGTAAGGGGGAGTAGTATAGCCTGGTAGTATACCACCTTGGGGTGGTGGCGACCCCAGTTCAAATCTGGGCTCTCCCGTCAAGGGGTATTGCAGCGCAATACCCCACATTTTTCTTTTGACTGCACAGCTACTTTTCTTTTTCTCAAAAAGAAAAGGAGTGTTTTTAAAGCCCAAATTTTTCGAAACTGCATGGCAACACGCAAAAAACACACTAAAAAGGCAAAACACGCAAAACGCGGTTCTACACGAATAGAGAAGCGCGCGACGCACGCCCCCCATTCGCACGAGCACCGCGAACAATTGCACCGCGCCAAGAGAGCCTTACGCGCATTGCGACACTTGGTCATTTTACCTAAAGCTGTTATTCACACGACACGCATGCACGTTCCTGAACGCATGCTGGAAGAAGTTCCCGAGCAAGCCCTCATCGAACACTGGGAAGCATTAGGGGAATTGAAAGGAAAGGGAGTGGAAATCCGCCACACACGCGTGCCGGTGAAACAACACTTACTCCGCGAAATCGAATTAGACGCTCCTGTATCAGCACACGCGAGAGAATTTGCATCCAAGCATGGATTGGTTATTCGCGAGAGAAAAAACGCCTGGCGAACACACTTTGAACGAATATTTGGGTAAACCACCCCAACTTTTTTTCAAAATGGCCCTAAACTCATTAAAAGCCCAGAAATCGTTCTAGTGTATGAAATTCGAACTTGTTGCACAGGCATTTGACGAAATAGAAAAAACGAGCAAACGCCTCGATATGACCATGCAGCTCGCCAAATTGTTTAACGAAACACCCGCGGAAGATGTGAGGAATGTCATCTACTTATTACAGGGAAGACTTGCCCCCGCATACAAGAATGTTGAAACGGGATTGGGAGAAAAGTTAGTAGTACAAGCCATTGCGCGCGCAACCGGATACACCAAAGAGGATGTAGAAAAAAAATTCAAAAAAACAGGAGACTTGGGAGAAGCCGCTGCGGAATATTTGGAGAAAAAAACCCAACAATCCCTAGTAAGACAAACGCTGAGCGTAAAAAAGGTACATGAAAATTTTATGAAACTCGCCACACTCGCGGGAGAGGGCACGCAGGAATTGAAAATCAAACTCCTCGCGGAGTTGCTTAACTCGTCATCCCCCAGCGAGGGAAAGTTTGTGGTGCGATTTGCATTGGGTGCGTTACGTTTAGGAGTGGGCGACCCTACTCTAATGGACGCGCTCGCGCAAGTGCACTTGGAAGAGTTTCAAAAAGAGAACCCGCACATGGTGAAGGAAATCGAAGAAAGTGTGGGAAAAAAATCCCCCGAAGAGAAAGACCGAAAACTTCGAATGAAATTGCGAGAGCAGATTGAGGCAAAATATAATATTTATTCGGACTTGGGAACGCTCGCAGAGAAACTAACCGATAAAGGGCTGAAGGGATTGAATACGATTGATATTGAGCCCGGTGTGCCCATTCGACCCACCCTTGCGGAGAGACTTCCATTTGCGAAGGATATTATTGAGAAATTAGGAAAATGCATCGTGGAATCAAAATACGATGGTTTCAGGTTGCAAGTGCACAAGAAAGGAAAGGACGTGTGGATATACTCGCGAAATTTAGAGAATATGAGCGACATGTTTCCGGAAATAGTGGAAGCGGCACGTGAACAATTGGATGCGCGCGAGTGTATTGTAGAAGGAGAAGCGCTCGCGGTGAATGAAGAGACGCAGGAGTTTTTTCCATTCCAAATTACAATTCAACGAAAAAGAAAATATGATATTGATGAAAAAGCCAAAGAGCTGCCGCTCAAATTATTCTTGTTTGATGTGATGAGCGTGAATGGGAAGAATGTGATGAGCGAACCCCTGCACACGCGCCGCGAAAAATTGAAGAAACTCATTTTGAAAGGAGAAACCATTGAACCCACGAATGCTATTATCACTGAAAAAGCCAGTGAGATTGACAAATTTTTCAATGAAAATGTTTCAGGGGGATTGGAAGGGATTGTGTGCAAGGATTTGAACGCACCCTACACGGCAGGAGCGAGAAAGTTCGCGTGGATAAAACTCAAACGCTCCTACAAAGGAGAATTGCAGGACACGGTGGACTTAGTGATTATTGGTTACTACAAAGGAAAGGGAAAACGCACCGAATTTGGATTGGGAGGATTGCTCGCGGCGGTGTATGATGATAAGGCGGACATGTTCAAATCTGTTACACGCATTGGAACCGGGTTTTCAGAAGAAATGCTGGGAGACTTGCACAAGCTCCTCTCCAAACACACGCTCAACCACAAGCCGGCGCGCGTCGATAGTGACGTTAAACCATTCGCGTGGGTAGAACCCAAGTTTGTAATAGAAGTGCGCGCGGATGAAATCACGCAAAGTCCCATGCACACCGCCGGAAGGGAAAGCGGAGAAAGCACGGGATACGCGCTGCGATTCCCACGCATTCTTAAACTACGAAATGACAAGGAGCCTGAGATGGCCACCACGGTAAGAGAAATAATCAAAATGTACCAGAATCAAAAACGAGTGAAAGTGGAGGAAGCGCGATGAGTTCACTCGTGAGAATACTCAATCAATTCATCAAAATCTGCCTTTTTTTACTAGCATTTGGGCTCGTGGTCATATTTCTAATTGCGATTGATGAGTTTGTGCTGAAACAACGATTGTATTTTCTCCGCACGGGAGATTGGGATAGTTTAGTCACCGTCACCGTTTTTGGAATTCTCGTCGCGTACGTGCTGAAACGATTACTCTTACTGCAATACAAGTGGGGGTTGAAGCATTAATGGAAGCCGTGCGCATGCTCATAACCGCGGTCGTGGCGGGACTCATTCTGTATGTGGCAAGCATGCAAATTGCCCCCTTTTTAGAACCACAAACACCATTTGCAAAAGCGGCCGAATCCGTTCTTCTAGATGCGCAGAGCGAATTAGGAAAGAGCGCGAGTATTTCACTCACTATTTCAGGAGACCAATCCATTTTCGCCCGAAACTTTAACGAACCCACACGCAACGTGGCTTTTTCATGCGCCGGAAACGAATGCTGCCCCATTTTTGAAGGGTGCACGAATGCGTACGCAAGTACGGCAGAACGCATTATCACGTATCGAAAAACAGAGGTATCGCTCACTGCACGGTGCGCCGATTCAGGAGTAGGAGTGCATGCGTGCACACTCTACATCGGAAGGGAACCCGCTCAAGTGGTGTGGCAAAATATTCAATCTGAAAGTGAAACGATTCAAGCGGGTGAGACAATAGCCTTTTCGGGAACCATTCGCAACACGGGAGAATTGAGCACGGGCGCCCTGCGCGTGCGCGCGGAAGTATGGGGAACGCAATTTGAAAATGGAAAAGAAAAAGAAGTGAAAATAAGCGAGGAAACGAGTGGAGCAGAGAATATTGATGCAGGGCAAAGCAGCAGCGCGAGAATAGAAACACGCATACTCACGCCAGGAGAATATCGCGTGCGCGTAATTGTAGAGGGAGAAAACGCGGGAAGCGATGAAGAAGTGTTTGTGTTGAGCGCGGAAGGAGAGATGGTCAGCCTCTGCGACGCAGACACATCCCGAGCGTTTGAAAAAAGCGTGGATGGATTCCTAAACATGTGCCGCGAGAAACGATTTTGCACCGGGTGCGGGTTTGCATTTGAATGCAGAAATGTGTGGGAGACTGCGCAACCGGCAAACGGGGAAGGATATTATGACACGACGCGCGGCGAAAGCGGATTTACCTATTATTTAACCCCACTCTCACCAAGTGGAACATGCTAGAACGCATGACAAATGCAATGGAAAATTAATCCGCTCAACTATTTCGAGAAGGATTCTGCCCAAGCAATAAACGCGCGAAAGAGGGGTTTGTTGAGCACTTCCGGGTGGAAGGCCACTCCTAAAATGGGGCGGGAATGGTGAACCACCACCTCGTGCGGGGAAGAGGGAGAAGACGCGAGCGTGGCGAAGGCCCCATTGCGCGAAGGGAGGCGGATTTGATTGCCGTGCAACCCATACACGGAGGCGAATTTCTCCCCACTGAAGAGGGAAAAGAGAAGACTGTCCAAGAATGTGCTCGCTTTTTCATTGGGTGTGAGTGACTTTTTTTGTTTCGCAAGGCTGCGGATGCGATACACTCCAATCGCAGGGTGCTTCATTTTCACTATTTTTCCGCCGAAAATAATCCCCAAGAGTTGCTGCCCGGCGCAGATCCCCAACATGGGAACATGCAGGCCGCGCAGCCAGGATAATTTTCGCGCGTGTGAAATGAAATCATTGTCTTTCAAGGTTGTTCCGGAAAAAATAATCACATCGGCTTTCTGAGCCGTGGCTTGCGTGAGCGAGCGCAGGGAAACCACGCGCGAGGGAACATGCAGGCTCCGCTGAATAGGCCACACAAACTCACGCAGAGTAAGCACGTCCTCATTTCGGTTACAATTAACAATAAGCGCCGAATGAATTGGACTCATTTTGCTCGCCTCGAAGAAGGGGTTGTTTTTTTCAAATGGGATTTTTTAGAAACCGGTGACGATTTTTTCCGAACCGGCGATTTTTGGATTTTATCCATTAATTGAGATTCCACAATGTGTCGCGTGCCCTGCAGGCCTTTCCACTCATCCGAGTATTTTACAACACTAATTTTTTTCTCAAATAAGGGAGCATTAACCACAAATGATTCGTACTCGCCCCCCTCTCCAATGGAACTCACTCCAAATTTTTTTTCCAGCGCAACCAATTCATGTAGCGCGTGCTCATCAATCAATTTTCCCAACCAGCCTTTCTCTAAACCCTGTGCGGCAACACTCACTAGCACAATTTCAAAACCGCTCACTAATAATTCGTGCCAATGTGCTTTTGGAGAATTTTGCCAAAGCGGGTTGAAACAATACAAGTCCAACTCGTGGCAAATTTTTTGAATACGAGAAGCTTGATACGTTGAAAAAACCGCTCCCGTGACCACTCCCTCAATCCGGGTATTTTTTTTCAGGTCGCGAAGCACATCCTTCAAATCCACCATCTCGCGGGATTTTTTTCCAGTCGTGGGAACGAGGAGCAGGGGAATGTTCATCGCGCGCGCCTGCAACGAAGTCCATTTTACATTGGGAACGTGAAACAAAAAACTCTCAGTATTTTGAGGTTCCATTGCCACCAGAATAGAAACCTCGTGACCCGCTTGCTTGGCTAGGTGAACAGCAAACGTGGAGTCTTTTCCGCCGGAAAACAAGCATGCGAGGCGCATGAACTCACACCCTCTCGGGCAAATCAATCAAAATAGATGAACCTTTTCCCTCGCGCGCCTTACCTTGTTTCAATCCCTGCTGCACAATACCAAACAACGGTTTCAAATCATGAAAATTTTGCTTCAACTCACTCGAACCAGTTATGCCGGCCGTGAATGAAACACCACTCTTCCAATTAGCAATATCCCCCGCGACGGGAACACCGGATTTTTTGATAAACACGGGGTTGCGCGTGTCCTCTTTGAAAGCCACGCGGAATGAATCCAACCATTTTTGGGCCTCGCGCGGAGACAAGGGTAAAAAAATCTGAAACTCTTCCCCACCCACACGGCCCGCAAAGCCACGGTGCAATCGCGCAAAGCGTGCGAGACCATCCGAAAAAGAATCCAGCACCACATCTCCAACTCCATGACCAAAATCAGTATTCACTCGCTTGAAATCATCCAAATCCACCATGACAAGCGAAAAAGGTTTGCGCAAACGATTGCGAAGAGACTCGCGCAGCAACGCCGTGAAGGCACGCTTATCATACACGGAAGGCGTTTGATGATGCTGCACTAAATCTCTAGCTTGAATTCTCCTCAATGCCGCAGCGGTTTTCAAAATCTCCTGATACTCTGACTTGACCCGCTCCTTCATCTTAGGAGGAAGCAACGCAAAAGCCGCACGGAAGGAGAGGGAGTGATATTTCGCCATCGCCTGCCTCGCCGCGCGATCGGCCGCGCGAAAAGCAGAATTGAAAACAAAGGGATCGGTAACCACATTCCGGCCTAAACGATACCCGCGCTGGTACTGCGCATACCGCAACGCGGTCTGATAACCCGTGCTATCCCGCACAGCAGGAGAAAGGAGGCTCAACCTAAAGCGCCTGACAATTCTATCGGGCAGACGCGTACGATAAGCGGGTCGAGGAGCATGCATACGAAAAAGGAGTCCCCAGCCTATATAAATTCCAAACACGCACAACAAGGAATGAAACCCCTCATTATTGCTCTCGGAGGAAATGCCCTGATTCGCGAACACGAAATAGGAAACTACGCTCAACAACTCAAAAACATCACCCGCGCGTGTGAGGAGATTGCTGCGCTCGTGAAGAAAGATACTCCCCTCGTTATCACGCATGGAAACGGACCCCAAGTGGGCAATTTAGAGCTGCAAATGCAAGCCGCTTCCCCACGCATACCGACGATGCCTTTACACGTGGAGGTTGGAATGACGCAGGGAGAAATAGGCCACCTCATTGCATTCGGAATGAGAAAATGGTTGCCCGCACAACACATTACCACCATCCTAACTCACGTGGAAGTGGATGCACGCGATGATGCATTCAAACATCCGAGCAAACCCATTGGACCGTGGTACAAATCCTCGCAACAGTTAACACGCGAAAAAATTCCCTTCATTCATGATACACGCAAAGGCTATCGAAAAATAGTCGCATCTCCCATTCCCCAAAAAATTGTTGAAATAGAAGCCATCAAAGATTTGCTCGACCAAAATCACGTTGTTATTGCATGCGGAGGAGGAGGAATCCCCGTGACGCGCAACAAGAACAAATGGTCGTGCGCGGATGCAGTTATCGATAAGGATTTTTCAACGCAAGTATTGGGAAACGCCCTCTCAGCGAGAGAAATGATTATTCTCACGAATGAAAGTTTTGCATACACCGACTATAACACACCCCAGCAGAAAGAACTCAAAACACTCTCATTGGAAAAAGCGAGACTCTTGCTCAAGCAAGGACACTTTGGAAAAGGAAGCATGGAACCCAAAATACGCTCAACCATCCGTTTCATTCAAAAAGGGGGAAAGACTGCGTACATTGGAAAAACAGGCGAACTGAACGAGGTGTTAAACCATGAAAAAGGGACTCGACTACACGGATGAAATATACCACATCTTAGAAACAAAACCCCTCAAACAGCTTCGCGGAAAAGACTTTTTGCGCAGCGATGATGTGAACGTGGAACAGACGTTCATGCTCTATCATTTGGCCGAAAGACTCAAACAAATGCACCAATCCCACATCCCATTACCCCCACTCCTAAACCAAAAAACAGTCACATTATTTTTTGAAAAACCCTCCACGCGCACACGCGTCTCATTTGATGCGGGTATTCACCTCTTACACGGACACTCCTTGTTCATTGACAAATCCACCACCCAAATGGGACGCGGAGAAGACATGCAGGACACGGCGTTGACACTTTCTCGTTACACGGATTGTATCATGGCGCGCGTCTTCGAGCACAAAGAATTGGAAACGATGGCCAAATACTCGGACAAACCCATTGTGAATGGTCTCACGAATGAAGATCATCCATGTCAAATTCTCTCCGATTTATTCACGATACGCGAACACTTCAAACGACTGAATGATATTACACTCATGTACGCGGGCGTTTCCGATAATATTACTGATTCATTACTGATTGGATGCTCCATGCTGGGAGTAAACATGTACATCGCCTCGCCCAAACAATTTCCCGTTTCACAAAAATATTTGAAGATTGCTCATGCGTATGCGAAAAAAACGGGTGCAGAAATTCGCGTATTCAACGAAATGCCCGATGCAAACACATTGAAAAAAGTCAACGTGGTGTACACGGACGAATGGGAGAGTATGCACATGAAACTCGACAAGAAAAAACTCCACCCCATTTTGAGCAAATTTCAATTGAATGAAAAACTTCTTTCACGATGCGCCCGCGGCGCGGTGGGAATGCACTGCTTGCCCGCGTTGAAAGGAGAAGAAGTCTCGCACAATGTGATGTACGCGAAGAATTCTCTTGTATGGGAACAGGCGCGGAATAGAATGTATGTGCAAATGGCCTTGTTGAGCGCGATACTTAGAAACTAAATTTGAAGCGGGGGGAGAGATAGATTTAGAACCGGCCTTTTTGCTCATGCAAAAACCCCGGGGAAAAATAAATGGGTTATTGCAACAGCAATAACCCTACACCGGTTCCCCGATCGGAAGCGGGGGGAGAGAGATTTGAACTCTCGTCTGCACCTCCCGAAGGTGCAATCCTACCAGGCTAGACTACCCCCCCATGGGCGGACAATACACTATTTCGCCCTCGTTTGGCTTATAAACCGGCATTTCGTTTCGAGAGCATGGAACCCTTCCGACGCATCACATTAGTGTATGCGCTTTTCGCATTCGCCGCCGTGTTCATGGACCCCATTTTCTCGGTGTATTTATCCCAAAAAGGATACGACCCCGCGTGGATGACAATTATTCTCTCCTCTTTTTCACTCACCATGATTTTTGTCGCACCCCTGATTGGTGGAATCAGCGACACGTGGGGAAGGAGACCCCTCATTTTGCTGGGAATCATTCTCGAAATAGTGGTGTTAATCTCCTACGCGCTGGTCACGCATCCCATGATTGTTTTTCTCACGCGAATCGTGGAAGCCATTGCGTACGCGTGTGTCATTTTTGTCGCGATTGCAAAAATGGAAGACATTGTTGCGATGCAAAAGAAAACAAACGACGGAGAACAAGTGGGAAAAAGTTTGTCAGTGGGAAAACTCGGACACGCATTCGGACCCTTGATGGGAGGAATTATCGCCGCCACGTTTGGAATTACTGCACCATTCTACGCGAGTGCGGTTGTGCTGGTATTTTTGGGCGCGTGGTATTATTTTGAAAAACACAACGTTCACCCCAAACCGCCATTTGAAAAACTCACATTCAACCCGATTCCAACTATTCGAGATTATTTGAAAATCCGCCCGCTCAAAGGATTATCTATTGTGGAAGGAGCACACCAGTTCAGCATGCCCGTGCTGTTTGTATTCATCCCCCTTTTCTTGACACGAGATTTAGGATTCAGCGTGGCACAAGTAGGATTGGTTATTTTTGTCCGCGAACTACCTATGCTCTTCCAATTCTGGGGAGGAAAACTCTCAGACAAATGGGGGTCGCAAAAAACAATATTATTGGGATCCACGCTCTCCGGATTATCCTTGCTCATGCTCTCGCAAGTACGCACACTCGATTGGGTGCTCGTCTCATCCATTATTTTTGGAATAGGAACCAGCTTACTCGGAATTAGTGGGTTATCATTACTCTCAGGAATTGCCCAAAAAGAACGAAAAGAAGGAACGTACTTGGGAAGCCAAGTCGCTGTTATCAAAATTGGCGCCTTCACCGCGTTCTTGCTCGGAGGGACCGTGGTGCAGATCACGAGCATCCCTACCCTATTCCTCCTGACGGGAGTGGTTATCCTGCTGGGAGTTATTTTAGGAGAAAACTTCCTCGGAGTCAAATCCTTTCCGCTGCCCGACCCCAAACGCCTTATCGTGGGAATATTCCACCACCGCTGAATACTACCATAAAACACGCTTCAGGAACATTGGTTTAAATTTTCGTTGAGGCTCACTCCACGTATCGTACTAGAAGGAATACCCCGTATGACTGAGACACCACCCAAAACAATTCATGCGGTGACGTGTGGTCTGGAAATCCACCAACAATTGGACACGGGAAAATTATTCTCACGCTGCCCCACCACGCTCCGAGAAGATGCTCCTGAATTTACATTTCATCGGCAACTTCATGCGGTGGCCAGCGAAACCGGAAAACTAGATTTAGCCGCGCTCGAAGCCGTGAAAAAAAAACAAACATTTGTGTATCAGGGACACCACGAAAACACATCCCTCGTGGAAACCGATGAAGAACCCCCGCACGAAATGGACAAAGACGCGTTGGACGTGGCGCTGGAAGTATCACTCTTATGCCACTCCACTATCGCGGACAATTTGATTGTGATGCGAAAAACAGTGGTGGATGGAAGCAACACCTCTGGGTTTCAACGCACGACACAAATCTCAATGGGCGGACACGTGACATTAGATGACGGCACCCCCATTCGGGTGCAGGGGCTCGCATTAGAAGAAGATTCCGCGCGGCCCATTGAACGAAAAGAACACGAAGTCATCTACCGGCTTGACCGGCTGGGATTTCCCCTCATTGAATTAGCCACGATGCCGGACATTCACACGCCGGAACAAGCCAAACAAACCGCACTCAAAATTGGAGAAGTCATGCGCATTACAGGAAAAGTCAAGCGCGGACTAGGAAGCATCCGACAAGACATCAACATCTCCGTTCCCGGGGGAACGCGCGTTGAATTGAAGGGCGTGCAAGAATTAGATTTGATTGACGAATATGTTCGACGAGAAATGCAGCGGCAAAATACCCTCATTCAAATTAAACAAACGCTTCGCGAAGAAGGAGTGAGCCATGATTTAATCAACAGCCAAGCCGGAATGGATGTGACGGGATTATTTTCTAAATCCACGAGCAAAATGATTCAAACCGCACTGCAAAAAAAACACGTGATTCACGCAGTGAGATTACCCCACATGCACACGCGCATGGGAATGGAAGTTCAGCCCGGACGACGCATTGGGAGCGAGATATCCTCCTACGTAAAAGCCCGCGCAGGATTGCAAGGATTGCTCCACGGAGATGAACAACTCGATAAATACGGACTCACAACGCACGAAATTTCCACCCTGCGAAGTGCGCTGCATTGCAGTGAAAAAGACTCGTTTGCAATAGTAATGGGAGACGAAGGAAAGTGCACGCACGCTATCACCGTTATCAAACACCGTGTGGCACAATTATTAGAAGGCGTGCCGGAAGAAACTCGCAATGCATTAGAAGGAGGAAACTCCGAATACTCACGACCATTGCCGGGAGCGGCGAGAATGTATCCTGAAACGGACGCGCAGGATATTCCCGTTCACGCAGAAAAACTCGCGCACCTAACTAAAACGCTCCCCGCATGGGCGAATGAGCGAAAGAAAAAATATGTGAGCAAAGGCCTTTCCGAAAAACTCGCGGAAGAAATGAAGCTCGACAATAAGGCACGATTCTTCGAACGAATGCTCGAAAAAGGATATGACGCCACCACCGCTGCAACGCTTTTACTCAGCACCCTCAACACGGTGCGCAAAGAAAAACCTAGCGTGGACCGCATCACGGATGAACAACTCGAACAGCTTCTTTTAGCGGAAAAAAACAAAAAAGTTCTGCGCGAAAAGTTTGCAGACGTGCTGCGCGAATGGTCAAGCATGCCGCGCGAAACTCTTGAAACGATTCTATCTCGAATGAAAATGGAAAACGCCGAAGAAGGAGAAGTGGAGAAGATTGTCTCGCAAATCATGGACAAAAACCAGCACCTGATTATTGCCAAAGGAATGCAATCCCAGCAAGCGTTTATGGGGCTAGCCATGCAAGCATTACGAGGAAAAGCCCAAGGATATTTCATCGCGCAAGCCGTGGAAAAAGAATTGAAAAAACGCACGGGAAAAAATTAATTGGACGAAAACGCGTCGCTATCGTTCCAAATTTTTTCAAACTCTTTCTCAAACAACGCATTCAATTCCGGAGAATGGATAATGGACACATTCTCATTATTTTCACGCACACCATTTCCACTCCAATTCATTGAACCATTAATCAAAATGGAATCATCAATGACTGCAAATTTGTGATGCATGTAATTGGGGTTGGAATCAATACGCACAACAATACCTGCATCGCTCAACGCACGGTGCTGCGAATACTGCGAACCCGCCTGCTGTTTCTCCACGACCACACGCACACTCACGCCGCGGGCGTGCGCGCGAATCAGTGCATCCGCCAAGTCGGAGTTGGTGAACGAATACATGGCCACATCCACCCGAGTTTGAGCAGCATCCAGCGCAGAAACGGGCAAGGAGGTGCACTCCGGGGAGGGGCAGAAAACCGTCTGCTGGCTCGAAAAAGGAACAGGGGAAATGACCGCATCAGTAGGGAGTGGAAAATATATCCCCGCAAATACCCCTCCCGCGGCGAAGGAGAGGAGGAGAATACTCGCTAAATGAGCGGCGGAGAGCTTCATCACACGCTCAACGCGGCGGGATGCTTAAAAGGATTGCTTAGGCTCTTTCATATCAGTATACGATGGCCAGCCCCATCGTCTAGTGGTCAAGGATATCGGGCTTTGGACCCGAGGACCTGCGTTCGAATCGCAGTGGGGCTATGAAAGAATTAAATTGGCCAAAAAAGGCATAAAAGCGCCCCAAAAGGGTTTTGATCAAACTTTTCTCAAAAGTTTGTTTGACGAGTATATAAACCAAACGAACCCGAAGTATCCTATATGCACAGTACACGACCCACTCACCCGCATGCCCACGAGCACGCGACAACTCACTCCCCCGCGGAACACGAGACCAAATCCAAAAATCCGGTTGAAAAAACAGCCATTGCTTTTTCCAGCGCCGTCCAGCAAGCGGTCAACGATTTAGGGTACATGACATGGACGCCCATTCAAGAAATGTCCATCCCACTCATTCTCGCAGGTAAAGACGTGATGGGACAATCCCACACGGGAAGCGGAAAAACGGCTGCGTTTGGACTCCCCATCGTTGAAAAAATGCGCCCGAATGGAACAGTGCAAGCACTCATCCTTGTTCCCACACGCGAATTATGCGAACAAGTCATGCAAGAAATGCGAAAATTTTCCAAACACAAACGAATGTCCATTACTGCGGTGTATGGTGGCGCGTCCATGGGAATGCAAATCCAACATCTCCGAAGAACGGACATTGTCGTTGGAACACCCGGACGCGTAATGGATCACATTGAACGCGGAACGCTGCGCTTGAATGCCATTCACACACTCGTGTTAGATGAAGCCGACCGAATGCTCGACATGGGATTTATTCAGGATATGAAAAAAATTATTCGAATGTTGCCGCAACAGAGACAAACACTCTTGTTCTCCGCCACCTTCTCACATGAAATTCAACAAATCGCCTCCCAACACATGAAAAACCCCCAACTCGTGAAAGCCCAAACGCACGTGGACAAAGGAAAACTCACGCAAATGTATTATGATTTAGACAAAAAGGCCGACCAGAAATTTGGATTATTGGTTCACATCCTCAACACGGAAAAACCACCCTTAGCGATGGTGTTCTGCGGCACTCGCCGAAACGTGGACAAAGTGGAACGAAACTTGAACGCCAACGGGATTCGCGCGGAAGCCATTCACGGTGGATTGTCACAAAACCAACGTAAACGAACGCTGCAAGACTTTCACTCGGGAAAATTCCACGTGCTGGTTGCAAGTGACGTAGCCGCACGCGGACTTGACATCAAGAATGTGTCCCACGTCATTAATTATGATATTTCCCGCACGCCTGAAGACTACATTCATCGTTCCGGACGCACCGCTAGAGCAGGAGAAGAAGGAAAAATAATCTCCCTCCTCGCGCCAACGGATTACATGTATTTCCGCTCGATTGTGCGAGACAAATCCCACACGATTACGGAATTGCCTTTGCCGGAATTTGCATCCATTGCCTATTCAACGGGGAAAGGAAAGCCGCGCAACGAGAATGATAACTCGCACGAACGCGGACATGGAAACATGCCACACCACCGCGGAAAACCCGGTAGTTTTCCTCCGCGAAACCGTTCGTTTAACACGGGAAAATCATTCTCCCAACAAGAAGCGAGCGGACAACCGTATGGTGCACACGCTCAACGCACTAAACCATCGTTTGGAAACCGAAAACCATTTGTGAAACACGATTCATATGGGAAAAAGCCCTTTGGCAAAAAACCCTTTGGAAAACCCGGTGCACGACGCGGAAACGCCACACAAGATGAAGACATCAAAATTGTCAAACACTTTGGACTTAAACATGCGAAGAAAGACGAATAACCATTCGCTCTTTTTTCCATTTAATTCGCACGAATTAATTCCAATTTCTTTTTCCGCGAAAACGTTTTAATTTCCGCTTCGCGGCACATGGCCGCACGTTGAGAAGGAAACGATTCCACGTGAACAACTTTTACGGGGAGACGCGAACGAGTGTATTTACTCGCGCGCCCTGCACGATGCAAAGCAACCCGCGCATCCACATTTTTAGCATAACCGCAATACAGCGAATCATCCCCGCACTGCAAGAGATAAACAAAAAATACCATTAACCAAAAAATAATGCATTGTTTTTATGGGAATCGAACCCCAAAATACTCTACTTCGACGGAGACGATCGCCCGTACACATCGTCTAAACGCACAATGTCATTCTCATCAAACTCCCCAAAGGCAATTTCAAGCACGCGCGCCTTTTTTTCCGCCGACAAACGATGTGTTGTTTTCTTGGGAACAAACAATGGTTTACCCACCTGCGCACGAATTTTTTCTCCAGCAATCTCAGCGACAATTCCTTCATCGAGGGGAATCCACACCTCATCCCTCAAATGATGTAATTGCAAACTTAACATGCCACCCGCGTTAATTTCAATGATTTTCACCGTGGAAAGCTGATTATGCGTGTACTGGGAAAAATTCCCCCAGGGACGGAATTCTTGGAAAATAGTTGAAAGGGGAGAAGTCATCTAGGATGCACTTAAGCACATTAAAAAGCGATTTTGGTTCAATCATCGCGGGCACGCAACCATTTTACCGGGATGAATAAAAAGTTGTCGGACACCCGATAGATACATGCTCCGCATTCCAGGATGGAAATTCCTCCGCGCCCACAAACGCACCATAGCCTTAGCCATGGTCCTCGCAGCCGTGAATCAGCTTTTTTCCTTAATGGACCCGCTGATTTTTCGCTTTATTATTGATGATTACGCCACGAAAGTAACGGAACTCACCACGGACCAATTCATCTCGGGAGTGACACTGCTTCTCATCGCCGCGATGGGGGTAGCATTCGTTTCGCGCACCGCGAAAACGTTTCAGGATTACTACACGAATGTGATTACCCAACGCGTGGGGACGGAAATGTACTCTGCATCAGTGGAACACACGTTTTCTCTTCCGTATTCGGTGTTTGAAGACCGCCGCTCGGGAGAAATTTTGCAGAAATTGCAGAAAGCACGAACGGACTTGCAAGGATTCATTGAAAGTTCGATTGGCGTGTTGTTTTTCTCCATTGTGGGGATTGGATTTGTTTTAGTGTACGCTTTCCTGACGCACTGGGCGATTGGAACAGCGTATGTGGTGATGATTCCCGTGTTGGGAGCCATTACATTCGTACTCTCAACCAGAATCAAGGCCGCGCAAAAAGCCATTGTATCTGAAACTGCCGAATTAGCCGGAAGCACCACGGAAACGATTCGAAATGTGGAATTAGTCAAAAGCATGGGATTGGAAAACCAAGAAATTAACCGCCTAAATAATGTGAACGAAAAAATCTTAGGATTAGAATTGAAAAAAGTCCGACTTGTACGCACCCTTGCGTTCGTTCAGGGAACCCTCATCAACGCCCTCCGCACGGGCCTACTTGGATTGATGCTCTGGCTCGTGTTCCAACAGGAAATTACCTTAGGAGCGCTTTTCTCACTCTTGTTTTATTCATTCTTCATCTTCGGCCCGCTCGCCGAATTAGGAACGGTCGCGCAGCGTTATCAGGAAGCGCGCGCGAGTTTGGACGCACTCGAGGAAATCCTCGCACTCCCCCCGCAAGCCAAGCCAGCTAAACCTGTTCACTTAGGAAAAATTACTCGCGTAACATATGAAGATGTGTCATTCACGTATCCCTCCACCGATATTCCGTCTGTGAAAAATATTTCCATTGACATTCACGCCGGAGAAACCGTTGCATTCGCCGGCTCATCCGGGAGCGGAAAATCAACGCTCGTGAAACTACTGACAGGATTATACTCTCCCACTCACGGAAGCATTCGCGTGAATGACACGGACATGAAGCGCTTAGACTCAGAAGCCGTGCGCATGCGCATCGGAATGGTGTCGCAAGAAACACAATTATTTGCCGGCACGCTGCGCGAAAACTTACTCTTTGTGAACCCCCGCGCGACGGAAGAAGAATGCTTAACAGCCTTGGCACACGCCAACGCTACCCATCTCATTTCACGCGGAGAAAAAGGATTAGACAATAAAATTGGCGAAGGCGGAATCAAACTCTCGGGAGGAGAAAAACAACGATTAGCCATTGCGCGCGCACTCTTACGCAACCCGGATGTGTTAATTTTTGATGAAGCCACCTCGGCATTGGACTCTATTACCGAACACGCCATCACGGAAACGATTCAACACATCAAAGAGAGCCGACCCCACGTGATTTGTGTGATTATTGCCCATCGCCTCTCAACCATTGCCCACGCGGACAGAATCCTCGTGCTCGAAAAAGGACGTGTAGTGGAAGAAGGCACGCACGCTCAACTTGTGCGAAAGAAAGGGTTGTATTACGCGTTCTGGCGACAACAGAATGGTTCCGCGAACGAAAGCGAATAACACGAATGATGCCCCGCACTTGAATAATGGCGGGTTTTTAACCCCGAATTTTATTCCATTGGGATGCGCGACACTTCTTCCGAAACCATTCCCGCATGGAATTTGAAGCAATTATACGCGGATGAAAAAGCCCTGCAAAAAGATTTGCATACGATTAATGTTCAAACCCAAAAATTTGTGAAATATCGACCCAAGCTCGAAAAAAAACCCACGCGCGAACTGGTCGAGCAAGCCATGAAAATGAATGAAGACATGGCAGTCATCTCCCACAAAATTGGAACATACTCCATGCTGCAGTTTGCACAAAACACGCAGGATGAGGAAGCCAAAGCCCTGCAAAACAGACTCACGCAATTCTTCACCAAAATGGGAAATGAAACCCTATACTTTGGATTGTGGTGGAAAAACCTCGATGAAAAAACCGCTCGAAAACTTGCACCGCGAAACAAAGAGCACGCGTACGCATTAAATGAAATGCGAAAATATCGAAAACACTTGCTCTCGGAAAAAGAAGAGCAAATCATCAACCTCAAAGACGCCAATGGAAGCGACGCGCTCGTCAAACTCTATGAAATATCCACGAGCGGATACACGTTTCCCTGGAAAAAAGGACTGAAAACCATTCACATTTCTGAAGAAGAATTACGACCCCACATCCATGGAAAAAACCCTCATGATAGGGTAAAAGCCTACAACCTCTTATGGAAAAAATTTGGCGAACACGCTGGAGAATTAGGAGAAATATATGTGGACTTGTCGCACAACTACTGGAATGAACACGTGACCCTGCGCAAATATGAAACGCCCATTTCGGTGCGCAACAAAGCAAACAATTTAGATGATGAAATGGTCAAAAATTTCTTACGCGTATGCGAACAGAACACGGACATTTTTCAAGAATACATGGAATGGAAAATGGACCTATTGCACGTGCCATTTTCACGCTACCACACGTACGCACCTCTTCCACACCCTAACAAAAAATACACATTCCAAGAAGGGTATCAGAAAGTCATGTCAGCGTATGAAGACTTTTCCCCGCGATTCAAAAAAGAAGCTCATCGCGTCCTAGCCGAAAAAAGATTAGATGCCCAAATCCGAAAAGGAAAAAGAGGAGGAGCATTTTGCGCCAACGCCACTCCAAATGAAACCGCATTCGTTCTCACCAATTGGAATGGAAAACTTCAAAGCGTTTTCACCCTCGCCCATGAATTAGGGCACGCGGTACACGACCACTTGTCGGGAAATCACTCCATTTTCCTCCAGCAAGCCGGTTTGCCATTAGCGGAAACCGCTTCCACGTTTGGAGAAATGCTCCTCGCCCAAAAACTCATGGATGAAAATGGCCACACGATGATGCGAAAATACTTACTCGCGCAACAATTAGATGAAGCCTACTCCACCATTCAACGACAAGCCTTTTTCTGCAAATTTGAAATAGACGCATTTGACGCCATTCACGAGGGTAAAAGCGTGACAGAGCTGAATGAATTGTATTATGAAAACCTCCGCGAGCAGTTTGGAAAAAAAATGCACATCCCAGTAGAGGCCTCGTATGAATGGTTGATGATTCCCCACATTTTTGAAGCACCATTTTACGTGTACGCCTATTCGTTTGGACAGCTCCTCGTTACCGCGTTGTGGGAAATGTACCAAGAAGAAGGAAAGGACTTTGTTCCACGATATGAAAAGTTTTTGTCATACGGCGGAAGCAAGGACCCGGAGAAAATGCTGCTTGAAATAGGATTTGACCCGTGGAAAAAACAATCCTGGCAGAGCGGTTTCAACGTGCTGCGCAGCAAACTCAACACACTCAAAAAAATGCACTAAAATGACCAAAAATACTATTTTTGATTGAACTTTCCTTATTTTGATTAAACTTTTCCCAAACGTTCAATGGAATATAAAAAAGGATTTGGGGATAAATAGTCCATGGAAGAACCCAAAGAAATCAAACACATTCTTCACCGACTCCAACTTCTGCAGGGAATCACGCGCTTATACTTGCTCTCAACGGAAGAAAAAAAATTCATCTCCATCAATGAAGATGAAAACAATTTAGGAGTACGCGAAGCGGTGAAACGAACCTACTGCGTGTGCGCGGTACACGACTCCACGTGGAGAGAACCCACCCAAAGCATTGTTCGCCAAGAAAATGGAGAAATATTTTTTCCTCCAGTGGTGTTCCCCGAAGTGCCCGCAAAGCACGTGGTTTCCTCCTCGCCTGGGTTGAAAGTACACGACTATTTAGCCAAACGCGTGCGGATCGAAGGAGACGAAGCCACACTCCTGATTGGGTTTGATTTGTAAAACAATTTTTTGCAAAAAAAAGCAAATTAAGAATTCTCCAAAAAAGTTCCACAATCGTGGAACTTTTCACTCATGCATTTCCACCATTGACGAAGTCGCGGAAAAAAAATTCGAGCACTTTACAACCATCGAGTCACCCAAAACACCTAGTCAAAAAAATTGAGGAGGAAAACTCACATGACTGTCACATACAAATGCATGGTATGCGGATACACCGCTGCCGAACCCGGCGAACACTGCGGACAAGCAATGGTTCGACAGGAAATGCCTGAAACGCCTGCACCGGCACCTCAACCGGCTGCAGCAGAAACACAGACGGAAGCACGCACGGATGCACCATCTGCAAGCACGACGGAGAGCGCACCTGCCACGCAGGAAATTCCTCCCGCCGACACGACAAATAATCCGCCCCAATAATTAGTAATGGCCCGAAAGGGCCATTTTCTCTTTTCAACGTCACCTTTCAAAAACTATTTTGACACGGGCTTGAGTCGAAACAAATACTTGAGGCGAACATTCCCCGAAGGCAAAACAAACTTTGTTTCCCACACCACATCAAATTTTTTAGCAAAAAAGGATTTCATTTCCTCATCCGTAAAATAGGTCATCCACCTCTGATGAGGGGGGTTTTCATCATCGACTTCCATTCCTTGCTTTGTTCCTTCTTTTACAGCTACAAAAAATAGTCCATTTGGTTTTAGCAAGCGCGCGAGTTTATCCACCGCACGCTGAACCCGTTCGCGCGGAAGGTGAAGCAAAGACATGTTTGCAAAAATTCCATCAAACGAATAGGGATACAAGAGGGGTTCTTCCAAATCCATTTTGCGCACATTCAATCCTTTGGAACTGCATATCTGAATAAAACCATCCGACAAATCAATTCCAAGCGCATCCAACTCTTTTTCTCTAAAAAATTCCAAAAAATGCCCAGGACCGCATCCCACATCAAGAATTTTAGGACCGTTCAACATGGACACAAACCGCTCGGCATCCGGTTTTCCATACTTTTCAAAACTTTCCTTGTATTTTGCATCATATCGTGAGGGAGTTGCATTATACACACTCATGTTTTGACGCTGTTCTTCTTTCATATAACGGCCTCCAATGAAATTTTTTTAACACCACTCAAATCTCTCGCTTGCATTAATTCCACGCGCACGCGTTTAACACCAGTCAAGCCCGATAACATTCCCGAGACTTGCGCTTTGATATCCGTTAAATCCGACACCGGATATTTTTCGCACCACGCAAAATACTTTTTCAACACATCACTTCGCGCAGGAATATTCATTCCCGCGACTTCCGAAAAAATAGTCGGATTGTTCCACGCGGCGCGGCCAACCATCACTAAATCGCAATATTTTTTTTCAATTTTTTCCAACACATCCGACGCAGACGAGACATCCCCATTTCCAATCACAGGAATACTCACCAATCCCTTAATTTTTTTGATATACTCCCAATCCGCTTTTCCAGAATAACCTTGCTGAGCAGTACGCGCGTGCACGGCAATTCCTTCTACTCCCGCGTTTTCAATTTGTTGAACAAACTCATGCAACACGGGTTTGTCCCAGCCCATGCGCAATTTGCAGGTGATTGGTTTTTTGGAAACGGACACTGCAGCCTCAATGAGAGAAATAATTTTCTCAGGAGTTTTCAACAAAAACGCCCCGCACCCTCCGCCAGTGATTTTGGGGGAAGGGCACCCAAAATTAATGTCCACCAAATCAAAGTCTTTCTCAACGTATTCGATCGCGGTGCACAAATCCTTCTCATGCGGGGCGAACAATTGAACCCCCACTGGATGTTCCTCTTTCACCGTTTTCACGCGCGCAAACACTTTATTGTTGCTCACTCGCTTACCCTCGACGCTCCTCGCAATGGCAATAGCCGAAGCAAACTCCGTATAGGTCAACCCGGCCCCAAGTTCTTTGCACAACAAGCGGAAAGGGAGCGTAGAAACCCCTGACATAGGGGCTAAAACCGCTGGGGAAGAAAGTTTCAACCCGGCGTAGGAGTATTTCATAGGAGAAATATACCTGGGCACGCCTTTTAGCCTGGTGGCTTGGATTGCCTTTAAAAGCATTCTTTGACCGATTTCTTGGTAGCACAAAGTCAGATTGAAGACTATTACCAGGGATTTTCAAAATCCCCACATAGGCTTTTGATCGAACTTTTGCAAAAGTTCGCACTGGTAGCTTAGCCTGGTAGAGCACCCGACTGATAATCGGGAGGTCGGAGGTTCAAATCCTCCCCGGTGCATTCCATTCTTTTTCTTTTTCACAACGATTCGCATCCTTAATATATCTCCTCATTCTTCATGAGGCATGTATGCACACGATTATTTTGGGCGCCCAATACGTCGAGGACGGAAAAGTAAAAATTACCGATTTGTTGGATG